>VFZO01000092.1 GCA_016871155.1 Acidobacteriota bacterium | reverse complement strand
GGGCATGGGCCACTGCGGCGGCGGCATCGGTCCCAATCAGTTCGGCCAGACCCCAGCATCGCCGCGAGGACCGGAGCGCCACATCGTCGACGCGCTGGAACGCTGGGTGGAGCAAGGCGTGGCGCCGGACAAGTTCATCGCCTCAAACGACAAGGACCCAAACTTCACCCGGCCGCTGTGCCCGTATCCGTTGAAGGTCAAGTACAACGGATCCGGCCCGGCCAACGCCGCGTCCAGCTTCGCCTGTGTCCAATAAATTTCGTAACTGTTTCTCCAATCAGGTATTCTGAGAAATATGAGACTGAAGCTCTTCTCCGTAGTCGCTCTCACAGCCCTGACGCTTCCCCTTTTCGCCGCTGACGGAACTTATGTCCGTATACGCTCCTCCCCGCGAGGCGCGGGAGTGTTTGTCGACGGCAAGTACGTGGGCCCGGCGGGCCGTTTCACGGTGCCGGAAAAGTACGCGATCGAGCCTGGCTCGCACGAGATCACGCTCAAGGATCCTCGTTACGAGGACTTCACGCTGAAGGTGGACGCCAAGGCCGGCCAGACCACGAAGGTCGGCGCGAAGATGAAAAAGAAGGAAGAACCCAAGGGGCCGTTCGGGCGCCTGCGCCTGAAGGGCGGTGAATCAGAGTCCTTCTGGTCCGTGGCGACCGGCGACATTGGCGCCGTTTACTTGAACGGTATGTTTGTGGCCCATGTCGACGAATTGAACGATATCGGCGGTGGACTGCTGGTTCCGGCTGGTACGTATGAGCTGAAGGTCCAGTCGCAGATCTACGGCGAGTTCACCCGGCAGGTCACCATCGAAGCCGGCAAGGTGAATCGCGTCGTTTACGGCAAGCAGGAACGGTAAGCTGCGGCAAACTCGTCGACCGCCGTTTGCGCACCCGCGTGCGTGACGGAAAGCGTCGCGGCCGCGTTTGCAATGCGAAGGGCCTTGGGGAATTCCCTGCCCTTCGCATAGCCCCACAGCGAGAGCGGCGTTGAAAGTGTCGCCCGCCGAGGTGGTATCGACCGGGACCACGGGGAACGCCGGATAAAAACGCCCCCCGGAGTAGCATCCGCGCGCGCCCAGTCTCAGAACGCCGCCGCCAGCAGCAGGCGCGGGATCCAGAATCGTCAAGGGGCCCAGTTCCCTTTCCGCGCGAAGTCCTTGCGCTGCGGCGTCCAACGGAATTTCCATTGGGAACAGGATGCAGACGGCGTGCCGGAGGGGGCGCTGGCAGTCGGGGCACTCGCGCGGCGAAGTCCACGTTCAGACTGCCCGCCGCGACAATGTCCGGCCGGCCAGTCACCTAGGGCCGCGGCAGATCGATGCCGAGTTTCTTCAACTCTTCGGCATAGTAGCGGCGCAGCAGCAGATCGTACTCTTCGCTGTTCTCCAAAATCTCGCGCTTCTGCGATTTGATTTTTTGCCGGGCGGCCTTGTCGAGCTTGTCCTCGGCCTGCAGGAACTCGGTAAAGGTCTTGACGATTTGCAGGCGGATATCGTTCTCGGGACGCTTCAGCCGGAAGTCGCGGCCCTTGCGCATTGCCGTCAGGACCTTATGCGAAATCTCGGTGATCTTGTCGCGCGAGAGCTTCATACCGTCGCCGGTGTCGCGGCCGGAGGCGCGAACGATCTTCCGCTCGGCCACAAGCTGGTTCTTCACCTTGCGGAACATGTCCTGATAGCTCACCTGCTCCCGGCGCATGTAGTCCGAATACTGCGACAGGATTTCGCGAACCTCGTCGTTCAGTTCGTCTTCCACCGAGAGTTCCTGGACGATCACTTCGTCCACCACCGTCGTGGCGGAACTCGTGTTCGCAATCTCGACAAAACCTGGCGCTAACCCGGCCACGATCTTCTTTGCCAGGTGCGTGACGATCTCTTTTTGCAACAGCATTGTGAAATCTGAGTCTATCGGCGCTGGGAACGAAGTGTCAATTCTGGTATACTCATAGTTTCCATGCGAGTGTTGTTTCACGGCCACTGCAACCATCATCGCCACGGGGCGAATGGCTGGGCCATTGGATAGAACGTAAGTTCCTTCGCATGTGACCGAAACCCAGCCCGCCGTACCCATCGGCGGGTTTTTCATTTTCTAAATCATCATGGATCTCGATTTCAAGAAGACAGACGGCCTGGTAACCGCCGTCATTCAGGACTACAAAACCGGCCGGGTCCTCATGGTCGGATACATGAACGAGGAGTCGTTCCGGCTCACCACCGAGAAGGGCTACGCGATTTTTTGGAGCCGCAGCCGGAAGAAGCTGTGGCTGAAGGGCGAATCGAGCGGACACAAACTGCTGGTCAGGTCCATCCAAACCGACTGCGACAAGGACGCCGTGCTGATCCAGGTGGAAGCCATCGGCCCCGGCGTGTGCCACGAAGGCTACCAGAGCTGCTTCTTCCGGACGCTCGAGAACGGCGAGTGGAAAGTCACCGAAACCCAAACCTACGATCCCAATCAGGTCTACAGCAACTAATGCCCAACTCACCTCAAAAACTGAAACTCGGCATTCCGAAGGGAAGCCTGGAAAACGCTACGATCGACCTGTTCCGGAAAGCCGGCTTCAACATCAATACCTCCAGCCGCTCCTACTTCCCCGCCGTCGACGACCCGGAGCTGGAGTGCATGCTGATCCGCGCGCAGGAAATGGCCCGGTACGTCGACGACGGCGTGCTGGATGCCGGGCTCACCGGGTTCGACTGGATTCAGGAGTCCGGCGCGAAGGTCGCCAAGATCGCCGATTTGGTCTACTCCAAACAGAGCTTTGGCAAAGTCCGCTGGGTTCTGGCCGTGCCCGAGTCGTCGCCGGTCAAAACAGTGAAAGACCTGGAAGGCAAGATCATTGCCACCGAATTGGTGGAGGCCACAAAGAAGTACCTCCGCAAGAACGGCGTGAAGGCGAAGGTGGAGTTTTCCTGGGGCGCCACAGAAGTCAAACCGCCGCACCTGGCCGACGCCATCGTGGAAGTGACCGAGACCGGCTCCTCACTGCGTGCGAACAAGCTGCGCATCGTCGAAGAGCTGTTCACCTCGAACACGCAGTTGATCGCCAATAAACAGTCGATCCTCGATCCCTGGAAGAAGAGGAAGTTGGCCGACATCAAGATGCTTCTCGAAGGCGCCATCGCCGCGTTGGGAAAAGTCGGGCTCATGCTGAACGTACAGAGAAAGGATCTCGGCACGATTCTCGACATCCTGCCGGCCCTGAAGAATCCAACGATCTCGCCGCTGGCGAAGGAAGACTGGGTGGCCGTGAATACGATACTCGACGAGAGCACCGTGCGCGTTATCATCCCGCGCCTGAAGGCTGCCGGCGCCAGCGGCATCGTCGAATATCCCCTGAACAAGATCATCGAATGATTCGCATCGTCGACAACACGCAAATCGGGCGGATCCTGGCCCGCAAGGCCGCTCGATTCACCGAGGCCGAGACGGCTGTCCGGCCCATCCTCGAGAACGTCCGCAAGCACGGCGACAAGGCCGTGCGCGGCTATGCGCTTCAGTTCGATGACTCCCAACGCGCCAGTCTGCGCGTGTCTCAACCGGAGCTCGACGGCGCCGTCCGGCAGCTTTCGCCGGAGTTCAAGCGCGCGGTCAAAACCGCCGCCGCGAACATTCGCGCGTACGCCAAGCTGCAACTGCCGGCGGCGAAATCGAAATTCATTGCCCCGGGGCTGAAGGCGGGCCAGATCATCCGCCCGCTCGACACGGTCGCCGCCTACATTCCGGCCGGCCGCTATCCACTGCCGTCCACGGTGTTGATGACCGTGATCCCCGCACTTACGGCCGGTGTGCCAAACGTGTGCGTCACATCGCCGCGCTTCGTCGCCGAGATCTTCGGAACCGCCGCGCTGTTGCGGACGCCCCACGTTTTTCAGATCGGCGGAGCGCACGCCATCGCGGCGTTCGCGTATGGAACGAAAACCGTGCCGCGCGCCGATCGCATCGTCGGCCCCGGCAACATCTTTGTCGCCGCGGCGAAGAAGTTGCTGGCGGGCGAAGTGGGCATCGACTTCATCGCCGGTCCTACGGAGATCCTGATGATCGCGCCGGATGGGAATCCGAAATGGATCGCGGCCGACATGCTGGCGCAGGCGGAGCACGATACCGATGCCTCCGCCGTGCTGCTAACAACTTCGAAGCAGCTGGCGCTGGCAGTGCAAACGGAGATCGAAAAGCAGCTTGAATCGCTGCCCACCGGCAAGACGGCGCGGAAGGCGATCGACGCGAACTCGGCCATCATTTTGATGCGGTCGCTCGAAGAAGCCGTGGAGGTTTCCAATCGCTTCGCACCGGAGCACCTCTCGATCCCCGACGCCTCCCTGCTCCCGGGCATCCGCCATGCCGGCTCGGTATTTATTGGGCCCTACAGCCCGGAAGCCGCCGGCGACTACGCATCCGGCCCCAACCACGTACTGCCCACCAGCGGAGCCGCCCGGCTGCGCGGCGGGCTCAGCGCGATGGACTACGTGAAGATTATCTCCACACAGGAGCTCTCCGCCTCGGCGCTGAGGAAGCTCGAACCGGCGATCACGACGCTGGCCCGCGCGGAAGGACTCGAAGCCCATGCCCGCTCCGTCGAGGTCCGCCGTGCCAAATAGCAAACAAGGATTGCGGCCCCGGCAGGCCGTTGAGCGCATGGCGCCCTATCATCCGCCCACGGGCGGCCGAATAGAACGCATGCGGCTTGACTTCAACGAGAACACGCTGGGTTGCAGCGAGAAGGTCACCGCATTTCTGGCGCAGCATCTGGTCGAAAACGACCTTGCCGTCTATCCCGAATACGGAGCGGCCGTGGAGGAACTCGCCGCGTTCTTCAAAACCGGGCAGGACGAGTTCACGATCACCAACGGCACCGACGAAGCGATCCAGGTGCTGATCAACACCTATGTCGACGATGACGACGAAGTCGTCATCCTAAAACCGTCCTATGCCATGTACCGCTTCTACAGCGAGGTGGCGGGCGCTCAGATCCGCGAGATCCCGTATCGTCCGGGCACGTTGCAATTTCCGCTGCAGGAACTGCTGGGCGCTATTCAACCGGCCACGCGCGTCGTGCTGATATCGAACCCGAACAATCCCACCGGCAGCGCCGTGGATCTGGACGGAATCGTTCGAATCCTCAAGAAGGCGCCGAACGCCGCCGTGTTGATCGATGAAGCCTACTACGAGTTCAGCGGCATCACCGCCCTGCCGCTGATCCGCGAGTACCCGAATCTGTTCGTCAGCCGCACCTTTAGCAAAGTCTATGGCATGGCGGCCATGCGCGTCGGCTGCCTGTTCAGCCGGGCGGACAACGTCGCATGGATGAAGAAGGCGCAATCGCCATACAGCGTCAATTCTCTTGCCGTGCTGGCCGCCCGCGCTGCCATTCGCGATACGGAATACATCTCCGAATACGTGGGTGAGGTGCTGGCCGCGCGCGAACTTGTCTATGTGGGGCTGGAAAAGCTAGGCATCAACTACGTGAAGAGCCACGGCAATTTCGTGCTCTTCGACTGCGGGGAGCGATCCATCGAAGTGCGGGACGCATTGAAGGCCAAGAACATTCTGGTCCGCGACCGCTCTTACGAAATTCCGGGCGCCGTGCGCGTCACGATCGGCACACGGGAACAGATGCGAAAGTTTCTGACCGAATTGGAGGTTGTGTGGAAGTGCCCGGCCAAGTGATCGTCTTCGACATGGATGGCGTCTTGGTGGACGTCACGGAGTCCTACCGGGAGACGATTGTGCAAACCGTGCGCCACTTCAGCGGCCGCACTATTGAGCGCGCCCTGATTCAGACCTACAAGAACCAGGGCGGCTGGAACAACGATTGGGCGTTGTCGCAAAAGATCCTCGCCGACATGGGCCACACCGTCCCGTACGCCAAAGTGGTCGAGGAGTTTCAAAAACTGTTTCTTCCGCCGGACGGCCTGATCAGCCGAGAGGTCTGGATCGACACCACGGGCACGCTGGCGCGCCTGAACGCCCGCTATGCGTTCACGGTTTTCACGGGGCGTCTCCGGGCGGAGGCCCAGATTACGCTCGACCGTTTCGCCGGTCATCTCCGGTTCGCGGCCGTGATCGGAGAGGACGACGTGACCCACCCCAAGCCGCACCCGGAAGGGCTGCACAAGGTCGCCGGCCTGTACCCTGGCGCACGGCGCATCTATATTGGCGACACGCTCGACGACGCCCGCGCCGCTCAGGGCGCCGGCGTTCCGTTCATCGGCGTCGGCCACGCTCGCGACGCCGGGCACGCCGCGACGGTCGAACTTATGAAAGCCCACGGTGCAATCGCCGTCATTGAGAGCATCAATCAACTCGAAAACGCACTCCCCGCATGAGAACCTCCAAAGTCGAACGCATTACGCGCGAAACCCAAATCGCAGGCAAACTGAAGATCGAAGGCAAGGGCCGCTACTCCGTCTCCACGGGGATTCGCTTCCTGGACCACATGCTGGAGCTGTTCACCAAACACGGCGGCTTCGACTTGGAACTGAAGGCCACAGGCGACCTGGATGTGGATCAACACCACACCGTCGAAGACGTTGGCATCGTGATCGGGCAGCTTTTCGCCAAGGCGTTGGGGGACCGGAAAGGCATCAACCGGGCCGGTTATTTCGTCATGCCGATGGATGAGACGTTGAGCGTGGTGGCCGTCGACTTGGGCGGCCGTCCGGCGCTGGTCTACAACGACAAAGTCAAAACGCGCCTGGTAGGCGGCCTGCAATCGGAATTGATGCACGACTTCTTCGACGGCTTCGCCGTCCACTGCGGCGCGAACGTGCACGTGCTGACGGTATACGGACGTTCGAATCATCACAAGCTCGAAAGCATTTTCAAGGGCTGGGCGCGGGCAATGAAATACGCCTGCTCCACCGACGCGCGGTTGAAGGACCAACTGCCGTCGACGAAGGGCCTGCTGGAAGGAACGAAGAAATGAGCGGCATCGCGGTCTTCGATTACGGCGCCGGCAACCTGCGCAGCGTATTGAACACGCTGGAGGCGGTGGAGGCGAAATTCACCCTGGTGGATGATGCGGATGGATTGAACGCGGCGGAGAAGATCCTGTTGCCCGGAGTCGGTCACTACGGCCAGCTTCTGCGTTCCCTGGATGCGATGCGCGTGCGCGGTACGTTGATGAACCGGATCCTTTCCGGAGTGCCGTTTCTTGGCATCTGCCTGGGCCTGCAGGCGCTTTTTGAGGAGGGTGCGGAAGATCCCGATGTGAAGGGCCTGGGTATCTTTCCGGGGCGCGTCGTTCGATTTCCCGAAGACGCCCGGGTGCCGCATATGGGCTGGAACGAACTGGACACGAAGGCCGGTTCGCGACTGCTGCGCGGCCTCGGCGAGCGGCCCTACGTCTACTTTGCTCATAGCTTCTACGTGCCCGTTTGCGAGTACGCCGCTGCCACGTGTCAATACGTCGAGCCGTTCACCGCCGTGCTGGAGCACGAGAACGTCTTCGGCGTTCAGTTTCACCCTGAAAAGTCGGGACCCCTGGGGTTGCAGATTGTCAAAAACTTCGCAGAGCTCTAAATCGTGGACGTTCGATTCCATGCTCGCTAAACGCATTATTCCCTGCCTGGACGTCACCGCCGGCCGCGTGGTCAAGGGCGTCAATTTCGTCAATCTTCGCGACGCCGGCGATCCTGTCGAACTCGCCGAACGCTATAACGAACAGGGCGCCGACGAACTCGTGTTCCTGGATATCACCGCCTCCAGCGACGAGCGGAACACAATGGTGGACGTGGTCGCCCGCACGGCACGAAAAGTTTTTATTCCGCTCACCGTCGGCGGAGGAATTCGAAGCGTCCCGGACGCGCGCAAGCTGTTGATGGCGGGGGCCGACAAGGTCAGCGTCAACACCGCGGCGGTCCGGAGGCCGGAGTTGATCACGGAACTGAGCCTGGAGTTCGGAGCACAGGCCGTTGTCCTAGCCATCGATGCGCGCCGGCGGCCGAACGGCGGCTGGAACGTCTACACGAAGGGCGGCCGCGTCGACGAAGGCATCGACGCCGTTGAATGGGCCGCGCGCGGCATGGCGCTGGGCGCCGGGGAGATACTTCTTACCTCCATGGACACCGATGGGGTCCAAACCGGATTCGACTGCGAATTGACGGCGGCCGTTTCCGGCGCCACGCGCATTCCGGTGATCGCCAGCGGCGGCGCCGGGCGGCCCGAAGACTTTTTGAAAGTGCTCACCGAGGGCGAAGCCGATGCCGCGCTGGCCGCAAGCATCTTCCACTTTGGCACCTACACAGTCGACGACTTGAAAGAATTTCTGGATCGGCACGGTATCGTCGTGCGGAGGCGCCGGTGAGTCTGATTCTCCCTTGCATCGATTTGATGGACGGCAAGGTCGTCCAGCTTGTTCAGGGCCGCGAAAAAGCTCTTGAGGGCGACGCGCCCCTCCGGATGCTGGAGCGGTTCGCCGGCTTTCCCGAGATTCAGGTCATCGACCTGGATGCCGCCATCGGCCGGGGCGCCAATGACGCGATCGTCGAGACGCTCTGCGCAAACGCGCGATGCCGGGTCGGCGGCGGCGTCCGGACCGTGGACCGCGCACGCGCACTCCTGGCGCAGGGTGCCCTTAAAGTTATCGTCGGAACCAGCGCCTTTACGACGGAGGGTCCCAACAAGCCGTTTTTGGAGGAGTTGGCCTCCGCCATCGGGCCGGAACGCATCTTGCTGGCGCTCGACTCCAAAGACGGAAAAATCGTGATAAAGGGGTGGCGCGAGGCCACGAACTTCACCGCCGAGGAGATTATCGGCTCCCTGGAGCCGTACTGCCGCGGCTTTTTGTGCACCTACGTCGACAAAGAGGGGATGATGCAGGGAACGGATCTGGACTGGTTCCGGCGGCTGCGGCTGGCACTGTCCCCGGCCCACGAGATTACGGCTGCCGGCGGCGTTACGACCCTGGCGGACGTCCGCGCCCTGCGCGCCATGAACATCCATGCCGCCCTTGGAATGGCCATCTATACCGGACGTTTAGACCTCTCCGAACTGCGCGCGGAACTGGGATGAACGATTTCCGGCTAGGTATGCACAACGACCGGGAGGCGGCCCCGTTTGAGCAAATCACACCTGCGCCCCTGAGCCATGCCCTGGCCTTCGATGGCTGCCGCTTGGCAGCGGAGGTACGACGGCCTCAGCCTCAGGTGGTTTCATAGAGCAGCCTCGACGGAGCCCCGGGGCAGCGCCAGCAGATCTGAACCTGCGCGAGCCATGGCGCCAGTGGGAAGAACTGCTCTTCTTCGTCCACGCCTGAAACCGTCAGAAGCGGCCACAATCGCGTTCGGCAAGCGCTGCATCGAAGGAACACCGGCTCGCCGTGCATGCCAGCGTACCCGCCTAAAAGCCTGGCCCGCGGATCGCTGAACGGGGTCATCGCCTCCCGAACCCCCTGGACATTGCACGATTCCGGTACTAGTCCCTTTATGGGCATTCTCGCTTGGGGAAACTCGCTCAGGGGAAACTCCACCTGCGCGCCGGCCCTCAACACGCACCGGACCACGGGGCTGGGCATTCCGTTCCGCTGGCGGCAGTAACGCGGGCACCAGAGTACTTGCAGAAGGTCGCTGCCCTCGGGGAATGGAATATCAGGGAAGTCGTGTTGGAACGCTTGAAGCAACGGAATGAAGTAGTCGTTGGGCGGGTCCCCCTCGTAGTAGGGCAATTGTCGGTCCGGGCAGACCGGCCAGGGCTCGGCAGCTGGCCACAGCAACGGGCCACCTAAGTGGCTCGTGTGTATCGTCGGCGTTCCGCTTTGCCTCATCAGTCGAACCTGGTAGTCAAGGTATTGGCCCATAGTGCTTCCAAGCACGAGCGGATGGCATTCTCAAGCGCCGGCTCCTATTATAGGTTCTGATGGACCCAACGCATCGGCAACCCCGGACAGCTGGGGCAGTAAAAGAAATA
Source organism: Acidobacteriota bacterium (assembly GCA_016871155.1). Lineage (GTDB taxonomy): Bacteria > Acidobacteriota > Terriglobia > Bryobacterales > Bryobacteraceae. The sequence continues at coordinate 12,837 of VFZO01000092.1, read as the reverse complement.
CGCGTGCCCTGTGTCGTGTATCTCAATCCCGGTTCGATTGGCGGGGTTAGTGTCCGGCTTGACCGGCGCCGCACTGGGACCCACATAATCCCAGCGGCTGCCGTTCCGGCAGAGGTATTCACTGCTGATGATCGTCAGGAGTAGTTCCATCGTCCGGCCGCAGCGGCAGCGCGGAGTATTGTCTCCCTGCAGCCAAAACGGCCAGCCGCCCGCCTTAGTTCCATGTCCGGTCGCGGCTTCCGCGTAGGCCATTTCATCCTCGCGGTTCACCGAACGCACCCTTAGCCTGTCTAGATCGAACATGTGAGGAAAATCCAGAATTAGCTCCAGGTCACAAGCGCAGGGCAGAGGAACAAGCGGCGATGCTAAAGGATAGTCAGCAGGCTCCGGCCGTACGAATTCTTCAGCTGACATTTCCGGCAGCCGGGCAATTTCCGGCTTGGGCATAAGACTCTCCCACGACCCAAAAGTCCAGTCCTGGTGCGCATCGCGGATCTCCTTCTAATACTCCGTCTCCAAGTCAAAAGGAAAATGCCGGTCCCAATACAACTGCAGCCAGCCCGCTTGTTCGGGAAATGGAAGAAACAGGAAATCGTCCCGTCGTAGCTGAGCCACAAACACCAAGCGCTCACCTCGATGATTCCCGGGCCATCGCACTCCCTCTGCAAGTAGAGGCACACCTCCGATCCGCGTCGAATCCAAGATGTAGCTTTCCTCAGGACGGGGGCGTAACCCGACGGATGGCTTTCCCAGATCCTCCAACCATGGCCACTGCTCTCGATTTTCGCCGTTCATCCCAACATCCCTTTCTGAAAACTCCAGTGTCCTCGCCATTTCGTATAACCCAACTGGATCAACCCCATGGCCCGGAATCCGGCAGTAGACGGACAGGCGCATTAGGGCCGCCAGCCGAAGCTGGGTATTCTTGTCGTGCCGGCAGTCAGGTGTTGGCAATGAGATCACCGGCAGCCAGACGATTATGGGCAAACTCTGCGACCGGCTCTCTGCTTCCTTCCCCTCCCGTTCGACGGCGGCTCGAAACGGATCGTCAGCATGACCTCACCCTGCAGAAAGCTTCCATTCGCGCTGGACTCGGCGGCGGTAATCCTCCGTTCCCCGTACTAGCTCTAGCCGCTATTGCGCCAGCCGCAGCGACTGATGGGATACCAATTGCCATCCCTTTGAACCCTTCACGAAAACGTGCGTGTACTTGAGGTGGCCCTTCGATGGCGTACCATTTGAAACGAACTCAAAGTTCGCGTCGCCGTTAATCACGGCCGTCTTGCCGTAGACGCGAATTTTCATGTCGTTGATCTTTCCAGACGCGTATTTCTGTTTCCCGCTGCGGATCGATTCGATATAGCTGGCTTTGGTATCGACGACGGCGCTGGAATGAAGATAGTACAGATCCTCGGCCAGAACGCGGTCGAGCTTCGCCATGTCCGGCTTTGTGATGCCGTCCAGCCAGGCCAATTCGGCCGCTCTCACATCCTCCTCCGGCGAGGCCGCGAACAACGGAGTCAGCAGACAAAACAGAAAAAGCAGGTTTCGCCTTACCATCTAATGTATCGTGAAACTCCGCCGCCGGGACTTCTTGTTCGCCTCCGCCGCCGCCGGCGCGCAACCGCGCAGACCGGACATCGTGATCTTCCTCGCGGACGATCTCGGGTGGCGGGACATTGAGCCGTACGGAGGATCCCAGGTGCGCACTCCGGTGCTGGCCCGGCTTGCGAAACAGGGCATCTGCCTGGACGCGATGTTCACGGCCACAGCCATGTGCGCACCAACCCGCCAGCAGATTCTTACCGGACAGTGGCCCGTACGTAACGGAGCGTATCCGAATCATAGCCGCGTGTACGACACTGCGCCCAGTCTGGTTCGGGAATTGAAGGCGGCCGGTTACCGGGTGGCGCGAACCGGTAAGAAGCATTTTGGCCCGGATGAGGTCTTCCCGTTCGAGGTCCTCGGAACGGGCGACAAAGAGCCGATACCCGGAAAAATGGCGTATCTGGAGTCTTTCATCACGCGCGACAAGTCGCAGCCGTTCTTCCTCTGGGTGGCCTCCCACCAGCCGCACATGCCTCGCGACGTCGGCGACCCTTCGGCGTATCCGCCGGAGTCCCTCAAGATTCAGCCTCACCTGGTCGACGATGCTTCCACACGCCGCCGCCTGAGTCTGTACTACGCAGAGATCACCTGGATGGATCAACAGCTCGGAGCGCTTCTGGAGATTCTGGACAAGCACGCGCCCAATACACTCTTCCTGTTTTGTGGCGAACATGGCACCCAGTCGCCGTTCTCTAAGTGGACGTTATATGAGAACGGCCTGAAAGCGGCATTCATCGTGCGTTGGCCGAATCGAATCCAGCCGGGAACGCGCGCCGCGGCGATGACGCAGTATGTCGATCTGCTGCCGACGCTTCTCGAAGCGGCCGGTTTGCCCGTCCCGCCGGACTTGGATGGCAAGAGTTTCCTGAAAGTGCTCGAAGGCAAGGCACGGAAACACCATGATCACGTCTTCGGCGTCCAGACGACCAAGGGAATCATCAACGGAGGCGAAGGGTATCCAATCCGGTCGGTCCGGGACGCGCGCTACAAATACATCCGGAACCTGACGCCGGAGAAGGCGTTTAGCAACGTCCTCACCGACCCTAAACGCGACACGATCATCGAAGACTGGTCCAAGCTGCCCCACGGCAAGCGGCGCGCCCACTTCTACCGGCGCCGGCCCGCCGAGGAGTTGTACGATCTAAAGGCCGATCCTTACGAGCTGAATAACGTGGCAGCGGAGCCCGGTTTGGATCGAATCAAGAAGCGCCTGGCGGCGACGCTCGACGAATGGATGCGCCAGCAGGGCGATAAGGGCTGGGAAACGGAACAGCGGGCCGGAGAGCGCCTGCTGCGCGGGCCGGAATAACATGCACCCGATAAATCTCTGCGACTTTTCAAAGCGGACAAGTCGCTCACGAGCGGCTGTGATGGCCATCGCCTTTGACTTTCAAGTACCGATTCGATATAACGTTCCGGCGTTGCTCAATCAACCTGTGGGGGTTCGTTTCATGAAGTGTTTCTTCTTTCTATTGATTCTGCCCTTCGTCTCGTACGCACAGAGCGTTACCGGCCAGGTTCTCGGCACGGTCACCGACGCCACTGGCGCCGCGGTTTCCGGCGCCGATCTGAAACTGACGAACGCCGTATCATCGCAGGTCCGGACATTTAAGTCGGACACCAACGGTTCGTTTCTGTTCACAAACATCGTTCCGGGCTCGTACAGCCTGCGAATCGAGATGCCGGGCTTTAAGGCCTACACCCAGAGCAACATTGTTGTCCCGGCGCAGGAACGCGTTGACCTGCATGAAATTGCCCTTCAGGTCGGCGACGTTTCCTCCTCGGTCGAAGTGCAAGCCTCGGCCGTCCAGGTCCAGACTTCGAGTTCGGACCGTTCCATTTCCATCAACACCCGCCAGATTATGGACACCCCGACTCGGGGACGCAATCCGCTCTCGCTCATCATGACGCTGCCGGGCGTTCAGACCGTCGCCTCCAGCGATTTTCGCGGTTGGTCGGGCGGCGGCATCCCTCCGGTGAATGGAGGCCGAACGGGCCAGATTGTGCTCAGTCTGGACGGCGTCGCCGCGCAGGACTCCGGCAACCTGAACCCTGGATATCTCTCCCCCAGCATCGACGCCATCGGCGAAGTGAAGCTCCTCGTCTCCAACTTCACCGCGGAGTTCGGCGGACGTACGGGTGGCCAGCTCACCTTCTCCGTCAAGAACGGCACGCCCGAATTTCACGGCAGCGCCTATCACTTTTGGCGGCACGAAACGCTCAACGCCAACGAGTTTTTTAACAACAAACTCGGCATCGTCAAGCCCCGCTATCGCTATCAGAATCCAGGCGGCACCATCGGCGGTCCGCTCATCATCCCTGGAACCAACTTCAACAAGGACCGCACGAAACTGTTCTTCTTCTACAGTTACGACCGGCTCCGCAACAAGAACAATATCGACAACTCTTTCACGATGCCGTCCGCGCTGGAACGCCGCGGCGACTTTTCGCAAACCGTGACCACGCAAGGCGTTCTGGTCCCGGTATTCGACCCAACGACGCAGCAGCCCTTCCCGGGTAACATCGTTCCGGCCGCGCGGATCAGTCCCGCCGGCCAGGCCATGCTGAACCTGTTCCCACTGCCGGACGCTCGCGGCCTGGCGCTCGATCCCACCGGGCAGCGCCGCTTTAACTACCGGGCGATTCTGCCTCAGTCGCGGCCGAACGTAGGCAAAATTCTACGCGTCGACTACAACGCAGGTCCGAAGCTTGTCACCTTCGTTCGCCTCCTGCAGGACTACCAGGCCGTGGACGGCTACGCCGGCACAGTCGGCCCCAGCGGCGGCGCCTGGGGCCAGTTTCCCCACAGCTACCATGTCCAGGCCGCGGGCGCCGTGGGCACGGCCGTCTATACGTTCTCCCCGACACTGATCAACGAGTTTTCGTGGGGCGTGAATCGCGGCAAGCAGGGCGTCGACCCGATCGATGCCGTCACCTCGCAAGCGCAGGGCGGCACCAAGACTTATGCGGACAACCAGCTCCCGCTGAAGGGAGCCGGCGGCCAGAACATACCGCTGCCCAGGATCTTTCCATCCAGCAACGTGCTGAACCTGCTGCCTCAGGTCAATTTCGGTTTCCCCACCGGCATCGGCATTGGCCCGCAGTCGGCCGGGCAGACGATTTCGGCCGTACCAAATTTCGGGCACGACTCGCGCTGGCCGTTTGTCGGCACGGACACCGTCCAATCGATCAACAACAAGATCAGTTGGGTAAAGAAGAACCACAACGTCAAGGCCGGCGTCTACCTGGAGCTGATGGCGCGAAACGTTTCGGTCTATTCCACCTTCAACACGGCCGGCACGTACTACTTCGGCTCGGATCGCGCCGCGGCCCTGGATTCCGGCTACCCCTTCTCCAATGCTCTCCTCGGGTCAATTTTCGCCTATGGAGACGACAACAAGAAGCAGATCAATCACGCCCGCTACCGTCAGTTGGAGTGGTTCGTCCAGGACACCTGGCAGGTGAAACGCCGCCTGACCTTCGACCTGGGCCTTCGCTTCCACCGGATGGGAGATCTCTATTCGGATCGTGGCGTCCTGGGCCTGTTCAGCGCGGAAGCCTACGACTCTTCGAAGGCCGGCCAACTGATTTTCCCCGCCATGGTCAATGGACAGCGCGCCGCAGTGAATCCTGTCACTGGTCAGACCTTCCCATTCGTCCGCCAGGGCACCTTTGACACCGCCTCCTATCCGGCCGGCGGCATCCCCTGGTCCGGCATTCGGCAATACGACAGCCACTTTTTCAAGGTGCCGCCAATTCAGTTGGCGCCCCGTTTTGGTTTCGCACTGGACGTGTTCGGTAACGGCAAGACAGCTCTTCGCGGCGGCTTTGGAATCATCTCCGGGCGTAACTGGACCGTTGACAGCATCGGCGCCACTGGCGCCGGCGTGGGCCCTCTGGCAGCGCCCCCGAACTTCCAGGCGCCCGTCATCCTCTACACGAACTTCCAGAACCTCGCGAACTCGCAGACCTACTTCACGCCCCAGACGGTTGTCGGTGGTTCTCAAGATCAAGAGGTGCAAACCACCTATAACTGGAGTTTAGGCATTCAGCAGGACATCGGCCGGTCGATGATCTTCGATGTCTCCTACATCGGCAACGCCCTGCGCCATGGCTACGGGCAGGCCTTCGACTTCAACGCCGTAGCGCCGCTCACCACGTGGAATCCCCGGGATGGTGCCATCCAGCGCTTCCGGGATCCAACGACGGCATCGGCGTTTTACTCGACCAACTTGATCCGCGCCATGGTTGGCTTTCGAGGTTTCGGCAACATTCCGATCTGGACCTACAAGGGATCGAGCTCGTACAACGCGCTCCAGGTGCAATTAAACCGCCGCATGGGCAATCTGCAGTGGAACTGGAACTACACGTGGTCCCGCACCATCGTGTACAACTTCGCGCAGTGGGTGGACGACAGGCTGGGCAAGGAAACCGTCAACCGTCCCCACGCCGTGAACTTCAACTTCGGCTACGACCTTCCCAAGGCCAGCCGCATTTGGAGCAACAAGTTCACCCGCCAGGTCTTCGACGATTGGAAGTTCAACGGAAACGGCTCGATCTACTCCGGAACGCCTTTTACAGTCGGCTGCGGCGCACAGAACGCGCCCGCCGGCTACTGGACGGGCACCCCGACCGGTGGCATTCCCTTCCGTTGTCAAATGGGTGGGAACATCCTCCTTCCTGAAGGACAATATCCGTCAGGAACCGAGGATCCCAAGCTGCAGTACCGCCTCAATCAGACGAACTTCCGATTGCCGCCAATCGACTCGCTAGGCATTGGCAATACGCCGCCGAACCTGATGTATGGGCCGGGACTGGTGAACTTCGATCTCTCCTTCGCAAAGTTCTTCCGCTTCGGAAAGGACGGTGGCAAGTCGGTGGAGCTTCGGACGGAGATGTTCAACACCTTCAACCATTTCAACCCCGGCAATCCGAGCTCGGGACTGACATATAACTTCGCAACCGGGGCGCAGAACAACGCAAGCTTTGGCGTCATTCAGGGAGCTCAGGTTCAGGCTCGCCGCATAATCCTGTCGGCGAGGTTTAAATTCTGATCCCATACAACGCGCCGCTTTCCGCCTACGCCGGGTGGGCTGCCGAACTCTTGGCGGCCCACCGGCGGGCGGACTCGGAGGCCTTGGACCTCATCCAGAACAAGCACCCGCGGTTCCTGGATAAGGAAATCCGCTGGTTGCCCCTCCGCGTCGCCAAACAGGAAATCGCAGCGGCGCCATTTCAGGAAGACGACGCCCGCCTCGTGGTGGCCAGGTGTCTCGATTTTCAGGATTGGCCGGCGCTGGAAGAGTACGTCGAGAGCTTGGAAGGGCCCGCCGGCCACTTCGAAGCCGCAGTGGAAGCGGTCGTCGACGGCCGCGCCGAAGCGCTTTCGTCGCTGCTGCGCGAACATCCCGAACTCATCACCTCGCGCAGCCGGCGCAGAACCTGCATGGACCCGCCCGTGCACCGCGCCACGCTGCTGCACTACCTCGCCGCCAACGGAGTGGAAGGCCGCCGCCAACGCTCCCCGGCCAACGCCGTGGAGATCGCGCGCATTTTGCTCACGGCCGGAGCCGGCGCCAACGCGCTATACGATTGCTACGGCGGTTCGTTTCCGATTCTTCCGCTGCTTGTTTCCAGCAGCCCGCCGGCGGAGGCAGGCGTGCAGGTGCCCTTGATTGACATCTTGGTCGAATTCGGCGCGTCCGTTCAACCCGCGGGCGAGGGCCGCTGGACCGAGCCTTTGCTGACCGCCCTGATCTTCGGCCATGCGGACGCCGCGCGGGCACTGCTTCGGCACGGCGCCGAAACGAACTTCGTCACCGGGGCCGGCCTGGGAGAGTTCGGCGGCTACGAGAGCGCAACAGCCGGGCAGCGCCATCAAGCCCTTTGCCTGGCCGCCCAAATGGGCCACGCCGGTGTGGTCACGCAATTGCTCGCCCGCGGCGAAGACCCGAACCGGTTCAACCCGGAGGGCTTTCATTCGCACGCTACACCTCTGCATCAAGCGGCGCTGGCCGGGCACACTGAGGTCGTTCGGCTGCTGTTGAGCTACGGTGCGAAGTCCGATATCAAAGACAAGCTCTGGGATGGCGATGCGCTCGGCTGGGCGAACCACGGCGGCCAGCGGGAAACGGCTCGCTTGCTCGGCGGCACATTATCAGCGGTCGCCCGGCCGCAGCTCCCGCCCCGCTTCGATCAAAGCGGCTTTCGATTCTTTGCGGGCCAAGGCCAGCCAGTCGAAGGGGACATTGGACTCCCGGTTCACAATGCCGCGCCCCATTTATAATTCGAGTGTGCCCGTTCGCATCGCCCTATTGCTGCTGGGCGCGGTTCTCGCCGCGCAGCCCAAAGCCGCGCCGAAAGTCACGGGAAAGGTTCTGCGAACCTTTCCGCACGATATCCAATCTTTCACGCAAGGCCTGGAATTCGCCGGCGGTGCATTGTATGAGAGCACCGGAATGGTGGGCCGCTCAGGCATCCGCAAGCTCCAGCTCGAAACCGGGAAGGTCCTTCAACAATCGAGACTTTCTGCGCCGTTTTTCGGCGAGGGCATTACGATTCTGAACGGCAGGATCTACCAGCTCACCTGGCAGCACAACACCGGCTTCGTGTACCAGCTCTCGGACATGAAGATGGTGAATCAGTTCTCCTATCCTGGCGAAGGCTGGGGCTTGTGCAATGACGGCAAGGTCCTTTACATGAGCGACGGCACGGACCAGATTCGCGTTTGGGACCCGGTCACGCTCCGGGAACTCCGACGCATTTCGGTGCGGGACGGCACGAAGGCGGTCGGCCAGCTCAACGAACTCGAGTGGGTGCGCGGCGAGATCTATGCCAATATCTTTATGACCGATACGATCGTCCGGATCTCTCCCGCGACCGGCCGTGTGATCGGCTATATCGACCTGGCCCATCTGCCGCGGGACCGCCAATTCGCCGATGTGCTCAACGGCATCGCCTATGACCCCGCCGGCCGCCGCCTGATTGTCACCGGCAAACAGTGGGGCAGCATGTACGAGATCGCCATTCCAAAGTAGGCGCCGCGAAGGACCGCAGTCCCGCGCTATCGGGTCCTGCTGCGGTCTCGTCTGGCGAAGAAGTGTTCGGCGGTCGCGGCCGAAATCAGCCCCAAAACGCGAAAACGGCCGGTCCTTGGACCGGCCGTTTTCGCTCTATTGCGTTCCGTTAGTTCACGTCAACCGACATCGCCTGGCTGGAGCCAGCCCGGTTGGTCAGCGTCGCCGAAACCGATTTGACGGTCTCCGCCAGCGTCGACACGTTCGTCAAGTCGCCGGTGAGCGTCAACGGGATCGTTACCGTAAACTGGCTGCCGAACGGAATCGAAGCGGCACTCTGGTACCACGCGGTGAAGCTGGCGTCGGCGGGCACGCTCAACCTCGTCGTCGACACGTTCTCACCGCTGATGCCGGTGAAGGCCAGGTCGATCGTCGAGATCTGCCGTGACGTGGCATACCCAGTGACAAGCACGGTGAAGCCGGTGGGCGTCCGTCCCGCGACCTGGACGTTCAATAGCCTCGGTGCGGCCGCTGCTACGGTCAGCGTCAGCGCGTCCGGATTGGTGGGAGTCAGAGCGATACCGCCATCGGACTGGAACGTCGGGGTGATCACGATAGCGCCCGCTACCGTGCCGGTCTGCAGACGAATCTGCGTCTGGTTATTCTGGAACACCGCATCGCGTTGGCCGGCCGGAATAGTGAAGTTCACCGTCCGCCCGCCCACGGCGAACTGCACCGAAGGATCGTTGGCAAAAACTTCGGAACTGAAGTTCATCGTCAAAGTGCCGGTCAGGGTCAGCGGGTAGTTTTGAGCGATCGAAAGCCCGATCGCCACCTGCGAGGCGGGCTGCTGCGTCCCGGTCACGCCGGTATAGCGGAACGCCGGAATCGCCGGCGGCGCGTTGCCGAAGCCGGATAGCGTGAACGTGTTGTTGTCGACACGCAATGTCCCACTCAGCGCTCCTGTCACCGCGGGCGCGAAGTTCACGACGAACGACGTGGACTGGCCGGGTGCGATGGAAACCGGCAGATTCGGCTGCGCTGCAAGCGCGAATGTCGTTCCCGTCGCAACCACACCGACCGACGAAACCGCCGTCGGGCTGGTGCCGTTGTTGACGATGACGAACCGGACCGATGAGGTCTGGCCCACGGCGGCCGGCGGGAAGATCACGCTGCCGCCCGCGGCGACCGTGGTCGTTACCGGACCCGCCACGTAGTTGAACGTCAGGTTGGAACCCAAACCGTTCGAAACCACGTCGAAGCTGTCGCTCCCAATGCGCAGACGGCCCGTTGCGCGGCCCGGCTGCGTGGGCGTAAACACCACGGAAAACGCGGTGACCTGTCCTGGCTGCAGAACCACTGGCAGAAACGGAGTATCGGTCAGAGTGAAGCCCGGGCCTTGGACGCCGATAACCGGAATGCGCCCTTCCGCGTTACCGGTGTTCTTCACGCGAATAATCACCGAGCTCTTGTCGCCAACCGCAATGTCGGGTACGGCCAGCGTGCCGTTGGCCTGCAAGGCCGCCGTGCTGCCGTCCGGTCCCGCTTCGTAGCTGTAGACCGCGCCAGAGCTGGAGCCTGTCACGTTAAACGTGACAGTCCGGTCGACGAATTCGATCGCCACCGTGCCCGTGTTCGTTTCAATCGCCGTTGGCGCATAGCGCACCGCGAAGCGGACGTCGCGTCCCGGCTCCACCGTAACCGGAGGATTGGGCAAGGACGTGAGCGAGTAGGCCGAACCGGTGGAACGAATTGTTCCCACCGTGCCCGCGCCGGTCCCGCGATTCGTCACTACGACGCCGGCCGTAGCAATCTCATTCACGGTCGTCGCGGGGAAGACGATAGTTCCGCCGTTTTGAATCGGTGTGGCGTTCGCGGAGGGCGGAGGCAGATAAGTGAACACCCAGTCCGGCGAGACGCCGTTCAGGTTCAAACCGAAGCTGCCCACCAGCGGCCGCGCGCCGGATGGCGTTTCCGTGTAGGACAGGCGCAGTGTACCTTGCACTCGATTTCCGCTCGTGGGCGTGAATCGAACGTTCAAGTTGAAGCCGCTATTCGGCGCCACGCTCGCCTCGGGGTCCGGGATGCCGGTCACCGCGAAATCGGTGGTGCCTGCAAGTTCGACTCGGGTGAACAGAATCGAGCCGTTGCCGCGATAGGTCACGTTGACCTGCGCGTCAACCGGTTTGCCGATCGCTTCGCCGTTGAACTGAATAGTGCCGCCATCGGCGGGTGTCGTTACGACGCCGGCCACGGTCACTCGCACCGAAAATGGAGGTGCGGTCTGCGCGTACGCCAGCGCCGAGGCCACTAGGGCCAGGCTGACAATCGAAAGGTTTCGCATTGTTATTGTTCCCTCCCGGCCGGGACGAAGTAGACCTGCAATTCGCCGCGGGTATCCAGAACCCACAAAGGCTCATTCGCCGAAGCGCGGTTCAACAGTGCCAGCGGACTGGAGCCGAGTCGCTCCATGCGCTCGGGGAGGAATTCGAGCGGCAGGCTGGCGTTCACTTCTTTCGTTTCCAGATCGATAGCGGTGATCGAACGCGTCTCGCCGCTGGCTATCAACAGGCTCTTGCGTGCCACCTGCAATCCCACGGGCGAATCGATAGACGCGAATTCGCTGACCGAATCGCCCACGACCCGGTAGACCTTATCGGAAGCTTCGTCGGCAACGAACAACTGTTTGCCGTCCAGCGCAAGTGCGGACGCATTGGCCAATTCGATCAGGCGCGATGTCCCGCCGGCGTTCGCGCGGTACAAGCCGCCCTCGGCCGCCAGGTACAAATTCGTTCCATCGAACGCGATCGCCTGCACGTCGCCGGCCACCACACCCAGATCAATGGACTCTGCATCGCCGGTCTTCGAATCGAGTGAGCGCCAAATCGCGCCGCGGTGCGCGGCTTCGGAAATGACGGCCAGGTCCGAACCGGACCAGGCGAACGTCACATCCGCTCCAACTTGACCCAACGCGGCGGTAACCGGGGCCTCCGAATCGAAGGCGCGAATCAGTTCCACCACACCGTTGCGGGAGGCCACGGCCAGTTTGCCGTCTGCCGAAACCGCGGCGGCGTCGGCGTCTTTGATCAACGCCTCACCCAGGTGAGCCGAACCGGCGAAACCGCGCATCGGCCGCAGTTCCCGTGTGCCGGCGTCGAATACAAAACCCGGCGTCGGCCCGGAAAGCTGCGCGAACGCCAATACGGAAGAAGAGAGGAGAAGTGCGAGCCTCATCGAGGACCTCCCACTGTGATCGGCCCGGCACCGATCGTGATCGGGCGCTTGGCCGCGGCGGCGGAGGTGTTGTTGTCGCTTCCGCGCGAGGCGGCGACGCCTCCGCCAATCGCGGCCGCGGCGCCGATGATCAACACCTTGGTCCAGAGACTCTTGTTTTTCGCTGTCGCCGCCGGCCCGCTGCCCGGCCCTTGCGAGTTGGTCTGGTTGATGGTGGTTTCGGCAAAGCTATTGCCGGAGGTCGCCCGGACGAAGATCCGGAACTTGCCCAGCGTGTCGTTGGGAGTCAGGCTCAGCACTTTCGCCTGGCCTTTGTCGTCGGTCGTGACGGTGTTTCGATACATCTCACCGAAGAAAGTGGCAGTCGGACCCGTTCGCGGGGTCTCGAACGTCACTTGAGCGCCGGCTACGGGTTTTCCCGTGTCATCGGCCACTTCGACGATCGGTGCGGCGGCCACGCGGCGCGCCACGTTGTTCGTTGAGCCCTCGCCGGCGAGGACTGTAATCTTGATTTGCTTGCCGGCGCCTTCTTGCGCCCAACAGGCAGCTGCCAAAAGAAATGGCGCTAGGAATTTCAAAAGCAAGGAAACCTCCAGGGGAATCGAACGGCGGCGGACAATCGGAAAGCGCGCCACTGGTACGGTGTTGTTAGTATACGAGAATTTTGGACCATAGGTTACTGCTTTTCAAGCAGTTACGCGAATTTGCTGTGCCCGGAAACGGAACACTCCGGACACTCCCGGCCGTTCCAACTGGCTCTAAGTTGGCAGCGCAAAACGACTTGATCTGGCATGACGGATTGCTTCGCCCCCGGCCCGGCGGGATTCCGTCGCACTTGACCTGAGCCAACGCGCGTGAAAAACTCTGGACATGCTTTTTAGCCCACATTTCCATTTTGACGTTGCATTGCGAATCTTCGGATGGGCTTCATCATCAATATCCATAGGGGTTTGAACGCGATGAAGATGCACCGGAGGAC
>VFZO01000091.1 GCA_016871155.1 Acidobacteriota bacterium | reverse complement strand
TGCCGTGCGCTCGGCGTCAATGGCATTCGCGGGCGCCGACTTCCCGCAACACGCCCATTTCGCCCGCGCTGCCGAAGCGTATCGCCGTACCATCCAACGCGTGATGAATGACGACCTGATGCGCAACGCGAGCAACACCGGTGTGTATGTGGCGGGCGACGAACTCTGGAAGAAGGTGCAGCCGTTCGAGTATACCGCTCCAGATGCGAGTTGGGTGTTGTCAAGGCAAGTGCCCTCGCTCGTGGTCCTGGCGCTGTGGTGTACCGCCGCAGGCCTGGCCGCGTTGTGGACCACCCGGCGAGTGCGGGTGTACTAAGATGCTCGGAACCCTGATGAAGTATGACTGGCGCAATCTCAGCGCCGATCGAGCTCCGCTCACAGTAGCCTTGGTGCTGGGAACCGCGATCGCCTATGGTGCGTTCAACGGTTCGGAGTGGATTCGTTTTCAGAATCGCGCGATCTCCGAAGCGCTCGCTGAGGAGCGGGAGCGCTTTGACCGGATTCGATCCGAGATTCCGCGGATCGAAGCTGGCGAAATGACAGTTTCCGCGTTCGCCGATCCCCGGCAGCCACAGTCGTTCGGCCGAAGTGTGGGCACGCGCTACGCGGTGATGCCGCCGGCGCCATTAGGCGCTCTCGCGATCGGGCAGAGCGATCTGTATCCCTACTACTTCCGTGTCTCCACCAGCAGCAAGGCGACGTTCCTAAACAACGACGAAGTCGAGAATCCAGTGCACCTCCTTTCGGGCCGGTTCGACCTAGCGTTCGTGCTCTTGTATCTATACCCGTTGGTCATCCTCGCCTTCAGCTACAACCTCGTTTCATCCGAGAAGGAATCGGGTACGCTCGCTCTGACGTTGTCGCAGCCCGTATCGCTCCGCCGCGTGGTCATGGCGAAGGTACTGCTTCGGGCGGCTTTCGTGGCCGCACTGGCGGTGCTGCTGTCCGCGGCAGGGGTTATCATCGGCGGTGCAAATCTAGCTGCCGAAGGCGCATGGCCGCGTCTGTTAGTTTGGGCCGCCGTCACTGCCGCGTACGGGGCATTCTGGTTTGCATTGGCGATCGCGGTGAACGCCATGGGGCGCGGATCGGCTACGAACGCGATGATACTTGCCGGCGGGTGGCTGCTGTTCGTGATCGTGATTCCATCGGTGCTCAACGTGGCGATCCAAGCAGCCTATCCGGTACCGTCGCGGGTCGAGTTGATCCAGGCGATTCGGGTAGCGGGAGATGAGTCCACTCGTCAAGGCAGCAAGTTGATGGCGCGCTACCTCGAAGATCATCCCGAATTGGCGCCGCCTTCGAATGGACCCGGCGGACCGCCGGACTTTGGCACCCTTCAAGTGGCGGTCAACGAGGCGACCGAGCGCAGCGTGCAGCCCGTGCTCGCCCAGTTCGACGCCCAACTGGCCAATCAGCAGAAGATGGTGGATCGCTTTCGCTACCTATCTCCAGCCATCGTGGCCCAGTCGGCTTTCAACGATCTCGCCGGATCCAGCGCACACCGCTACAAACACTTCCTCGCTGGAGTGGACGAATACCATCGCCAATGGCGTGGATTTTTCGTGCCGCGAATTCTCAAGAAGGAGAAGCTCGGCGCTGGCGACCTGGACCGGTTACCGGTCTTCACGTTCCGCGAAGAGCCAACCGCGGACGTGACTGCCAGAGCCGGCGTAGCGTTCGCTGGGCTTTTGATTCCAGTCCTGCTGGCCGGCATTCCAGCGGTCATGGCGTTACGGCGTTACCCGGTTGCTGGCTGACCTTCGCCTCGCCGGGTGATCGTTCGCGCGAAAGCCAGTATTCGTGGTTACGGCGATTTTCGGCTTCGTGAATGCGCTGCTGTTGCGCGCCCTGCTATTCGCCGATCCTGATCTCTCGAGTCCGATCGAGTCGGTGCGGCGGCCGGGAATTACTGCCAATTCAATACTCCCGGCCCCTGACCTACATGGCGCGATCTGGAACGCGGGTACAAATCGCGAACACTCTCCGGGATCGCGCTAAATCTCGAGCTGTGGCGCCGCCGAAGGGCCGGTCTGTTGAGTATCCGCTCTGCACTCCCGCCGATGTTAGCCGCACTAGACGCCTGCGGACCGCTTTCGTACCCGGTGTGGCGCCGAACCCGCGAGATTGGTGGGGGCATCGCCGGGCGGCGTGTGAAGAAGGAGCGTCAGCGTAAGGCTTTCCCTGGCGGGAGCGGTCATCGCTGCCGGGTTCGCGATGCCCCCGCCGGGGGCCTGCCACACGAGGTCGATGGCCGCGTTTCGAACAGAATAGCCAAGCCTCTCACCGGAAAACGCCGTCCGCTCACCGGCGGAAGGTGGCCGTTCACAAAATAGTAGAGCGTGATGCGGGCGATGGCACCTTATTCTGAAATATCGCGCCATGCACATCAGCGAAGGCTTTCTTCCGATCACTCACGCTGTCGCTTGGACCCTCTCCTCCGCGCCGTTCCTAGTGCGCGGCATATCGAAGCTGAACGCCGTGCGCGACAACCGGTACCTGCTGGCTGCCTCCGCCGGGTATTTATTCACGCTTACGGCGTTGAAGTTGCCTTCGGTCGCCGGCAGTAGTTCGCACCCCACCGGAGTCGCGCTCGGCACGGTTCTGGCCGGACCGGCCGCCATGCCCGCGCTCTCCCTAATCGTGCTGCTGTTTCAGGCCCTGCTCACCGCCCATGGCGGTCTCACTACGCTTGGGGCGAACGTGTTCTCGCTCGGAGTGGCCGGACCGCAGACTACGTGGCTTGTGTGGCGGTTCGCCATCCGGTTCGGCTTAGCCGACAAAGTCGCCATCGCGTTGGCGACGGCGGTCGGATCGCTCGCCATCTACACGTGCACGTCCCTTCAACTCGCGCTGGCGCACCCCGACCCCAGCCTGGGAGTCGCAGGTGCGTTCCTTAAGTTTGCCGCGGTCTTTTCGGTCACGCAACTTCCGGTCGCGGTTATCGAGTCGCTGTTCACTATGGCGGTGTTGCGCGCGATCGTCAGTTCCGGCGGCGTCCGGATTCCGGGATTGGAAGCGTGGGCCCAGCGATGAGAAACGCAGTCGCCGGATTGGCGATTTGCGGCGCGATCGGCGTCGGGGCCTGGAGCCTGGCGTCGGCAACGGGATGGGTTGACGCCGACGAACGCGTGGCGTCGATGCTGCCATCCCCGGGCCGGCCGGCGATCTGGGAACCGAGCGAGATCTTTCAAGCAGTTGCTTTCGGTGGTCAAGCGGCCGTTGGCGTAGCAGTGTTCGGCCTCGCATGTTCGCGCCTGCGGAGGCGGACGAAGTAAATGCACGTTCACGCGCCGCTCGATCACATCGCGTTTTCCAATGCCTGGCGCACGCAAAGCCCACTCGACAAATTGATCTTCGGAGGCGGACTGCTCCTGCTTGCCTCCGTTCTGCCGGCACTGCCGTGGTCGGCCGTCATTTTCGCGGTAGCGGCCGCGGCCTCGCTTGGGGGTGCCCGAATTCCGGTTCGCGCTTGGGTACGGTTCCTCGCACCGCAGATCGGGTTTCTGTCGGCCGCCGTACTGCCGGTGATTTTGGGAGCCGGGTGGAAGAGCGCGGCGGTAGTGTGGATGCGCGGTGTGGCCGCAGCCGCCTGCATGACGTTCCTCGCCTTGACCACGCCGGCGCCCGACCTGCTGTTGGCCGCTCAAAGGGCCCGTGTTCCGGCGGTGATGGTCGAATTGGCCTTCCTCGTGTACCGGCTGATCGCTTCGATTTGGGAGCTGTTCGAACGCCTTCGGTTTGGTCTCGACCTCCGCCTGCGCGGTGGAAAGCCCTCGTTGAGGGCTGCGACGCTTTCGGCCGGCAACCTGCTTACGCGCAGCATTCAGACCGCACGCCGCGTCGAACGCGGCGCCTCGCTTCGCGGCTTGGACGGCTTTCCGATGTTTACGCCTCGCGCGGAAACATCGCGGATGTTTCTTGTTTCGGCCATGGTTCTGCATGGTTCGCTGCTGGCAGCCGCTCTTTTCTTCCGGAGCCGCTTCCCGTGGTGAACCCCGTTCCACTTGAGGCTCGCGGCGTCTCCTACGCCTACGCTCCCGGACACTGGGCTGTGAGGAATGTCGATCTCGATTTGCCGGCAGGCGCCCGAATCGCGCTGCTCGGGGCCAATGGGGCGGGAAAGTCGACTTTGTTGTTGTTGTTGAGCGGCGCCGAGCATCTCTGCCACGGAGAAATTTTCTTGCACGGCACCCGGGCCGAGCGCTCGCGCGCTGGTTTGCGTCGCTGGCGCCGTGAGGTGGGACTGCTGCTCCAGGATCCGGAGGACCAGTTGCTTGCTCCAACGGTGGAGCAAGACGTCGCGTTCGGTCCATTGCAAGATGGTGTGGAGGAGACGCAGGCGCGGAAACTCGTCGGCCAGGCGTTGAGCGACATGGCGATCCCCCATTTGGCCACCCGGCCCGTACATGAACTCAGCCTCGGCGAGAAGAAGCGTGTGGCGCTGGCCGGTCTGCTCGTGCAGGCTCCGGCGGTGTTGCTGCTCGACGAGCCGACAGCGGGTCTCGATCCCGGCGGCGTTCGGGCTCTTCGCGAAATACTCCATACTCTTTCGCAAGCAGGCACGGCGGTTATTCTGGCGACCCACGACGTTGACTTCGCATACGAATGGGCGACTGAAGTCTGCGTATTGTTCCAGGGCGGCATTCTCGCCCGGGGCGTACCCGCTGGCGTTCTGGCGGACCGTGAGATGCTGACCCACGCTTCACTCGAGCCGCCGCTGCTGCTTGAGGCCGCGCTGGCGATCAGCGGACCGCCGCCTCTGCCGCGATCCCGCGCTGAGTTTCGGGAGTGGGCGCGCCCAACCAGGAGGGTCTTTCCATGAGCAGCATAGAATCCGCCCCCTTCACCACTCGCAAGACGCTTGGCCAGGTGGTCGTTTGCCTTGGATGCTGCTGTGGCCGCACCGACAAGGGCCATCCCGCGGTTCCCGTGGACTGGCTTAAGGCAGAATGGAAGCGGCGTATGCTTCCGAAGAAAATACACTTGACCATTAGCGGATGCCTGGGCCCATGCGACGCGACCAACGTCGTGATGATTCTCTTCGGCGCGCAGGCGGTTTTTCTCGGAGGCCTCTCTGAGCAAGCACAGTATCTGGCCTTGGCCGACTGGGCCTCGGACTGCGAGCGCCACGGGGAACTTGTTCCGCTGCCCCACTCGCTAGAAGAATTTCGCATGCAACGTTTCGCCGGCGAGGAACTGCCGGCCGCCGTCGCCTAGAACGAAAAAGGAGAACCCGAAATGAACCCTTCCTTCGCGCCCGAAAGAATTCCGGTTACAGTGCTCACCGGATTTCTCGGATCTGGAAAGACCACGCTGCTCAACCGCATCCTTACCGAGAATCATGGCAAGCGCATCGCCGTCATTGAGAACGAGTTCGGAGAAGTCGGCGTCGACAACGAACTGATCGTCAACGCCGAGGAAGAAATCTTCGAGATGAACAACGGCTGCATCTGCTGCACCGTACGCGGAGACCTCATCCGCATCCTCGGTAATCTGATGAAGCGCCGCGACCGCTTCGATCACATCATGATCGAGACCACCGGGCTCGCCGATCCCGCGCCCGTAGCGCAGACCTTCTTTGTCGACGACGAGATGAAAGAACGCATGGCGCTCGATGGCATCGTCACACTCGTCGACACCAAACACATCTGGCAGCATATCGACGACTCCGATGAGGCGAAAGAGCAAGTGGCGTTCGCCGACGTGATCCTGCTCAACAAAATCGATCTCGTACCGGCCGCCGAAGTCGACAAGCTTGAGGCGCGGATCCGCGAGATGAACCCGGCCGCGCGCATCTATCGAACACGCGACGCGGCGATCGAGATGGACCGAATTCTCGGCCTCGGTGGCTTCAACCTCGATCGTGCTTTGCAGGTCGATCCCATGTTCCTCGAGCCGGAGTATCCGTTCGAATGGGGCGGTGTTTACGAACTTGCCGCGGGAACCCATGAGTTCGTGATGCAGGACGGGCCAGACCCGATGATGAGCATTGCGATCATTCCGGTAAAGAGTGCGGATTATCAGGGGCTGGAGGGCGCGCAAATGGACGCCGTTCTCACGTTCTCCTCCGAGGAGAAGCCCGTCGAACCCGGCGGGTCGATCAAACCCGGAGGCGATCTGCATCAATTGCTTCTGCGCGGCGACGGAGAAAAGCGGTTCCGCCTCGAAGTTTCCGCCAACGGCCCCTACGCGCTCTTCACCGAACACCACCCCGATGAATTCTCCGCGGCTCTGCACGGACCGGTGCCGCTCGAACCGGTGGTGAGCAAACAGTACAAGCCTGATCACGAGCATGATGAAGAAGTCTCGTCGGTAGGATTCAGCGTCTCGGGGGACCTCGACCAGCGGATGCTCAGCAGTTGGCTGCGTGAGCTGCTGATGAAGAAGGGCCCCGACATCTTCCGGATGAAGGGCGTGCTGAGTATCGCGGGCGAATCGCAGCGCTTCGTGTTCCAGGGCGTCCACATGCTGTTCGACGGGCGGCCAGATCGTGAATGGGGCACCGAGCCTCGGCACAATTCCTTCATTTTCATCGGTCGCAATCTTGATCGCGCCGAGCTCACCGAAGGCTTCATGAAATGCCTCGTGCGCTAGCTTTTCCGCCCGTGATCGCGCCGGAGCTCAGGCAATCCTGGGAGGCTCGTCTCGGCGACCATGTGGTGCAACTCGGGTGGTCGCCGGATGGAGAGATGCTCGCCGCCGCGCAGATTGGCGGACCGATCTCTGTTTTCGGCTCCGATGGCCGCCTTTTGCTCGAACTGCCAGGACACTCGATCGGAACACTCGCGATTTCGTGGAGCGCCGATAGCCGCTTGCTCGCCAGCGCAGGGCAGGACGGCTGTGCCAGGATTTGGGATGCTCCGACGGGCGCGCAGCTGCACCAACTCAAGGGCGGTGCGCAGTGGGTTGAGCACATCGCCTTTTCGCCATCGAGGGACTACCTGCTGACAGGCGCGGGCCGCTTCCTGAAGATGTGGAATGGCTCCGGACAACATCTGCGTGACTTTCCTGATCATCCGAGTACGATTTCCGGCATTGCCTGGCAGCCGCGGGAATTGTTCTTCGCCACCGCCGCCTACGGCCAACTAGCGAACTATCACGCTGAGAAACCAGAATTCGGTAAGGCGTTCGCTTGGAAAGGCTCGATTCTTGTCGTGACTTGGAGCCCTGACGGCAACTATCTTGCCACCGGTAATCAGGATGCCAGCGTGCACTTTTGGTATCGCAAGTCGGGCAAAGATCTCGAGATGACGGGATATCCGGCCAAGATCCGCGAATTGGCGTGGGACTCCGAAAGCCGCTTCCTCGCCACGGGAGGTTCGCCCGTCGTCACCATCTGGGATTGTGGCGGCAAGGGACCGGCTGGCACGCGGCCGATTCAACTCGAGGGGCACGAGCGATTCTTGAGCGCGTTGGCCTATCAGCACAAAGGCAGGCTGATCGCATCGGGCTGCCAGGGCGGTGCAGTCTACGTATGGAATCACCACTTGCCGCAGCGGCCGCTGCGCGGATCGCAGCTCGGATCGGCGATTACGCAGATTCGCTGGGCGCCGAACGATCGCATGCTCGCGGCGTCCACCGAGGCGGGTTTGGTGCGGGTCTTCGAGAAGTCGGAGAAGGAATGATGGACCTCTTCGGAAGTGGACCCAAGCCGGACACGGCGAAGATCGGACAGGTCAAGGCGTGGGTCGAGGAGCGATTCACACTGGCGGAAGATGCGGTCGTTATGGTGACCGAACTCCGCTGCACCGAGGAGGGGTGCCCTCCGCTCGAGACCGTCATAGCGGTGCTCGATGGTCCGGGCTCGAAACGCCAGTATAAGCTCCATAAGAGCGTCGCCGACGTGACGCGGGAAGACATCGCGGCAATTGCATGACCGTTGCGGCCGAATCCGAGCCGCTGCCCGCTTTCTGGCTGCGTGGGGCGCAATTGATGCATCAGCAGTGCTGGTGTTGGGGCCAGGATGTGCGGCGCTCAGACGGTAACCTCCTGCTCGAATACGGTTTCGAACGATCGCGTCCAGCAGCCGAGGTGCCCGGCAGTTCGCGCTACCTGCTGGGTCGCGATGAAGCGCGGATCGTGTTGTGGGGGTTCGGTGCCGGTTACGTGGCAGAGGGCTTGGGCGGGATCTACGTGAACCGTTACTGCTTCGTGCCGCGTTGGATGGGCGAATTCGCTCCTATCGAATCCGTGTGGTGCGCGGAAGAACTTGCATCGCTTCGGCGCCCGTTCACGCGTTGCGAGATCCGGCGGAGCCGCCGGCTGCTGCAGTCGCTGATGCGCTGGATCGCGGGGTATGAAGAATGGGTTGAGAGAAAATGCGGCAATGAATACCGCGGGCGAACATTGAAGGGTTGGAATCGCACATCGATCCCTGCCAACCAGATGGCCACAGAGTGGCGGCTGCTCGCACGTCACGTAGAGGAACCGCCGCCCGAGCGGCACATCTGAACAGTGAACTTTCGAGTTTTCGCCTCGCTAATGCTTGCCCTCGCTGTTGCCCTTGGCGCCTTCGGAGCACACGGCTTGCAAGACCGCCTCGACGCCTATTCGATGGGCATCTGGGAGAAAGCCGTGTTCTACCATTTCGTCCATGCGCTCGGGATCTGTATCGTTTCGGGCTGGCAGCGCGCGGACACAAAAGCGGTCTGCGCGCTGTTGGCTGCGGGTATCCTGCTGTTCTCCGGCAGCCTGTACCCTCTCGCGCTCACTCGCATTGCAATGCTGGGTGCAGTCACGCCGCTCGGCGGAATAGCCTTCATCGCGGGTTGGCTATTGCTGGCATATCGCCAGTCGATGCGCTAACCGCCTGATTCGCGCGGACCAACCGCCTTCTGCTGCCATATGTGCTCGCCGTCCCGGGGCAAGCCGCAGCTGGCTGTGCGTTCTTTATCCCTGCACCGCACGAATCGCTACGCGGAGACTGCGTGAGCCGGCTCGCACCCGCAAATTGCCTGGCACAGACAGATGTCGCGGAAAGCACGCTGCGACGGCTTCGGTCCAGTCCTTCGGGGCTCTGTGGCCCCGGGCTTGGATCAGTTCACCCGGCGTTCGACCGTCCGCTGCTCCCCCGCCCTCCTAGCGAAGAATTTGGGGCATCCGGCCACAGGCTTCCGGCGAAGGACAATCGCCTTTCCGGCGTTGCTACCAACCTAGCCTCAGGCCGAACTGAATCTGCCGGGACGTACCCGCGCCGATCGTGCGCCCGAACGTATTGAAGATCCTGCCGAAGTTCGGCGTACCGGCGACCGTGTTGGGAGCCGCGAAGTTCGGCCGGTTCAGGAAATTGAAGAACTCTGCCCGGAATTGCAGATTCACGCGCTCGGTAATCCGCGTATCCTTGATTGCTGAACCATCCAACTGCACAAAATCCGGACCGGTGAGCGGATTTCTCCCGGAGTTGCCGTATCGGCCGCGCGGAGCTGTGACGAAGGCGGCAGGATTGAACCACCGGGCCGGGCTCGGATTCGCCTCATAGGGCGAGACCCCCGGTACACGATCCGGCCGCTGGTTGGCGAGGTTGTCGCTGCCGGCGGTATTGAGCGGCTGCGTGACGTTCAGCGCCGCTCCACTTCGGGCCAAGCCGATCATCGCGATCTTCCACCCGCCCAAAGCGCGCGAGCGTCCTCCCCATGGCACATCCCATATGACGCTGAACGCCGCATTGTGGCGGATGTCGGTGGCGCCCAAACCGCGTTCACAGGCCAAGCAACGGAAGTCTTGCGGCTCCGTACCGGCAACTCCACTGTCGGGTACGTTGTCGATTGCCTTGCCAAATGTGTAACTGAGCGTGCCGTGGACTGCGCTCCCGAAGCGCCGGCGCAACGAAAGTTGCATGGCGTGATAGGTAGACTGTCCGTTGGCGTGTTCGATATTGACGCGTGAGAACTGCGGCAGCGGACGCCTCCCGGTCAGCGGATCGATCCAATTGATGTTGTACTGCCTCCGCAGGTTCATGCCCCGGTTCCCCACATAGGCCGTCTCCAGACCGAATCCGCCCCGCAGCTCAGAAAGAATCGTGAGGTTCCACTGCTGCGCATAGACGTCGGGCTTATCCCAGTGAAATCCTCCCGCTACCGGCGCTGGGGCCACGCCTTGCGATACGAACGGACCGAGGGGCCACGACAGGTTCGGGATCGTCGCGCGGGAGAGCAGCGCGTTGCCAGCCAGCGTATTCTGGGCGATGCCGTTGCCTGCTCCTGGCGCGAACTGCTGGTAGAAAAGCCCGTAGCCGGTTCGAACCGCGACACGGGATGCCGGCTGCCAGGCAATTGACAAGCGCGGGGCGAAGTTGTTGCGGTCGCTCCGGTACCACTGCTCGCCGGCAGCGCCCAGCGCGAGCGTGCGCGTATCGAAGGATCGCAACCGGTCCTGGCCATCGTGATTCGGCGTCGCATAGTCGTAGCGCAGGCCCACATCGAGAGTGAGCCTTGGCCGCAGTTGCCAACTGTCTTGCACGAAGGCACCATAGTGAGTCTGGCGGATGCCGTTGCCGAAGGTGCCCGCGGTAAGAGTCGCCTGCGACATCCGATTGGCGATAAAGTCGGCCGGCGATACGTAGACCAAGGAAACGAACGAAGTGGTCCAGGAATTCACTCGCGTGCGCCAGAGGGTCAGCCCGGCTTTCAATGTATGGCCGCCACGGACGTGCGTCACCGTTCCGCCGAACTGGAATACCGTGGAATTGGAGAGATTGAACCTCCGCGAACCCGGAACCACCGTTAGCCCTGTAATGTTTACTTGCGGATAGGGGGTGTCCGATGAGCCCTCGGTCATCGTGCGTTGCATGCCCGCGGTCAGTTCCATCAGGGTGCGCTCTGACATGGTCCGCTGGAAGTTCAATACTGCGTTTCGGCTTTTCGAAGGTACGTACTGGAAGTCCGTCGTACCCAGAGCCGAGGGCAGAATTGAGAACAGGGGACCGTCCACCAGTGAGTTGTTCATGTTTAGACGGCCGAAGAAACGGTTGCGTTCGGAGAACTGATGATCGAGTCTCGCGCTCGCCGTGTTCTCATCAATCGCCAGGCTTTGAAACCGCGAGTACGTATCCAACAGCGGATTGGCGGTGGGCGCGGTGCCAGGTGGAAAATTCTCCAGTAGGAACGCCAGCCCGGGCGAGGCGCGCAGCGTCTGCCCGCGCATCGCCGCTGAAGGCACGGTTCCGGTACCGCGGACGCCTTGCCGTTGGCGCGACAGTTCCGCGTTGACGAAGAAAAAGGTGCGATCCCGCAGGATCGGCCCGCCGAGGTTGCCGCCGAAATTGTTGTAAGTGAACGGATCCTTCGGATCGCTAGCGAGGTTGAAGAAGTTGCGCGCATCGACCCTCGAGTTGCGGAGGAACTCGAAAAGCGCGCCGTGGTATTCGTTGGTGCCGCCGCGCGTGGCGATGGTGATCACTGAGCCGGCCGCGCGGCCGTACTCGGCGCGATAGTTCGCCGTCTGGACGCGGAACTCGGCCATGCTGTCGAGCGAGCCGGTGAGTAGTCGAGCGCCCCGGCTGAAGCCGTCGGCCATGGTCGGCTGATCCGCCCGCGAGGCGTCCACGCCGTCTATGGTGAAGTTGTTGTGCTGCGGGTGCAGTCCGTTGAAGGAAAGATCTGAAAGCGTGGACGACCTCGCCACCGCGCCCGGCGACAGCAACGAGAATCGCGCGTAGTCGCGCCCGTTGATGGGCAGTTCGGCCAGAGGCTTGGCGCCCACCAGCACTCCGGCGGCTTGCTGGGGAGCCACCACCGGCGTGTCCGCGCGCACTTCGACGCGTTCGGTCGTACCGGCCAACCGTAGCCGGATATCCAGGCTCACCGTGGCCGCGACCGTAACTACGATGCCGTCCAACTCGGTCTTGGAGAATCCGGCCGCGGAGCCGGACAGCCGGTAGATGCCGAAAGGCAGGTCCGGCAGCGAGTAGTGTCCGGATCCGTCGGTGCGAACCGCCCGGCGCATTCCGGTGGCCGTGCTCTCCGCAACAACCTCCGCGCTTGGAATCGCGGCGTCCCTAGGATCTAGGACTCGACCCGTCAACCGGCCCTGGCTTTGCCCCCATGTCACCACGACGGAAACGAGAAGAAGCAATGCTACTGCGCGCATCGGAATCCCGTGAAGTCATTGCCGGCATCAGCATTCAGTTTCATGCGAGTCGAGACGCGAACGCTGGGGAGAGAATATGCTCCGCCGCGCCCCACGCGCCTTTCGCCGTCGGTGCTGCCCTTCGGGTCGGTTACCGCACGGGCCGGGTAGATGTCGTGCCAATCTGCCGTCCACTCCACAGCGTTTCCGAGCATGTCGTACAGGCCAAACATGTTGGGCTTCTTGCTTCCCACCGGCCGGGCGCGGTTGGCGTTATCGCGAAGGGTGGGCACATACTCGGCACGGCGTTCGAGGGCGATCTTGGCCGCGTCGATTTGCCTGTTGCCGCTGTTGTTGGCAAACCAGGCGACATCATCCACAGCGCCGTAGGTCTTGCCCTCCGATCCGGCGCGCGCCGCGTATTCCCACTCGGCTTCGGTCGGCAGGCGGCCTCCAGCCCAGCGGCAATAGGCGCGTGCGTCTGCGTAGCTGACGCGCACCATCGGTTGCGCAGGATCGGTCCACGTCGGCGCGAGCGCCGGCATGGCGCGTTTGGTAGCTTCGGCGAACTTCCTGTAGGCGCCCACGGTCACCTCGGTGGTATTGATCCAGAAGCCGCGCGACAACGTCACCTCGTGTGCGGGCGACTCATCCGTCTCGCATTCGCTGTCACCCGGCGAACAACCCATTCGGAAGCGGCCGGCCGGTGTCCAGGCCAGCTTCAAGCCATCGGCCGCATTGGTGCGAACGTCGCCGGGGCGCCCAGCCGGGGCAGCGGGCAACGGAGGCTCCTCTTTCGCCGTGGCGGGCGGGGACGCGGCACGTCGCGACAGTTCGGGGTTCGGGTCCTTCTCGCCCAGGTCGGCAACCTTCCACAACGTGTTGCCTGTCCGCATTAGCAGGGCGCCCTCCAGCGGGGTCGTCGCGTAGACCATCGACTTGGCGTCCAGGTAGTTCTCGCCGAGTTTTTCCATCGTGTCGCTGTCACGGAAGATCAATGTGGCTCCATCGCCGGTGAAGAAGTAGACATGATCGCCGGACCGAAGCGCGGAGGCCCAAGTCGTCGCTGGCAATCGGGTGGACCAAAGGTCGCGGCCCGCCTCCAGGTCCACGGCAAACAGTGCGCCGACAGAGTTTACAAAGTAGGCTCGCTTGTCGGTCAGCAGTGGCGAACTGAACGCATTCGTGGCCGCTTTGGCCGTCCAAAGCAGTTGCTTGGGCGACTCCAGTCTGAACGCCCACGTGCCGCCCTTGCCCAGCGAAGGAACCACGGCAATTCCGCGCGAAACCGACATCGAAGGAATTGCGTTTTCTCGCGAAAACTGTCTCCGGTCTTCCCACAGCACTTTGCCCGTGGCTGGATCGTAGGCCGAAACGCCGCCTTGCCGCTGGACCAGTAAGACGGGCTTACCGGCCGCCTCGGCCAGCACTGGAGTGTTCCAACCGCCTTCCGATGGCAGGTCCACTTTCCATCGTGTCGTGCCGTCCTTCTTGGCGATGGCTACCAAATAGGAAGGGCCGACGTGATTGACGAAAGCAAACAACGTATCGGCCGATTGGCGCAACGAACTCCCAAAGTCGTGGCCGTTGTTGATCGCCCCATACTCGGCGTTAAAGTTCTTCTTCCACTTCACCGCGCCGTCATGGTCCAGAGCGTACAGGTCGCCGCTGTCGAACATGGCAAACAGCCCCTCCCCGTCGAGAGCGGGCGTGGAAGCGGCGCGAGCCACGCGTTCGCCTGCCTCCTGCGGCCGCGAGGAATCGAAGGATTTCCGCCAGATTTCCGTACCGGTTTTGGCGTCGAGAGACAGTACGAGCAACTTCTCTTTCTTGGCGCCCTCGACGGCGGTCAGAAAGATCCGCCCAGCCCGCACCACGGGTGTGGACTGGCCGAACCCAGGCGTCTGAATCTTCCAAGCGATGTTGTGCCGGTCCGACCAGGACAGCGGCAGCTTGGCACCCGAATTCGAATCCCCGGTGCCGCGGAATCCCGACCAAACACCGGCTGGTTCGCTTGCCGCAAGTTGCGCCGTACCCAGGCAGGCGGCGAGTAGGAGAACAGATTTCATCTTCATGGCCGATTTCCCTGTTTAGCAGTAAGCGGGACGAAGTCCGACGTTTTTCCGGCGGATGGCCAGCCCACGGCTGCAGGCGGTCAATTTGAAGCGGTGAGCGGAAGGCTTCAGGTATTCCCAGAAACCTACATTCCGCGTCCGACGCCCCGGAATGAAGTGTGGCTGAGTTGCTCCAGGTATTCGGACACCGGTAGGCTGCCTTTTGATCGTCGGCAGGTTTCCGGTGGAACCAAGCTTTCGAATAGGTTTGGCTAAAACTGATACCGCAGTGACAACTGAATCTGCCGCTGACTAGCCGCGACTCCCGTGAGGAGGCGGCCGAAGTTTGGGTTACTCAGTGCACTGACCGGGTTGTCCCAGATCGGAGTGTTCGGCAGGTTGAAAATCTCGGCGCGGAACTGAAGACTATGCTCGCGCCAGAGGGTGGTGTTTTTGAGGAACGAAACATCGAATTGGAAGGCCGCAGGCCCGCGGGCGATGTTGCGCCCGAGGTTACCGAATTGTCCGGCGGGCGGAGGGGCGAACGCGGCACGATTCAGCCAGCCGTTGGGGCTTCTATTGGCAAAGTAGATGTCGCCGCCTACGTAGTTGGGCCGCTGCGATCCGGCAAAGCCGTTCCCACGAACGTCGTTGCCTGTTGTGATGTTCACGGCCCTGCCGGAGCGGATGCGTGTAATGTTCTGAATCGACCAGCCGCTTACCAGTTTGTTAGCGGCGGAGCCCTGCCACAGCGTGCGGCCGGGCAAATCGTAGGCGAGGGCCCAGGTGAGTTGGTGGCGGATGTCGGTGTTGGCAACCGCGCGCGAGGCAGCGACGTTTTCAAAGTCCATCACATCCGGGTTGTTGCCAGTACAACAGTCGTCACCGCCGTAGGTAAGGCTCTTACTGTAGGTGTAAAAGACGTCGGACGTCAGGCTCTTCAGCCGGCGGCCCTTGAGCTCGAGTTGGAAGGCGTTATAGTTGCGGCGCCCGGATGATTCCACGTAGAGAATCTCGCCGATGGCGGGATTGGGGCGGCGCCGGAGGACCGGATCAATGAGATTCAACGTGCGCGAATTTTGCGCCTTCGAGTTGTTGTTGCCGATGTAGCCCAACTGCAGCACGAGCTTCTTGTTGAGCTGTTGCTGCAAAGTGAAGTTCCACATCAGCGAGTAGTTATCCCGCATTCTGGGATCGATGATGCGACGCCCGACGACTGCAGGTGCGAAGCCCAGGGCAACCGCGTCGTTGGGGTTGTCAACGGCCTGGCGGACGGCGCCGCTCAACGGGAACGCGAGGCCGGGAACATCGAGCGGCGTGGCATTGCTGGCGAACGGCAGCCTGGGATCGATGGTGGCCGTATCGAAGATGAAGTATGGAATGATCGGTGAGCTATACATGCCGCCGCCAGCGCGGACTACAGTCTTTTGGTTGCCGCGGATATCCCACGCCAGTCCGGCGCGGGGGTTGAAGTTGTTCCGGTCTGGCGAGTAGATGGCTTCGCCGCGCCCGCGGAACGGGCCGAACGGATCGCTCTGGACGTTGAACAGGCGTCCTTCGCGTTCGCGAATCACAGTGTAGTATTCATAGCGGAGGCCGAGGTTGAGCATCAGGCGTGGCTTTAGCTGAATGTCGTCCTGGACGAAAAACCCGTTCTGCAACTGGCGCTGCTCGGTTCCGATGGTGCCGAAGATGATT
This sequence comes from Acidobacteriota bacterium, assembly GCA_016871155.1. GTDB lineage: Bacteria > Acidobacteriota > Terriglobia > Bryobacterales > Bryobacteraceae. The sequence goes on along the minus strand of VFZO01000091.1, from coordinate 7,053 downwards.
CGCACATTGTTCAAACGATTGGCGAGAAAGTCGTTGACGTTGTTGTACGTATAGATAGGATTCTGTCGTTGGATACGGCCTGCGCGAATGTTGCGGATCTCAAAGCCGGTCTTAATGGAATGGCGGCCGAGGCGATAGCTGAGGTTGTCAGCGAGGGTGAAGGAATTGGTGGCAAAACGTAGCAACCCTTCGAAGTTGGACGCCGTGTAAAGACCTGAGACGACGACTTCACCGAAGCCGCCGAAATAGGTTGTGTTTAGGCGGGGGATAAACCAGCGGTTGAAGCCGAGCCGCAACTCGTTCAAAAGGCGCGGCGAGATGGAATATGTATTGCTCACGGTGGCCACGTGGTTCTTGATGTCAAACAACTGGCGGTTGGCCGGAATGAGATAGGGAATACTATTGGCCGAAGAATTGATGCTGTAACGGCCTGACGTCACCATCTTCTGCGAATTCCAGTCAACGCGCAGGTTGCCGAGATTTTCGTCGGTCTTCAACTGGTCGCTTCGGCGGTGGATGCCGATATCGGGATTGGACGTGGCTTCGGTGGGCCGCGGCATTACGGAGATGAACGGCGAATAAACGGCCGGGGCCCGGCTCCGAAGAGCCTCGGTAAACACATTGGCGGTGATCTGTTGGCCGACGCGGCGGCTGGCTCGCTCAAAGCTGCCGAAGAAGAAGAGTTTGTTGCGCGCGATGGGTCCGCCGAGGTTGCCGCCGAACTGGTTCTGTGCGAGCGGGTCGCGCCTGATCGAGTTTGGTACGCGGGCGTCGAGGTTGTCGTTGCGGAAATAGTGGAAGAGCGTGCCGTGGAAACTGTTGGTGCCGCCTTTCGTGATGATATTTACGGCGCCACCGGAAGCACGGCCAGTTTCGGCCGAGAAGGTGCCCGAAAGAACGCGGAACTCGGCGATGCTGTCCACACTCACCGTATTCAGCACCGAACGCCCGCTCGGGTCCCCGAAACTGGGCGACTCGATGAAAGATGCGTCCGTGCCGTCCATCGTCAGGTTCAGTCCCCACTGCGTGAGCCCGTTCAGGTTGAACGAATTGCGCCCCCCGACGTTGCTCGACTGCACGCCGGGTTGCAAGGTGACCAGGGTGGTGAAGTTCCGGTTGGCGATGGGCAGGCCCTGTACTTTGTTTGAATCGATCACGGTGCCGAGTTCGGGCGAGGCAGTGTTTACGAGCGTGGCTGTGCCACTGACGGTGATGCTCTCAGTGACCTGACCGGGACTCAGGGAGAAATCCAGACGCAGCCGGTCACCAGCGGCGAGCGTAATGCCCTCCCTGACTTCGGGACTGAAGCCTTTCATCTCGACCGTCACCTGGTAGCCGCCGATGGATAGGAGCGCGATTTCGAACGCGCCGGAGTCATCGGAGGAGGTATTCCGTTCGAGTCCGGTACTCATGTTCCGCGCCGTGACCTTGGCCTTGGGTACCGCGGCCCCAGAGGCGTCCAGTACACGGCCGAGAAGTGTAGCCGTGTTCACTTGCGCTTGGAGCGGTACGTAGCCAACCAACAGTAGTTGAGTGAGTCGCAGAACGAGGCGAGAGGCCGCCATGGAGTGTTTCTCAACTTTCCGCCGGGCCTGATCCCGGCAAGGCGAATCTGGTGCCGTAATCATACATGAGATAAGGGCTCGATGCCCAGGCGGAGTCTGATTAGGGCAGGGCAAACGCAACTAGAGAGTCTGAATAGCCGGCGGGATGCCTCGGGTTGTACTTGTGTCCGCCGCCGGCCGCTACCACAATGAACTGTTTTTTCGATTTCTTTCCCAGGAATGTCATGGGAGTGGCATGACCGCTGGCGGGAAGGCGGGTCACCCAGAGTTCCTTGCCGGTGTCTTTGTCGAATGCGCGGAAGCGGCTATCATTGGTGGCGGCGATGAAGACAAGGCCCCCCGCCGTTACGACTGAGCCGCCTAGATTAACGGCCCCAGTCGGAGGTATGCCTTTCGCGATCAACTCGTCCACCACGCCGAGTACAGCTCGCCAGCGGAACTCCCCATTGTCGAGATCGATCGCGGTGAGGTGGCCGAACGGCGGCTTCTGGCACGGAATCATTTGCGGATCCCAGAAGCGCGAATCGATCGAGCCCATTTGTCTGCTGCGATAAGGGATGACTGAGCCGGGAGGCCGCTTCTCCATACGCACCAGGCGGCCTACGTCCATCGAGTTGACATAAAGCGTTCGAGTTTCCGGGTCGAAAGATGCGCCGCCCCAGTTCGCGCCGCCATCGGCTCCGGGAAAGAGAAGCGTGGGCTCAAGGCCAAGCGGCGTGTAGAGAGGACCGGGCACGGCATCCCCCAGCAGTTTGGTGCAAGCTGCGCGGAGTTCGGGCGTGAGATCGGTGAGTTCGTCCGGCTTCATGTTCTGGCGGGCGAATGGCGGCGGCTTCACAGGATACGGCTGCGTTGGCCAAGCCTGCTCGCCGGGAATGCCGCTGGCGGGAACAGGCTTCTCAATAATGTCGAAGAGCGGCTTGCCGGTGGAGCGCTCAAAGAGGAAGGTAAAGCCGGTTTTGGTGACCTGGGCCACGGCGTCCACGAGCGAACCACCACGGCGTACGCGCACCAGATTTGGCTGTGCGGGAAGATCGTAGTCCCAAATGTCGTGGTGAATCGTCTGAAAATGCCAAAGGCGTTTGCCCGTGGAGGCGTCCAGCGCGACAAGAGAATCACCGAACAGGTTCTGCCCTTTGCGATCGCCGCCGTAGGAATCTGTCGCGGGCGAGGTAAGCGGCAGGAATAGAATGCCGCGCTTCTCATCGACACTCAGGATGGACCATGCGTTGGCGCCGCCTCGATCTTCGCGGGAATTGGGTTCCCAGGTGTCGCTTCCATACTCGCCATCCCGGGGAATGACGTGGAACCGCCACACGAGTTTACCCGAGTGGACATCGAACGCGCGGACGTCGCCACTGGGTCCACGCGGCTCGCCATCAGGAACGCGTGAACCACAGATTACGAGGTTCCTGTAAATGGCCGGAGGCGACGACATGCCATAGCTGGGCAGCGGAAACTTCTCGGCCATTCCAGAGCGGAGGTTGACGAAGCCGCCCTCGCCGAAGGCCTCGTCGGGCTTGCCGGTCGCCGCATCAATGGAATAGAGACGACCGTTGAGTGTGCCGTAGAGGAGGCGGGCGCGTTTGCCGTCGGTCCAATAGGCGGCGCCGCGGTTGACGTACAGGCTGAAGTAGAGCTTTGTGCGGTCAAGCTTGGGATCGAACACCCAAAGTTCGCGGCCGGTTTCAGCGTCCAGCGCTATTAAGCGGCAGAAGGGCGTGGTGACGTACATCACGCCGCCGGCCACGAGAGGTGTTCCTTCGAAAGTACTACGCACCAGGAGCTTGGTGCCATCGCTCACGTCGCCGGTATGGTAGGTCCACGCCGGCTGCAGCCTCGCGACGTTGGCTTTGTTGATCTGTCTGAGCGGCGAATACTTGCTTCCGCCCGAGTCCCCGCCGTAGTAACGCCAGTCCTGCGCCAGTAGAGAGGAGAGGACCAAGGTGGCGCCGAACAGCCGCGCAGTGAACCGGAACATGGTCGAGAGCATACTACAAACCTGACGGCGCCGGCACAAAAACAGCGCGATTGGCGAGGATTGCGAAGAGTATTACTTGGTTCCAGCGGACCTGTTGTTCGCTCATGGCCATTTCGATTCGGAGGCCAAGGTGTTGCGCGGTCGGCGGTAGCTGAACCTCGAGCGGAGCGAGCGGGATGAGCGAGCGTGGATGCGATGAAGATTCAGCGCTGGATTCGCCACCGCACGCCGGAGTTCGAGAAGCGCCAGAGACCCTATGTACGCCCGCTTGGCGGCTCCTGGAAGATGGATAAGACCCGCATCAAAGATCGATCCGCCGGTCCCGGGCCAATTTGGCTGAACACGGATTTTGCACCACTGCCGTTCTGACGTGTATCATTGCCGGATGATTTTCCGGATGGCTGTGGTGACGGCGGCACTGGCGGCGGCCGCTGACTGGCCGATGTTCCGTGGCGTGAACGGGTCCGGTGTGGCGGACGTGGCGACGGCGCCGGTGGAGTTTGGGCCAGCAAAAAACGTCGTCTGGAAAACCTCGCTGCCTTTCGGCCATTCGTCGCCTGTGATCACGGGCGACCTGATTTTCCTAACTGGCGCCGAGGGCGGCGAGCGCGTCGATGCAGGCTTTGGCGGCAAAGTGCGCGACACGGGCGGGAAGCTGTTCACCCTCTGCCTGGACCGGAAGAGCGGAAAGATCCTCTGGCGGCGCGAGGCGCCGCGACCCCGGATCGAACACTACCAAACGACGAACTCGCCCGCGTCGCCGAGCGCGGCGACCGACGGGAAAAACGTCTTCGTGTTCTTCGCCGACTACGGAATTCTTTCGTATACCAAGGACGGCGCGGAGCGGTGGCGGACGCCGTTGGGGCCCTTCATCAACGTCAATGGGCACGGGTCGTCGCCGATCGTTGCGGGCGACCTGGTAATCCTGGTGTGCGATCAGGATGCGGGCTCATTTCTGGTGGCGCTCGACAAGAACACGGGGCGCGAGAGGTGGCGCGTGGATCGCCCTGAGGTGACGCGCAGCTACGTAACCCCGGCCGTATTCACGCCAAAGAGCGGGCGCGCGGAGTTAATCGTGCCAGGGGCGTATCAGGTGACCTCCTACGACGCGGCGACGGGTGAGAAGCTGTGGTGGGTCCGGGGGTTTTCCTGGCAGCCGAAGTCGCTGCCCGTGATCGACGGAGAAATGATCTACGCCCACGGCTGGGAGGGAAGCGGCGAGGCGGAAACACCCACTGAGACTCCGGCGTGGGTGGAGGCGCTGCAACTCTATGACGCGAATAGGGATGGGTGGATCGGCGAGGATGAGATCGACCCGAAAATGAGGAAGACCTTCTACCAGCTCGATCTAAATCGGAACGGGCAGCTAGTGGAGAAGGAGTGGGAGTTCTACCGGGCAAAGCGGGCCGCACGGAATACCCTGGTGGCGATCCGGCATGGCGGGCGCGGGGATGTGACCGGTACGGCGGTGGCGTGGCGCATGCAGAAGTTCCTGCCGAACGTGCCGTCGCCGCTGCTCTACAACGGCGTGATGTACCTGATTAAGGACGGCGGGATTCTGAGTTCGGTCGACCCGAAGACAGGGCAGATTCTGAGGCAGGCACGGCTGGCGGGCGCGCTCGACACCTATTACAGTTCGCCGGTGGCGGCGGCGGGGCACGTTTACCTCTTCAGCCAGAACGGCGTGGCGACGGTGGTGCGGGCCGGGGGGCAGTGGGAGCCCGTGGCGACGATCGATATGGAAGAGCCGGTGTTTGCGACGCCGGCGTTCGCCGGCGACCGGATGTATTTGCGAACGCGCGGAGCGCTGTACTGCTTTACGGCGGCGCGTTAAACAGCCAACTCGAGTATCTTGCGGACCGTGTCCCAGTTCAGGCAGGGGCCTGTGACGCCGAGAGGTCTTTCCGAGCGGCGATTGCCGCCCAATCAGAGCGGGGGGTGATCCGCCGGTCGCGGGCCGAATTGGTTTCAACGTGAATTTTCGCACCAACTCCGATAAAATGCGGCTGTGTCGAAGAAGCAATGTGATAACGTCGGCGTTCAACATCGCCGATGGGGATTGTCTTGGTCCCTGTTGGTTGCTTTGGGCGCACTGCCGCTGACTTTCGCCGCCGCCGCGCCCGACTTCTCAAAAGATGTTGAACCGCTTCTGCGCCGGTATTGCCTTCAATGCCACGGCGAGGCGGCCCGCATGGGTGGCCTCGACCTTCGATCTCCCTCCAAGATCCTCAAGGGTGGCGCGAAGGGCCCGGCGGTGCTTAAAGGGTCCGCCGCCGGAAGCCTGCTCTACCAGCGCATCGCGGACCAATCCATGCCGATGGGGCCAACCAAGGTTTCGCCCAAAGACCGCGAGGTGATTGCGGCTTGGATCAACGCCGGAGCTCCGGGCGATGAGCCGGCCGCAGCAACGGCCACCACAGGGCAAAAACACTGGGCTTTTCTTCCGCTGGCCGCAGCCCCGGCGCAGCCTCAAGTGAACGCCGCCGTTTGGGTTCGTTCGCCGGTGGACGCATTCACGCTCCGCGCCATGGAGCAACGCGGTATCCGGCCGGCTCGCCCGGCCGACGACCGAACCTTGGTGCGCCGGTTGTACCTGACGCTCACCGGACTGCCGCCTTCACCCGAGCAAGCGGCCGCCCCGTTCACCGACGCTTTGATCGACGACCTTCTGTCCCGCCCGCAATACGGCGAACGTTGGGCGCGTCATTGGCTGGATGTGGTCCGCTACGCCGAGTCGAACGGCTATGAACGCGACGGCACCAAGCCCAGCGCCTGGCGCTATCGGGACTGGGTAATTGACGCGTTCAACAACAACAAGCGATTCGACCGGTTCATCGCCGAACAACTGGCGGGAGACGAATTGGAAGACTCCAACGCCGAATCGCAGATTGCCACCACGTTTCTGCGGCTTGGCGTGTGGGACGACGAGCCGGCCGACCAGCGGATGGACCGGTACGATCAACTCGATGATGTGCTCGCCACCACCTCCGCTGCATTTCTTGGCCTGACGCTGCGCTGCGCGCGCTGCCACGATCACAAGTTCGAGCCGTTCAGCCAGAAAGACTACACCCGCGTCCTGTCGATCTTCGAGCCGCTTCAACGGCCGCTCAAAGGCCAGACGGAGTTGGACCGCCAGGTGGGCACCGCCGCCGAACTGAGAGCATACGAAGATGCCGTGCGCGCCGCCGACGCCGAGGCGGATCCATTGCGCAAGCTGATTGCAAATCTGAAGCGGGGCTTACTGGAACGCCTGCAATCGCGCGGCGAAGAAGCGCAAGCCTGGCAGGAATCCCTGCCCACCGTCCTGGCGCTGCGGGTTGCGCCGGAACGCCGCTCGGCGCAGCAGGCGAAGCTGGCCGGCGCGTTTGAGAAGAAGCTGGAGGTGCGCATGCTCGACCTCGCCACCGGCGAAGAACGCGCGCAACTGGACGACTGGAACCGCCGCCTGGGCGAAATCGAAGGCTCACGCCCTAAGCCTCCCGTTCGCGCCTACGTCTGGTACGAGGA
>VFZO01000090.1 GCA_016871155.1 Acidobacteriota bacterium | reverse complement strand
GGAAATCCCGGTTGAAATGCCAGCAGGGAAGTCGTGCCTACGGGCTACGCTAGACTCTAAGGCAATGAGCGTGTTCACATGGCCTTGGTTCGTCAGTACGATCATTGGATTGATAGCCCTGTTCCTATCAATCCTGGCTTATCGTCGGCGCTACTCTGAGGATGTCAGAGTTAACGTCAGGCCTTCTTCGCGGCCATACCCGATTGCTTGGACCTGCACGTCAACAGACGATCCCTCACAAACCCTCTATTTGGTTACTGAATGGGAATGTGCCCTCATCAACGTCGGTGACCGCCACGTGAACATTACACAATGGGGAGTCTTGGACCCGCATAAGCGTGTAATTCCGATGCCACAGGCCTACAAGATCAAGGACCCACTGAACGGACCCGTAGCCTTAATTAATACGAAGAAACACATTCATCGCGACGTATACGAGCTCGCTCCTGATGAAGAAATACCGTTTCCGATGGACATTGCGGCTGGAACAAGTAAGACGTTCAAGGTGAGGATGGGTCTACCAATCGAGCGTTCTTGCCAAGAACTAGTTCAGGAAGAACTAAATTCTGAAAGGATGGGAGACAATACGCAAGAGATTGTTGCCTTCCTCAGGAAGAAAGACCTCACGATCTACGGGCCAGGAGTTGTGGATAAATTTCTCCCGCTGTATTTCCAAAGCGCAAGTGGAAAGCGCTTCATAGAGATCACAGCGCTTTACCTTCACAAAGTGGAATAGTTAATCTCACCGCGACTGACAGGACAAAAGGGAACCCTTTTGCCCATTCCCGAAATTTAGGCCCGGACGGATTTTGCCACACCGCCCGAGCGACGCGCCACTCGGAAAGTGGGCTCCGGGAACAGATAGAACCCGATACGGCCACAGCGTGTAATGCCCCCTCCGGGCGGACGGTCGCCTACTCGGAAGCTGAGAGAGCAGAGAAGTATTCGAATTAAACACGCCCCGGCGCTCGCCGGTGTAGCGTCTTCCTCCCTCGTTGTTCGACGGACTGCCGGCTATCCGGAGGTTGACTGCAAAGAGTTCGGCCCCAGAAGGATTGTTGCAATCTTGCCGTGGACTGGGCCTGTGCCCTTGCGGGGGCTGGCGACGAGGGCCGGCCCTCGAGAGGGATTCGGGCGAGGGGGTGCCGGGCCGGCAGATGAGAGCGAGATAGACAGTTTTTGGCGCGACAGGCGCTACTCCTGATAGAATCCGAGCCATTACCCCGTAACGGTGGTGCTACTACATGCCCAATGACCTTCCCGAGGTTGAGTTCCAGCGGTTCTGGAAACGCCTTCAACAGATTGGCCTGAACGCCTACGAAGCCCGCTCGTATCTGGTGCTCGTCGGGCACCCGAAATTTAAAGCCCTGGAGCTTGCCGCGCGCGCGCATGTGCCGCGGCAGAAGATTTACGAAGTGTTGGATTCGCTGGTGGAGAAAGGCTTCGCCCAGGTGGTGCGCGAAAAGACGAAGCTGTTCTCCGCCGTCGAGCCTTCGCTGGCGCTGCCCGCCTATTTCTCCCGCCGGTCGCAGCAATTGCAGGCCGAACTGATGGAGCAGTCGCGCTTCTCGTCGGACCTGATCGGCGATTTGAATTCGGCGTACTCCGAGGGCCAGGGCGGGCGCGGCACGCTGGACTTTCTGCGGATTGTCACCGAGCCGCTGCAAACGGCGGCGGAGTACCGGCGGATGATGACCGACGCGAAGACCGAGTATCTGGAGTTCTCGCGGCCGCCCTATGCGGTGGACCCGCTCCAGGACGATCTGGTGCGCCAGGCGCGGCAGCGCGGCGTGCGCTGCCGTCTGATTATCGAACTGGGAACGCTCGACGCCGAGCACAGGCGCCGGCTGATGGAGTTCATCGACATCGGCGTGGAGGTCCACCAGGCGCCGTCGCTGCCGCTGAAGCTGGCGCTGTTCGACCGTAAGAACGGTATGATCGCGCTGCTGGATCCGGTGATCACACGGCCCGTTTGGACGGCGGTGGTATTCGACCACGGCGGCCTGTCGGAGGCGATGAACGGATTGTTCGAAGACTACTGGCGGCGGTCGCATCCGATGGCCGTCTCGCGGGGATAACGCCGCGTATGCGACGCCGCGATCTGGCGGGATTGGTTGCCGCGCTGCCGGGAACGCCGGAGTCCTTTCTTCTGACGGCGAACGGATGGGTGCCGAACAACGCGCGGCTGCCGGTGCTGCTGTACCGGGGCGTGATGAGCGGCGCGGGCGAGATCGAAACGCTGCTGCGGAGGAACCAGTGGGAACCGCAGTGGCGCAACGGCGTGTATCCGTTTCACCACTACCACTCGACGGCGCACGAAGTGCTGGGGTTCGCGTCCGGCGAGGCGAGGATCCTGCTGGGAGGTCCGCTGCCGGGCGGGCGCGAGGTGACGGTGCGGGCCGGGGACATCGCGGTGCTGCCGTGCGGCACGGGCCACTGCCTGGTGGATTCCAGTTCGGGCTTCCTGGTGGTGGGCGCCTACGGGCTGGGGCAGAGCTGGGACCTATGCCGCGGCGCGCCGACGGACGTTCAAACGCGCACGATGGCCAAGCTTCCGTTTCCCGCAGCCGACCCGGTGCATGGCGCCGGCGGGCCGCTGACCAAACTCTGGAAGGGCTGAGGCGTTAGCCGCCCCAGAGCTCCTTCACCATGTGCTCGCCGCCGACGATGGTGGGGCGCTCGGCGCGTCCGTTGTGCTGGTAGGTGAGCTGCAGGTGGTTTAGGCCAAGCAGGTGAAGAATGGACGCATGAATGTCGTTGACGTGCGCGGGCCGCTCGATGGCGCGCAGGCCGATTTCGTCGGTGGCGCCGATGGTCTGGCCGCCCTTGACGCCGCCTCCGGCGAAGAACATGGTAAAGCCCCAGGGGTTGTGATCGCGGCCGTTTCCTTTTTCATTGAAGGGCGTGCGGCCGAATTCGCCACCCCAAATAACGAGCGTGCTGTCCAACATGCCCCGGCGGGAGAGATCTTCAAGAAGGGCGGCGACGGGTTGATCGGAAGCCTTGCACCATTTGGCGTGGTTGGATTCCAGATTCGTATGGGCGTCCCAGCCGGAGCCCGAGCCGCAGTAGAGCTCGACGAAGCGGACGCCCCGTTCGAGCAGACGGCGGCCCAAGAGACAGTTGCGGCCGAACACGGCGGTTTCGGGTTGATCGAGACCGTACAGCGCCTTGGTCTCCTCCGTTTCCTTGGAGAGGTCCACGGCTTCGGGGCCCGATTTCTGCAGGGCGTATGCGAGCTCAAAGCTGCGAATGCGGGCCTCGATACCGGTGTCGTCTTCCCGGCCCACCAGGTAGTCGCGGTCCTGCCGGGCGAGGAACTCCAGGCGCGCCCGCTGGCGCTCATCGGTCTGGCCGGGGCCGAGTTTCGTATTCAAGATGGGCGTGTCGCCCTGGCGGAAGAGCGTGCCCTGGTAGACGGCGGGCAGAAAGCCGGAACCCCAGTTCTTGGCGTTGCCGAACGGTTCGCGATCGTCGATCATACTGACGAACGTGGGGAGGTTTTTGTTGGCGGTGCCGAGGCCGTAGGTGACCCAGGCGCCCAGGCTGGGGCGGCCGGAGAGGATGTCTCCAGTGTTCATCTGGCTGACGCCGCCGGCGTGGTTGAGGCCGTTCGACTGGCAGGAGCGGAGCACGGCGAGCTTGTCAGCGTGTTTGGCGATGTGGGGATAGAGTTCGCTGATCCAGATGCCGCCCTTGCCGTGCCGCTTCCATGTGCGCGGGCTGCCCATCAAGGTATTGCCGGCCGTTCCCATGGCGGTGATGGGCCGACCGAAGCTGGCGGGCATCGGCTGGCCGTGCATCTCGTTGAGCCTGGGCTTGGGATCGAAGAGATCGATGTGCGAAGGCGCGCCTTCCATGAAGAGGAAGATCACGCGGTCCGCCTTGGGCGCGTGGTGCGGTTTGCGGGCGATGGCGGGGTCGTGGACGGTAGCGGCAGCGGCCCGGTCCTCCGCCAGCATCGCGGCCATGGCCATGGCACCGAGGCCGCTTCCCGCGCCCCGGAGGAGCGCCCTGCGCGTGCATTGGAGGTTGCCGTTCATGGATTGCCTTAGTCGATGTAGAGAAACTCGGAGGAACTGAGCAGCGAGAGACTCAGATCTTCCAGCGCGCCGTTTATTCCGCCGGCGAGCCGCGCCTGTTGCGTCAGAAACTCCTGCGCCCGTTGCCGTTCGCTGGGGGTGGCCGCGCGGCCGAACGCCAGGCGGTAGGCGCGTTCGGCGAGGGCGGCCGGACTTTGGCCCGCGTCGTTGGCGATGCGGGCGGCCAGCGCTTTGGCGAAGCCGGCGGCGGCGGCGCCGTTCATCAGCTCGAGCGCCTGATCGGGCGTGACGGTCTCCTGCCGGCGGCCGCAGCTTTCGATCGCCAGAGGCGCGTCGAAGCTCTGCAACATGGGATACCGCACCAGGCGGCGGGCGAAGATGTAGACGCTGGCGCGGTATTCGTCCTGTGGATTCGCGGACTTCTTCCAGTGGCGGCCTTCCTGAATCTCGGTGCCGGCGGGAACGGCGGGGAAGACGCCTGGGCCTCCCATGGTACGGTCCAGCAGGCCGGATACGGCGAGCATTGAGTCCCGGATCGCTTCGGCTTCGAGACGCCGGCGGGGATAGCGCCAGAGCAAGCGATTCTCGTTGTCGGCCTTGGCGGCTTCGGCCTGGAAGTCCGAGGCTTGCCGGTAGGTGGCCGATAGCAGAATGCGCTTGTGCAGTTTCTTGACGCTCCAACCGTCGGTTGTTGTGAACGTCCGGGTGAGCCAATCGAGCAGTTCGCGGTGGGTGGGGCGCTCTCCCATCAGACCGAGGTCGTTTGGATTGCCGGCGATGCCGCGGCCGAAGTGATAGTGCCAGACTCGATTGACGATGACGCGTGTGGTGAGCGGGTTGGCGGGGTCGGCGAGGATGTTGGCGAGAGCGGCGCGGCGGCCGGAGGAGTGCAACTCCGCACGGGGCTGAACGGAGGCGGGCGCCGGATCCAAAATCGAGAGCCAGCCGGGTTGCACTTCTTCCAGCGGCGACTCGTAGGCGCCGGCCTTCAACACGTGAGTCGGCGGCGCGGCGATCGCTTGATCGCGCATGATCTGGTATCGCGGCAGGGGTTTGGGCAGAAGGTGCGCGAACGATTCCAGCTCCTTCCGCAGGGCCTCGTAGGCGGTCTTTTCGGTAGCGTTCAGTTTCTTCGCCGCGACGTCCGAATCCGGTACTTCGACCTGGGTGATCGCCTTGTGGTAGATCTGCCAGTCCATGGGCGTGCGCGCGGCCGAGGCTTTGAGAATCACTTCCTGCACTTCGGGCGGAAAGCGCTCTGTGTACTCCTTGCGGTAGTTGGCGCGGGCCGGCTCGAGCAGCGCCTCCATCTTGTCGAGGATGGGTTTGGCGGCCTCGCGGTAGCGGCGCATGGCAGCGTCGTAGGCGGCGAGTTCCCGCTGGGATGCGGTGGTGGCTTCATCGTCGATCTTGATGTTGGCGAAGAAAGCCTGAAGGCGGTAGTAATCCTTGTGCAGAAGGGGGTCGAATTTGTGGTCGTGGCAGCGTGCGCAGGCGAGCGTGACGCCCAGGAAGGCGAAGGCCGTGTTGTCGGTCAGGTCGTTGAGAAGTTCCTGGCGGCGCAGGTGGATGTTGGCCTGATTGAACTCATCCTCAAACAGCCGCAGATAGCCGAGGCCGGGCAGGGCGGCCGGGTCGCCGGGGTAGAGTTCGTCGGCGGCGATTTGCTCCTTGAGGAAGCGGTCGAAAGGCTTATCGGCGTTCCAGGATTGAATGACCCAATCGCGATAGCGCCACATGTTGGGCCGGGTGTCGTCCTGCTTGAAGCCGTCGGAATCGGCGTAGCGCACGACGTCGAGCCAGTGGCGGCCCCAGCGTTCGCCGTAGCGGGGCGAGGCCAGAAGGCGGTCGACGAGGCGCTCCTCGGCGCCGGGTTTGGTGTCGGTGAGAAACTCCTGCGCTTCGGCGGGCGTGGGTGGCAGGCCGGTGAGATCGAGCGTGACGCGGCGCAAGAACACCTGCTTCGACGCGAGGGGAGAGGGCTGGAGATTTTTGGCGCGGAGCTTTTCGTAGACGAAGTGGTCGATCTCGTTGCGGGCCCAGCGCTTGCCGGTTTCGTCGAGGGCGGGCACAGGCGAATTCGCAACGGGTTGAATGGCCCACCACTTCTTCTGAATGGAGTTAAACGCGGGAGCGGGTTCGCCAACCAGGGGCAGCAGGCCCAGGAGGTACAGAAAGAGGCAGGCGCGCATGGGTGTCCTTGAATGCGAGATGTCTCAATGTTTTCAAAGCGTTTAGCTAATGTCAATAGGCCGGGCGGGGCGGGTTCACGGACGTCTCAAAATATGTACTTCAATCCGAATTGCATCTCCCGCATGGTTCTGGCGGAGGTCACTCGTCCGAAGACGGCGGAGTTCAAGGGATCCGCACTCGGTGCGTTCCAGTTGGGGTGATTGGAGAAATTGAAGGCCTCAAAGCGAAACTCCAGCCGGTGTCCTTCGCGGATCTTCGTATTCTTCATCAGGGAGAAATCCCACTGTCCATATCCTGGCCGTATGAGGACGTTGCGACCGGTGTTGCCGTGGCGAAAGGCTAGTTCCGGGTTCGTCGTATTGAACGCCGCGAGGTCCCAGAAGCGATCGGCCGTTGGCTTCGCGACATTTGGATTGACGCCGGTGGCATCCGGGCGGCAGCAGCCGCCATACCCGATGTTCAGCCGGTCTCCGATGCCGCCCACGTTCAGAGGGCTGCCTTGCGAAAGCGTGACGATGCTACCCACCTGCCAACCGCCCGTCAAGTACCCGATCGCGCCACCGCTGTTGCCGAAGCGCTTTCCGGGACCAAACGGAAGTTCATAGATGAACGACGCGACGAACCGCTGACCGGCGTGGAACTGCGACAGCCCGCGATCCAACCGCAGGTTATAGGGATTGTGAGGGAGCAGGTTGTCGCCTGGATCCTCCCGGATACCGCTACCGCTGTCTATCGACTTCGACCAGGTGTAGCCGGCCATGTAGGTAAGCCCGCGGGAGAAGCGCTGCGTCAACTTGAGGCTGAGCGCATGATAGTTGGCGTCGGCGAAGTTACCCATGGTCTGGATGTTTCCGTAGGCCGGCCAGGGGCGGCGGTCAAGGACGGAGCGGGTGTCGGCCGGTCCAGTCCGGTTCACTGCGATGTTCAGGTTACTGATTCGCTCCAGTTGGTGGCTGGCGCTGGCCTGGTACCCCGTCTCGAAGACCAGGCTCTCGGTGATTTGGCGCTGCACGTTGAGCATCCACTGCAGCACATAGGGCGTAACGCGGTCCGGGCTGTTGGCGAGGATTACCGGCGGGCCCAGGCAGACTCCGGTGAAGTTCCGGCAAGAGGCGGTTTGACGGAGGGCTCGCCATGGGTCGCTGAGGTTCGCGTCCGGCCGCTCCTCATTTGACGAATACTCGTTGCGCGACGCAAGGTTGCGCGCCATGTCAAAACGGGGATTTCCCGTGTCCTGAGCGTAGAACAAGCCAAAGCCGGTGCGCAATACCCACTTCGGAGACAAGGTATAGGCGATTCCGACGCGTGGTGCGAAGTCTACGTTGTCCCGCTGGATCAAAGCGCGGCCCAGGAACTGGTCGCCGGCTTGTGTCGGCAGGCCGTCGTGAAAACGAAAGGGGAGACCGTCGTAGAAATCACCGCTGCCGGGACGAGTCAGTACGGGCACCGCCTGCGGGTCCAGAATCGTTCCCTTCAGTTGCAGGTTCATGATGCCCCGGTTTTTGTCGATCCACGGGGGCGTGTTCTCATATCGCAGCCCCAGATTCACGGTGAGTTTTGGCGTCACTCTCCAGGTGTCTTCGGCGTACAGGGCGAACGAAGAGGCGCGGAACTGAATGTTCGCCAGACCCAACGCCCGCGCCGCGCTGCGCACTTCGCCGAGCAGGAGGTCGGCAAACGAGTGGCCCGTTGGGGCGCGGTTGGCCGGATTGAACGTAGCCTTCGACTGAAAACCAAAAGTCCCGCGCGGGAACTGGTTACCCAACTGGTTGTAGTGGTCGCGCCGGAATTCGCCTCCGAAGCGCAGGGAATGACGCCCGCGAACAACCGACAGATTGTCGACCCACTGAAAGGTGTGGTTCCGGTTGATGAATGGCCCGTTGGCCGACTCGCCGAAGCCGCTCAAGCCGTTCTCGAGTCCCACGCTCGGGCTGCCCCAGGCCGACGCCCCGGCATCGCCCAGTCCGACGATTCCCAATTCCTTGCCCACGTCCCGGGTGTTGGCGAAGAAGGTCAGGATCTCATTGGTAAACCGGTTGTAGCCGAAACGGAATTCGTTCACCACCGCCGGCGAAATCAGACGGGTATTCGAAATCATCGCCTGCGCGACACCGGTGGTGGTCCGGGAAGGTTGCGTGGGGAAGGCGGTCGCTTCGCCAACGAACTCGTCGCCCCAACTGACACGCCCGAACCAGTTCGAGTTGGTACGCTCGTTCCAGTCGATCCGCTGGGTGAACTGGTCCATGTCAATCGGCCGGCTTGCGCTGCGGACGAAGTTCCGCAGGATGTCGTCTCCGGCCACGGTGGGCCGGGGATAGAATTCGAGCAGCTTGACCGCGATCGGGTGAAAGCGGCTGTTGGGAATCCGGCTGTCCGGAAACGGGGTGCCGGACACGGCAATTCCGTTGGCGGCGAAGACGCGCGACGCCGGGTCGAAGACCGCACGCGGCTGTCCCGAGAAATCGCCGGACCGCATGCGATCGGTGGCGTTGTTGGCAACCAACTGGAACGCCCGGCGATCCCGAAGCCCCTCCCAATTCGAAAGGAAAAAGAGCTTGTCACGGATCACCCGGCCGCCCAGCGTGTATCCGTATTGATTACGCCGGAACGGGTTCTTCGGACCTGCGTTCCTCCATTCCCGCGCATCCAGCACGTCGTTGCGCAGGAACTCAAACAGAGCTCCGTGGAAGCTATTCGACCCAGGCTTCGTGTTGACATTGATCTGGGATGTGGCCCGCCCGAACTCCGCCGAGTAGATTCCGGTCTGCACCTTGAACTCCTGCAGGGCATCGATTGAAGGCCGGATGATAAAGGTGTTGAAGTTGATGTCGGTGTTCTCCACACCGTCGAGAGTGAAGTGGTTGAAGACCATTCGCTGACCCGCGATTGAGTAGGACTGCGCCGCGCGGTCGCCACCCTGCCGCGCGCCGGCGAACCCGCCCTTCGGCTGCTCGGCGGTGACGTTCGGGCTCAGCGCCACCAGTTGCAAATAGTTCCGCCCATTGAGCGGAAGTTCGACGATGCGCTTGTTCTCGATCACGGTACCGAGAGCGGTGCTCTCGGTAGCCAGCAGCGGCGCCCCTCCCGTGACCTCGACGACTTCGGAAACGGAGCCGACGGTCAGCCGGAAATCGATTCTCAGCACATCGCCCACCTGCAGGGCGAGGCCCTTGCGCGTCTCCCCGCGAAAACCGTCTTTCGCCGTCTGAACATCGTAGTTGCCCGGGACGAGGAATGGGAACGAATAGCTGCCCGCATCGTTGGTCGGCACCTCGCGAACTTGATTGGTCGCGGTGTTCCGGGCGGCGATCGTGGCGCCGGTCACGACGGCACCGGAGGAGTCGGTGATTGTGCCCGTAATCTCTCCGAATGTTTGGGCCAAGGCCAAGGCGCCCGGACAGATCGATACGAGGAAGGTGATTAGGAGGCGGCTCATAGAGAAATCGAGACAGCCATGATATTGACGGCGAGCTGCGGAGTCAAAGGGTTGCGGCGGGGGTGGCGGCGCGTTGTTGAATTTTGATGAGAGGAATGAGCGGCTGACGGCACTACATTATTGGATGCCTCGTTCTCATCGACTCATTGTTTCGGGATTTCCGCATCACATCACGCAGCGCGGCAACGGCGGTCAGGCGGTATTCCTCTCCGACGCTCAACGCACCCTGTTTCTGCGGCTCCTCTCCGAACAGTGCTGTAAACACGGAATCGTCATCCTTGGATACTGCTTGATGACGAATCACTATCACGCCGTGATCGTTCCGCCATCGCCGGACTCGACGGCCCGCGCCTTCGCGCGCGTCCACGGCGATTTTGCCCGGCGAATGAATGCCGAGCGCCAAACATCCGGGCGCTTTTGGCAGGGACGGTATTTTATCGCAGCCATGGATCCGCTCCACTGCTGGAACGCCGTGGCATATGCGGAGCGGAATCCCGTCCGCGCCGGTCTGGTTAAGCTGGCGGAGTTTTATCCGTGGTCGAGCGCCGCGGCCCGTTTGGGATTGGCCAAGTGTCCGGACTGGCTGGACCTTGCGGCCTGGCGGCGGGGGTGGAGCGGCTCGGATTGGCAAGGCACACTCCGCGACTGCGATGCGGAACCGGAGTTCGCGACGCAGCTACGAGCGGCTACGTTCACCGGGCTGCCGTACGGGGACGAGGCGCTCGCACGGACCCGTTCGAGGCGGACAGCGGCGGCCGCCTGATTTAGCGGCGGATGGTGACTACGACCGGATCGCTTTGCTCGGCCCGGAGCAGGGAACGGACCTGCACCACAGCCGGGCCAGGCAGGACGTTTTCCGGAATCTGCGCCGAGATTTGACCGTCGGAGGTCTGGATGAGCGGCAGCGGCAGTTCATTCATCACGACGCAGGAGCCGCCAAGCACGGTGGGAGCCGGAACGGTATCGGCGGCGGCGGGGGTGGCCAGGCGGGCGCCGCTGATAGTGATGAAGGAGCCGGGCCGCAGGTTCTGCGTACCGTCGGTGCTGTTGACGATGCCGCGATTGCCGGCCGTAATGGCCGGGCGGGGCGCGGTGCCGCTGGGGAAAACCGGAATAACGCTGAGGCCGCTGACGCCGATCAAGTAGGCCAGGTTCTGGGAGTCGACGACGATCTGGCGCGCGGGCACGTTCACACGCTGGGCGCCGAAGACGCTGAACTGCGGATTCTCAGGGGCCACGGCGATTACGGTTTCCGCGCCCGACTGGATGTTGACCATCTCAAGAGTGGCGCGCGCATCGTCGCGTGTGACCGAGTTGAGATTCTGGCGCACCGGTGTGGTCATTCGAAGGAACAGGTTCTCGCTGAGCGGGTAGATGCTGGCGACGTTTCGCTGTCCGTTGGAGACGATGGTCTGGGTGGGAGGCTGGCCGGGCGCCGGCGGCGGCCCGAACTGCGTGACGCCCGGGCGCTCCGTGCCGCCGATAACAGCGAGGCTGGGGCTGAGGATGAGACCGTTGGCGAGGAAGTAGGTGCCTTCCTTGCCGGCGCCAAGCGGGCCGAAGTAGGAGACGGGCGCCTGATCGTAGAGCTGGCGGGCCGCCGTATAGGTATCGGCGAGGGCATCGTACAGATACGCGTTCGAATTGCCGGCCATGGTGAGAATGAATTCGCCCCCAGGCGAAGTGACCATGGAGATGGGGCCGGGAATTGTGGCAGGCGTAACCGAATTAGCCGGCCGGACCGTGGCCGAATTTCCGATGAGGCGCCAGAAGCTGCCGTTCGACATCATGAACTGCAGGCCGGAGAGACCGTAGGCCATGGCAAGGGGCCGGACCGGCGCCTGCTGGCCGATGCGGGGAATGGGCGGGAAATCGACGCCGCCGATTACGCGGCGGGTTTCCAGATCGATGACGCTGATGGATTCGCCGCCGGAGTTGCCGACATAGAGCGTCTGGCCGTCGGGCGTCATGGCCATCGAGTGCGGAAGCTGGCCGACCTCGATGGGATCGAGGAAGCGCTGATTCTGGGTATCGAAGATCTCGATGCGATTGTAGCCGCTGTTGGTGATATAGAGCCGCTTCCGCGCATCGTCGAGCACCATGTCCCACAGGCCTTCGAAGTTGTTCAGCGTCACCGGGCGCGGATACACGACGCCGCGCTGGTCGCGTTGGCGGAAGTTCATATAGACGCGAATCACGTTGGGGAAGTTGATGGCGTCCAGCGATTGGAGCGTGATGTTCAACGGCGCTCCGCCCCCGCCGCCGGCGTTCGTGAACAGGTTGGTGCCGGGCTGGCGAATGACTCCGCTGCGGCCGGGCTCCATGGTGAACCGGATCGTAGAGGGCGCCAGGCCGCTCGACTGCTGCATCACGAGAGCGGTTGTGGTGTTGGGAATCGAGAAGCTCAGCCGCCCTTTGCCGAGGTTGGCGATCTTGACCTCGGCGCGCGAGATGCCTTTGTTGCATTCGTCGATGGCGAGAAAGACCTGGGTGGTTTCGGGCTGCAGGATCGGGTAATCGAAGAGTTTCCCCACAGGCAGAGCCAGGATGCCGGATTCGGAGATGGCGAACAGAGTCTCTCCGTCCTGCGTCATGACCATCGCGCCGAGAATCGATTCCTTGAGGCGCAGGCCGAGCCGGACGCTCAGGTTGCCGGGCTTGCTGACGTAGAGAACGTTCGCGACGGGCCGCGCCGTGGTGGCGGCGGTGTTGAAGGCCGCGTACAGCGTCGTATTGTCGGGTGTGTAGGCGCTGCCGCCCAGGTTTCGTTGAATGTTGAATCCGGGGTTGAAGCCCTGGGCGACGAAGAAGGGCAGGTTGGCGGTGCTCATTTGAGCGACGGCGGCCAGCGAAGCGGTATCGTACAGCGTGGACCCGGCCATGAACTGGCTGCCATCGGGGGCCATGCTCAGCACCGTGGATTGGCCGGTGACCGTGCGGTTGCGGATGACGGTGCCGGAGGCGGCCTCATAGACGAACAGCGTGGTTTGCGCGGTGTTCTGATTCTGGTTGATGGCGACCATGCCAATGATGAAATTGCCGTCGGGCGTGGTGATCAGGCGGCCCGGGAAGGCCGTGGCGGGCCGGCCTGCGAAGATGGCGGGCAGCGGATTCGGCGTGTTGATCGGCGGGGGTGAAGGAATCGCGAACACTTGTTGGCCTGTGCTTTGGGCGCGATCAAACAGCAGGAGGGTGTTGAGCTGATTGCCGGGGCCGGTGCCCTGGGTGGTGATCAGGACGCGGCCATCGATGCCGGCGGCGACGCCTTCCGGTTTGGCGGGCAGACTGACCGTGTTGACCACCGAATCGGTGCCCAGGTCGAGGATCGAAAGCGTGGCGCTCTGGGTGTTGGTGACGTAGAGCAGGGCCTTATCCGGCGACATGGCGGCGGCGAGCGGAAAGTTGCCGACCGTCACGCGCGAGAGTACTTTTTTCTCGGCCAGACTGAGGATATCGACACGATTCGCGGTGGAGTTGATTGAATAGATTCGTCCCCGGACTTCATCCACCACGATGTCGCTTGGAGTTCCGCCGAGGTTGACGACATCGCCGAAAGTGGCGGCGCCGGTGGTGGTTTGCGCATACATCGAGGCGGCCATGCAGGCCGTCAGGAAGCAGTGTCGAAGAAATTGCAATTGCGAGGACATGGCCAATCCGTTAGTCTAACCCTTACGCGGCCAGAAAGTTGTTCGCCGGTCCGCAACAATTCTTTCCCCTACGGGTTTTAACAGGAGTCTCCGTCCACAGTGCCAACCAAACTGCTGATTCGGAACGTCAATCGCCAAACCGAGCTGGCCCATTCGGCCGACATGGCCAGCACCAGCGAGAAGCGTAGAACCGGATTGCTGAAACACACCCAATTGCCCGCCGGCGAAGGCCTTTGGATTGTTCCATGCGAAGCCGTCCATACGTTCGGCATGAACTTTCCGATCGATGTGCTGTACCTGAACAAGGAGAAGAAGGTCCTGAAGATCCGAGACAACATGAAAAAATCGAGGATGTCGTTCTGCTTGCGGGCGCATTCTGTTCTCGAACTTCCGGCCGGCCACGCCGCGGCGACCGGCACGCAGACTGGAGATCAGTTAGAATTCATCAAACGGGTGGAAAACGACTGATGAAACGCTGGCTTCCGATTTTAGGCCTACTCGCAATGGCGGGCTGCACGCAGCAGCGCCGTGCCCAGGTCAGCGTACCGGCCACCGGTTTGCCGCCGATGATGCAACGGCAGGTGCTGAACGCCGTGGACGCGGGCGACGGCAACCCGCGTGTTCGCGCCCTGCGCGCGGAGGTTGCGGCCAAGGCTTCGGAGTTGAAGCCACGGCTGGAGTTGGCGGCCGAGTACGAGAGAACGGGCTACCCGGAATTGGAGCTGGAACATTTGCGACTGGCCGCCGACCGGTTCGCCGATTCTGAGTTGGCGATTCGCCATCTGGCGCGTGCGCTGGTGCGCGCGGGCCGCGCGGCCGAAGCGGCTGGCAAGTTGCAGACCTTCGTCACGAAGCAACCGAAGGCGGCGGCGTCCGTCTACTCCTGGGCGGGCATCGCGATGGACGACAGCGGCGATCTGCCCGGCGGCGAACGGATGCATCGAAAAGCGATCGAAAAGGCCTCCTGGCGCGACGATCTGCACAACAATCTCGGTTACAATCTGCTGATGCAGGCGCGCAAAAGCGAAGCGGCCGAGGCGTTCCGCCGGGCGTTGACGTTGAACCCCGCCTCCGGGACGGCTCGCAATAATTTGGGACTTGCGCTAGCCGATCAGCCGAACGAGGCGCTGGCGCAGTTTCGCCGCGCGGCAGCCGACGATCTGGGCGTCGCGCACAACAACATGGCGGCGTACCTGTACGATCAAGGAGACAAGGACGGCGCGCGCAAGGAACTGGAATTGGCGCTGCAGTATCGCAAGGACATGCCGCGAATTCTGGAAAACCTGCGGAAGGTGGCCGGAGCCGATGGGCGGCCTATTCAGATGCCGTCGCAGCAGCGGGATTCATTTTGGAGAACCTTCGGACGAGGGCTGAAACACGTTTTCGTCGAGGAGGATCAAAAAGAAAAAACAAAAACCGGGACGGCGGAAGCCGCCCGGTAAACAGTCAGAAGGAGTTTCTCATGGTTAAGAACCTGTTCGTTCGTGTGTGGCGTGAAGAAGATGGTCAGGACCTGGTGGAATACGCGTTGATCGTCGCCGCGGTCGGCTTGGCGCTGATCACGACCGTCAATCAGCTTTCGACGGCCGTCGTTTCGCTCTATTCGAGCATCACGCAGGGCCTCACCAGCATCGGCGCCACCGGCCAGTAAGTAGAATTTGCCGCAAATGGGGGAGCCGCGCGAAGCGCCGGGCCGTGCCGTCGCCTGGCTCCTGCCGGACCTGGCTATGGCGCTAGGTCTGTTCACGCTGCTCTACGCACTGGTGTTTTATCAAGCGCCAGAGCAGTTTTTCCGGGACTCCGATTCCGGATGGCATATCCGGGCGGGTGAACGAATGATCGAGCGCGGGGCGGTGCCGCGCGTGGATGAGTTTTCGTTCTCGAAGCCCGGCAACGAGTGGTTCGCCTGGGAGTGGGCGGCCGATGTGGCGATGGGCGCGGCGCACCGGACGATGGGCTTGCGCGGCGTTGTCCTGTTGTACTGGCTGGCGATCGGATTCGCGTCGTGGCTGTGGGTCCGGCTGGCGTTCCGGAACGGCGGAAACTTCTGGCTCGTCTGCCTGTTCGCGTCGCCCATGTTGACGGCGGCGCAGTTGCATTGGCTGGCCAGGCCGCACGTCCTAGGGTGGGTATTCCTGCTACTGGCACTGGACGGAATGGGCCGGCGGGGCGCGTGGTATTGGATGCTGCTTTCGGTTCTCTGGGCGAATGCGCACGGCTCCTTTTTCCTCCTTCCAGTGCTCTTGCTGATCCACGGGATGCCCAGGTACGCGCTGGCGGCGAGCGTGGCCAGCCTGGTGAACCCGTACGGCTGGCAGTTGCACGTGCATTTGGTTCACTACCTGCGCGATCACGAACTGCTGAGCCGGATCGCCGAGTTTCAAAGCTTCAATTTTCATGCCGCCGGCGCGTGGCAGATCGGCGCTCTGCTGGTGACCGGTCTGGCGGGCTCTGTGTGCGCGGCGGCTCTGGGCCAGTGGTCACGGGCGCTCACGCTGCTGCTGTTTTCGGCCATGGCGCTGCGCAGCGCGCGCGGGTTGCCGGTGCTGGCCATGGCCGGGTTGCCGTTGGCGGCTGGGGCCTGGACTGCGGCGTTGCGCGCGTGGCGCTACTCGCCCGGTTGGATGCCGCGATTGCTGGATTACGGCAACCGGCTGGAGGCGTTGCAGCGGCCGCTCCGCGGCTACGCGGGCGGGGCCATTGCGGCCGCGCTGCTCGGGCTGGCGTTGGCGGGAACGCCGGCCAGTTTTCCGGCTAAGGAGTTCCCGGTTGCGGCTGCGGCGCATTTGCCGGCGGGCGGCCGTTTGCTTGCGCCGGACAAGTTCGGCGGCTACCTGATCTACCGGTTTGACGGAGCGCGGAAGGTGTACTTCGACGGCCGCAGCGATTTCTACGGCGCGCCGTTCCTGCGGGAGTATATCGATCTGGTCGAGGTGCGGCGGGAAGCGGCGGGAATTGTTGCGAAGTATGACTTTACCCACGCGCTTTTGCCGCCTCGCTACTCCCTGGTTCCGTTCCTGGAGCGGGCCGGATGGAAACGGCTCTACAGCGATGAAACTTCAGTACTTTTAGAACGGAACTTTTAGAGGTATCCTGTGTTGTTACCATATCGGTATTTCTCCCGTGTCCGACTCAACGCTCGAATTGTGTTTTCGCACCCAAGGCCGCCCGCGCGGAGGCCGTGAGATCTAAATGGATCGCCAAAAATTACTGTTGATCTTCGGAGGCGCTTTCGTCGCGGCGGCGCTGCTGACGTGGTTCCTCTACGCACAAACGGTGCAGCCGAAAAAGGACAAGATGGTGACGGTTCTGGCGGCCTCCGCCGATCTGCCCGCCGGCACGCGCCTGCAGAAGATTCATTTGAAATCCGTCAGCGTTCTGGAGGCGATCCGGCCCAAGGGCGCGCTGACCGATGAGAAGCTGCTGCTGGATCGTTCGCTGCTGTTTCCCGTGACCCAGAATGAGCCGCTGCTGACGAACCGGCTCTCCAGCGTCACCGGCGCCGACGGAGCGGCTTCGATGATCGAGGAAGGCATGCGTGGCGTGAGCGTGTCGATCGCCGAATCGAGCATGGCCGGCGGATTGATTCAGCCGCGTTCGCACGTGGACGTCCTCTACACGAAACCGGGTTCGGCGGCCGAAGCCGTGACCACGACCGTTCTGGAAGATGTGACGGTGCTGTCGATCGGACGAACCGTGGAGGCGCAAGCCGCGCCAGCGGCGGCGGCTGGTACCGGGACACCCGCACCGAGTCCGGCACCGGCCACGGGCAACCGTTCCGTGACGTTGAAGGTGACCCCGGAGCAGGCGAGGATCCTCGAGTTGGCGAAAAATCAGGGACGGGTCAGTTTGTCCCTGCGCAATCCGAAGGACAAGTCGAAGGCCGAGGAGATTCAATCCGCCACCTCCGAGATGATCGATCCGGGATTGACGCTGCGGACCATGAAGGCGCGCGCCATGCAAAGCGGCCGGATGCCGTCGCGCGCGCTGTTGAACATTCCAAATTTGAAAGACGACAAAGCGTGGGCGGCCCTGGTGGGCGACGATCCCATGCAGCGGCCGCCCGCGGCCGCCAAGCCGGTGGAAAAGAAGGAACCGCCCAAGCCCCGGGCGATCGTCGACGTTTTTCGCGGGGACAAACACGTACAAGAGACCTTTCAAGAATAGAGCCCGATCTTTCCATGAACTCCCTTCGTCCCCTTTTTTGGCCGGCCTTTCTTGCAGTGGCCGCCGCGACGTTCGCGCAGACCGCGCCGCCACGCGAACTCCAACTGGTGTTGGGCCGCGGCGAGCTGTTCCAGTTTGAAAACGACGTCCGTACCGTAGCCGCCTCCGAGCCCAAAGTGGCCGACGTGGCCGTGGTTTCGCCGCGCGAGGTGATGATCAACGCGAAGGGTTTGGGCCGCGCGACGGTCGTGATTTGGGAGATGGGCGGAACGCCCCGGCGTTACAACGTGACGGTGGGACCGGACACGGCGGATTTCGAGAGCGTCAAGAAAGCCGTGGCCACCGCGGGCGCGGCCGTGATCGTAACGGGCAACACCGATACGATCGTTCTGACCGGCAGTGCCGAAACCGTGATGGCCGCGAAGAAGGCCGAGGCGCTGGCGTCAACCTACGCCAAGCGCGTGGTGAATATGATCGACACGCCGCGGCCGGCCGAACCCCGGCAGGTAATGTTGGAGGTGAAGTTTGCCGCGATCGATCGCATCGCACTGCAAGAGGTCGGCTTCAATTATTTCAGCCGCAACGCCAAGACGATCGGTCAGCTTTCCACGCAGCAGTTTGCCACGCCGCGCTTCAGCCAATTGCAGTTTCAGGACCAGGAGTTCGCCAACTCCACCTTGAACTTCGCCGATTTGCTGAACATGTTTGTTTTCCGGCCCGACTTGAATATCGGCGCTACGATTCGCGCGCTTCAGTCGCGAAACCTTTTGCAGGTGCTGGCCGAGCCAAACCTGATCGCGATGGAAGGCAAGGAGGCCAGTTTCCTGGCGGGCGGCGAGTTTCCATTCCCCACTCTTACGGCCACATCCACCGGCGGCGCGACCGCGCCGGTTGTGACGGTGCAGTTCAAGAAGTTCGGCGTGCAACTGGACTTCAAACCCGAAATCTCGGATGAGGGAAAGATTCATCTGAAGCTGCGGCCGCAGGTGAGTTCGCTCGACTATGCGAACGCGGTGACGTTGCAGGGCTTCCTGATTCCGGCCGTGGCCACGCGCTTCGCGGAAACGGAAGCGATTCTCGCCGACGGCGAGAGCTTCGCGGTGGCCGGATTGATCGATAATCGAGTCGTGCAGTCGATGAGCCGGGTGAAGTGGCTGGGCGATGTGCCGATTTTGGGACACCTGTTCCGGAGCCGGTCCACTCGAAAGTCGGCCGAGGAGTTGTTGGTTGTGATTACGCCGAAGTTCGTCAAACCGACTCCGGCGGGGCAGAAGAACGAACTGCCCGAATGGGTCGAGGACTACCTGCCGACGACAGCGAACGACAAGGACGCGGGAACGAAGAAGCGCCCCACCAAGAAGGACGCGGGAAAACCGGAGTTTATTGGGCCGCGTGGACACCAGGAACCCAAGTAGCCGTTTCTCGATCTCTTGTTCGATGCCAAGAGAACGCGGAACCATGTCCTTCCAGATGATTGTGCTGATGGTTCCCGTCTTTTTCGGGCTGATCGGTTTCGCGGTGGATCTGGGCCGCATGTACAGCGCGCGGAACGATTTGAAGAACGCCGCGAACTCGATGGCGCAGGCTGCGGCGAGCCGGCTGATCGGGAACGAGGCGGCGATCGAGAACGCGCAGATCTCCGCGAACCTGGCGATCGATACGAGCAGCGGACGGGGAAACCTGTACGATTTTGGCGGCGGCACGATTGGGCAATCGAACGGAAACCTCAATTCGGAAGCGCCCCAGTACACGTACTACGATTCGGCCTCGGCGGCCATCGGCGGCGAGAACGCGAGCGGCGGCGAAGCGGGCGCCACGACGGCGAAACACGTAAAAGTGCTGGTGCGCGGCGAGGCGCCGTTGATTTTTTGGCGTTTCCTGGCGCTGGCGCAGGAAGGCCGATTGAACTTGGCGGCGCAGTCGATCGCCGGGGTAAGTTCGCCCGTGTGCCAGGCGTGCGGAATTGAGCCGATCGCGCTTCAGGCGATTTCGCTGGACGATACCGTGGATTTCGGATTTACCGTAGGCACGCGCTACACCTTTGGCTATGTCTGCAATGGCGGGCCGAACCCCGGGGCCATCGCCAACACGGCCCAGCGCGTGCCCTACGTTCTATTGAACAAATACAACGAGGGCGCCAACGTGCTGGCCGACGAGACAACGCAAGCCTATCGCATCGGATCGACGGGCCTGGTGGCCGGGACCGACCCAACCTACGCCTGCATCCGGATCAACGCCGAGGAGAATATCTGGACGAACGCCACGCCGAACAACTGCAACCAGAACACGGTGAACAACATCACGCGGACGTTCCTGTGCGGGCTTGCGGCGCGCTTCGATTCTTCGACGGTGCCGGCCGCCTGCAACGCGGTACCGGAGAGCGATGTGGTTTTGGGCGCCGCGCCGCAGGACGCGGATATCACGGACCTCGACGATTTCACGGCCTATACGGGCAACACGCGGCGCATCATCACAGTGGCGATTGTGGAGACGGCTTCGACTGCGGCGATGCCCATTTTGGCGTTCCGGCAATTTCTACTGGAACCGTCGGCGGGTGATGTGACTCTGAACGTGAACGACGCGAACGGCCGGTTCGCGGCGCTCTATCTGGGTTCGGTGATGCCGGTGCGTGGGGGGCGGATCGACGGATGCGCGATCACGTCTGGACCGGGCAAGGTGGTCCTGCACCAATGAGAACCCGGCAGCGCGGCAACTCGTTATTGGAAGCGGTGCTGTTCGTGCCGATCCTGGGGATGCTGCTGTTCGGCACCATCGAATTCGCTCGAATCACGTGGACGTATTTCACGCTGCAGAAGATGCTCTACTCAGTGGGCCGCTATGCTGCGACGCAGACGGGCGTGAATTTTTGCGACGAAGCGGACCCGATCGTGACGGACGCCAAGAATCTGGCGACCCGCGGCGTTGGAGACTCGGCGGGCGACCTGATCCTGCCCGCGCTGACGCCGGACCTGATTACGATCCGCCTTCAGCGCATGGATCCCGAGACGCAGCAACTCGCCGATTGCGAGTGCTCCGCCACGGGCTGCGATGTGGCGCAAGGCGGCCGGGGCCCGGACTTCGTCGTTGTGACGGTGCCTGACGGCTACTCGGTGCGAACTAACATACCGTTCGTTCCGTCCGAGACATTTTTGCTGCGTCCCGTAGTGAGGATTCCCCATGGCACGCTCTAGACGCGCACGGCAGGGTGGGCAAGCGGCGTCCGAATTCGTTATCACTTCGGCCGGCGTGGTGTTTCCGCTGACGTTCATGATTATCTTCACGGCGCAGTTGCTGTGGACCTGGCATTCGGCGGTCGAGTGGACGCGCGACGGCGCGCGGTACGCGGCGACCCATTGTTACAACGGCGGCGCGAACGTCCGCACGTACATGCAGAACAACGTGCCCGTCCACATGGACCGCCAGGAGTTCGCCGGCGGCACGGCGGAGGTTCAGGTGAACTACTACACCCGCAACGTGGAGACCGGCGTACTGGAAGACTTCAGTTGCGAAGGCGGAGACTGTTCGACCGATTGCGTGCCCGATGCCGTGACGGTGCGCGTCACCGGCTACGAGTTCCGCCACTTCATGAGCTACCTCGGCCTGCCGCCCGTGCAGATGCCGAACTTCATGACTTCGATGCCTATTGAAAGCGCGTGCTGCGATCCCCTGACCGGGGAGTGCCAGCCTTAGGAGAAGGAATGTCCTTTACGTTACTCATCGCTTCCGGAGACGAACAGGTCCGAGACCTGCTGCGCGACACAGCCGCCAATACGCCGAACGCGCGTATCGTGGCGGAGTATCCGGAAGTCTCCGCCAACCTCTACATTCGCGTGTTGCAGGACGTGGAGCGGCACCCGGACGCGGCGTTGTTTCTCGATATCTCGTCGGACCCGGTGAACGGCATCAAGGCGCTGGAGAAGTTGAAGCAGGCCGTGCCGGATCTCTATGTGATCGTCAGCGACTACTCGGAAGATGGCGAGAGCATTCTGCTAACGATTCGCAGCGGCGCGAACGACTACCTGACGATGCCTTTGAAACGGTCCGACCTGCGCGACGCGCTGACGCGATTGGAGCGTACGCCGCGGCGGGCGATCGCCGGCGGAAGCCAATTGGGACGTATCTACACATTCCTGGGCGCGAAAGGCGGCGTGGGCACGACGGCGCTGGCGGTGAACTTCGCGACGATTCTTTCGCAACGGAAAAAGCAGACTGTGTTGCTGGATCTGGACTGGCCATCGAACGCCGTGGCGATGCAAGTGGGCGCGGCGCCGCAATACACGCTGGTGGAAGTGGGCGAGAACCTGGACCGCATGGATCAGTCGCTGTTCGAAGGGTTCGTGCTGCGCGATCCGGCCGGGTTTTTCGTCGTCGGCCCGCCGGATTCACTCGAACAGCCGCGGACGCTGTTCACCGACTCCATGCTGCGCGAGTTCACAACGTTCCTGGTGGAGAAGTACGACTCGATCGTCATGGACGCCGGCTGCGATATCTCGAACGAATTGACGCTGGCGGCGCTGCAGGTTTCCTCGACGGTATTCATCGTAACGACGCAGGAGTTTCCGGCTATCCGGAATACGCAGAGATATCTGGGTTACCTGATGCGGCTGGGCTTCACGCAGGACCAGATCAAGATCGTCATCAACCGCTATCAGAAGAAGGGCGGATCCCAGGTGGCATCGCTCGAACAGGTGCAGCAGACGTTGAATCAGCCGGTCTTCTACGGCATTCCGGATTCGCCGGCGATGCTGGCGAGTATCAATCGCGCGCGCCCATTGACCACGGACCGGCAGGCGTTTCCGGAACTCGATCGCGTGCTCCGCTCCTTCGCCGACAAGGCGACGGGCGTGAAAAAGGAGTTGGCGCAGACCGCGTAATTCCGCATGGCCACCCGCGTAACACCCCGTCCCGCCGCTGGCGCCGACCGATGGTTCGGCATCAAAACGCGGATCCACGCGAAGCTGCTGGCGATGCTGTCGCCGGAGCAGTTGCGCGGCATCAACAAGGACGGCGTACGCGAGCAGTTGGGCAATCACATCGAGCGCATCGTGCGCGAAGATGGCATCCCGCTGAACACCGGCGAGCGCGACCGGCTGATCGAAGAGGTACTGGACGAAGTCTTCGGACTAGGACCGCTGGAAGCGCTGATGAAGGACCCCTCGATTTCGGACATTCTGGTGAATGGCCCCGACTCCATTTACGTGGAGCGGAACGGCAAGATGGTGGAGACCAGCATCCGCTTCAAAGACGTCACCCATGTGCGGACGATCATCGACCGGATCGTTTCCAATATCGGCCGGCGCATTGACGATTCGTCACCCATCGTTGACGCCCGCTTGGGCGACGGCAGCCGCGTATGCGCCGTGATTCCGCCGCTGTCGCTGACGGGTCCGGTGATGTCGATCCGGCGGTTCGGCAAAAAACTGCTGACGGTGGACGATCTGTTGCGCCTGGAGACGTTCACGCCGGGAATGATCGACTTTCTGGCCGGCGCGGTGAAGGCGCGGCTGAACGTCGTGGTGTCCGGCGGGTCGGGCTCCGGCAA
>VFZO01000089.1 GCA_016871155.1 Acidobacteriota bacterium | reverse complement strand
GCACGGGCTCGGTGGAAAACTCGCGCACGGTGCGGCGGGCCGATAGTTCGGCCTCGAACGCGGTGATGGAAGCGAGCGCCTCGGACTCGGCCTTGCGGCTAAAGTCCAAAGCAATAAATGGCGCTTTTTGTCCGGACATACAGACGATTGTCGCCAATCGCGGGTGTGGCGAACACCTCGTCTTCCAGATCGTTGACCTTCAACACTTCCCATTCGCCCTGCGCCTTCATCACAGAAAGCTTGCCGGCCTGGCTGACCATGTAAACCTTGTCGTCGGCCGCAACGGGCGACGCCCAATATTGCTCGAGTGCACCGGGGATGCGCCCCTGCTTCAACACCTCGCCGGTCTTCGGATCTAAAGTGGTGAGGACGCCGCCGTCCTTCACCATCCACAGCACATCGTTGTAGTAGAGGGGCGTCGCGCAGTTGGGCAGACTCTTCCGGTACCGCCACTTGATGTGCGACGCGGTGATGTCGCCGCGGCCACCCAACTGGATGCCCATGATCGAGTTCTGGGCCTGCCGGTGCAGCTTGAGGAACTGCCATTCGCGTTCGTCCATGGCGCCGTTTTTGTCCAGGTCGTTTTCGAAGAAGGCGCGCTCGGACTTGATGCCGACGTTGACCGCTTCCTTGGCGTTCAGTTTTTTATCGCCATCGGCGTCCCACTTGGCGAGCACTTCGGCATACTCCGGCACCGGAGGCGGGGTTTCGGTGTCGCCGCCAGTCTCCCAGGCGTTGAGGTAAAGCATGTCACCGATCACGACGGGCGCGCCCTTGAGCTGCCACGCCATACCGCCGGCCCACCACAGCTTCCTGCCGGTTTTGACGTCATAGGACGAGGAGACGTAGGCACCGGGCACAATCAGTTCGGCCGGCCCGTTCTTGGGACGCCAAATGGAGGGAGTTACGTAGCCACGCGTGGTTTCCGGCCGCTCCACTTTGTATCGCGTCTTGCCGGTTTTCTTGTCTACGGCGAGGTAGTAGGATTCAGTGTCCTGATCGCAGACGATGATGGCGAGATCGTCGACAAGGATGGGCGACGAGCCGTGTCCGTTGATGTTATTGAAGGGTCCTAGCGGCACCTGCCAGAGCGGTTTGCCATCGACGGAGTATGCGACGAGGCCGTAGTCGCCAAAGAAGTTGACGACGATTTTCCCGTCGCTGGCGGGCGTAGTGGAAGCCGGGCTATTGGTGCGCTGGATGGCTTCCTTGCGCGGGCGCGGGCACTCACGGCGCCACAGCTCCTTACCGGTTTTGCGGTCAATAGCGATGGTGTAGAGCTTCTCGTTCTCCACGGCGGAATAGAAGATGCGGGAGCCGACGAGGATGGGCGAGCCATGACCGGGCGGCGCGGCCGCCTTCCAGACGACGTTCTTCGCGGGGCCGACCTCGAGCGGAAGATTCTTGTCCGAGGTTACGCCCACGGCGTTCAAACCGCGATACTGCGGCCAGTCCGCCGCGTGGATTGCGGCAGCAAGGAGAAGGAGTGTGATTCTCATTAGTTCTGCTTCGCGAAACAGTAGAGGTTTTCGTGGGTGCGGACGAAGACGCGTCCGTCGACGAACGCGGGTGTAGCGTTGACGGACTCATTGAGCGGGTTGACGGAAAGAACCTCCCACTCCGCGCCGGGTTTGATGACGACGATCTTACCTTCGTGCGAGACGGCGTAGAGTTTTCCGTCGGCGGCAACGGGCGAGGAGAAGTAGTCGCCGAGCGCGCCAGTGAGGCGAGCCTGCTTCAATACCTTCCCATCCTTGGCGTCGAGCGCTGTCATGATGCCGCCCTCCTTCACGAGGTAGAGGATGCCTTCGTGCAGGAGGGGCGAGGGAACGTTGGGCAGCGACTTGAAGTAACGCCACTTGACGCTCTTTTCGGTCATGTCGCCCTGGCCGCCGAGCTTGATGGCGTTGACGGCGTTGACGACTTTCCGCCGGAGCTGATACATCTTCCAATCGCGCTGTTCGAGAAAGCCGGTGCGGTCGAGGTCGAACGAGTTCCACTCCTTCACGATTCGTTTGTCGGCGACCTCGACCTTGTCGAGCTTGCCGTCGTTGTTGGTGTCGCGCGTCTTGAGCACTTCGCCGAAATCGGGGACGTTTTCCTGATTGCCTTCGTCGGAGCCGCCGGCCCAGCCGAGCACGTAGACGGTGTCGTTGTCGATCACGGGTGTGGGTTTCAACTGCCACGTGAGCGAATTCACCCACCAGATGGGCTCGCCGGTCTCGACGGAGTACGAGGTCAACGCGTAGGAGCCGGCGATGAGGACCTGCATGGGCTGATTGGCCGGCTTGTAGAGGACGGGCGTGGCGAACCCGCGCGTAAAGTCGGACCGGTCGCGGCGCCATTTGGGCTTGCCGGAGTCTTTGTCAAGCGCAGTGAAGAAGGACCCGCTTTCAGCGTCGATGTTGATCAGCAGCGTCTTGCCTGAAAGAACCGGCGAGGCGCCGAGGCCGAAGGGGTTGTTGATATTCGGGATGGGAAACTGCCAGCGCACCTTGCCGGCCGCGTTGAACGAGAGCGCGCCGTAGTCGGAGAACAGGGCGTAGACATTTTCGCCGTCGGTCACGCACGAGGGGCTTGCGACGGAGTTAGCCTTGTGATGTTCGGTCTTGGCGGGGCGCGGTACTTCACGCCGCCAGTTCTCCTTCCCGGTCTTGCGGTCCAAGGCGATTACGAGGAGTTTTTCCTTGTCGATGGCCGTGAGAAAAATCTGCGTTTTGCTGAAGACGGGGGAGGAATGACCCGGAGGCACCGGCGTTTTCCATACGACGTTCTTGTCCGGAGCGAATTCAGCAGGCAGGTTCTTTTCGCTGGAAACGCCGGAAGAGTTTATGCCGCGAAATTGCGGCCACTCTCCGGCGGCGAGACCGAGAGCTGAGAGAAGAAAGATGCATCGCATGACTCCGCCATTCTAACGAACTATGAGTCCATCCGATTGGCCAACGCGTTCCTAGGAAGGTCCGATTCCGTAGAAAATAGAACGAATGCGCTCCATCCTCCGTTTCGGCAATTCGAATACGCGGGGTCTCCCGCGGTTCCCGCTGACCGTGGCGCGGAGTCCGTATCCGGACGGTTTTCATCCGGACGCCGAGGCGGCTGCGATCGCGGAGGCATTGGATGCCGGTTGAGGTAGCGCGGACGCGGACGTTCAGCGAAGGGCCGGTGTTCGACCGGAACGGCGACCTGTATTTTTCGCACAACGAAGGAATCTCGGTGTTGCGGGCCAGCGGCGAGTTGGCGTTGTGGCGGGCCGACGAGGGATACGGCTACAACGGGCACAAGATTTTCCCGGACGGGCGGCACGTGATTTGCGCGATGAAGAAGCGAGCCGTGCTGATGGGCGAATCGGTCATCACCGAGTCGGAGGGCGTGCCGCTGCGCGCGCCGAACGACGTGACGCTGGATGGGATGGGCGGCTTCTATTTCACCGATCCGGGCGGGTCGCGCGAGGCGCCGATCGGAACCGTGCACTACACGAACGCGAAGGGCGAAACCCGGACCGTGGCTGGCGGATTCGAGGTGCCGAATGGGCTAGCGCTGACGCAGGACGGCACGCGACTGTTTTTATCGGAGACTGTGCCGAATCGAATTGTCGCGTTTCCGGTGCTGGGGCCGGGGCGGTTAGGACCGGTGGCGCCGGTGGCGGCGCTTCCGGCCGGAGAGGGTCCGGACGGAATCGCGTTTGGGCCGGATGGGCTGCTGTACGTGGCGCATCTGGGATCGGGCCAGGTGCATGTATTGACGACGCGAGGGCGGCTGGTGCGGTCGGTCCGCAGCGGCAATCAGGACTGCAGTAATCTGGTGTTCCGCGGCCGCTCGCTCTACATCACAGGCAGCTTGGGGCACCGGTCGAAGACCGAAGGACGGGTGTTTAGAGTCGATTTAGACCCGCGCGGGTAACGGCGTTCAACGGGATGCCTTCGCGGCGGTACTGAATCTCCAGAATATGTTCCAACTCGCCGGGCGCATAGCAGCGTTCGAAGCCGGGGGCCGGGCGGCTGTGTCGAATCTGGCGGACGATGCCGTCGACGCGCAGTTTGAAGGCGGCCGGGTCTTCGAAAGCGGAGACGTGGAGGGCCATGACGAATTGGCCGTCGCGGCCAGGCTTGGGGCCCTCCATCATGTTTCCAAGTTCGGTGCCGAAGGCCGCGCCGGAGAGAAGGCTTGCGAGGACGCCCATCATGATGGAGAGGCCGGTTCCCTTGAAACCGCCGATGGGTTGCAGGAGGCCGTCAATGGCGGCGGCGGCATCGGTTGTTGGCGCGCCATCCGCATCGAAGGCCCAGCCTTCGGGGATTGGCAGACCTTTCTGCTGGTAGATGCGAATTTTGCCGTGAGAGGAGGCGGAAAAGGCGGCGTCCAGCACCATCGGCGGCTCCTCATGCGCGGGCACGGCCATGGCAAGGGGGTTTATGCCGAGGATCTTGTCACGGCCTCCGTAGGGCGCCATGGTGGGCAGCGCGTTGGTGGTGACAATCCCAATTTGATCGTGGGGCAAGGCGAGCATGGCGGCGTGGAATAGCGCGCCACAGTGGTTCGAGTTGTGGATGGCGGCGGCGGCGAGGCCGAAGCGCGCGGCGCGTTCGATGCACTCCCGCATTGCGAAGGCGCAGGCTACGGCACCCATGGCGTTGGCGGCGTCGACGACCAGGGCCGCGCCGAACTCACGTTCAATCCGGGGCCTGCCGCATGCATCGACGCCGCCGGTGGTGAGCTTCGCGACGTACTCCGGCACACGGAGCACGCCGTGGGAATGAACGCCGCGGAGGTCAGCAATCGCGAGCGACTCGGCCAGAAGAGCGGCGTCGGCGGAGTTCATTCCGGCGCGAAGAAAAATCGAGGTGACATCGGCGAGCAGTTGGCCGTACGGAACGTTGAGGTCGCCTTCCGTGGTTGGATAGCCGGGCATGGATTAGAACATCCATCGTACTGCGAGGCGCGCGCCGAAGCCGGGCGCATCGATGCCGGAGCCATGAATCCGGTAGTTGCGGTCGGCTAGGTTGGTGAAGGCTGCTTCCAGCGAAAGCGACTCCGTAAGCGGCAGGCCGCCGCGCAGATGGAGCGCGGCCCAGCCGGGGGTGGATTGGAAGAGCGTCACGCGGGTGGTGTCGGCGACCCCGGGCAGGACGCGATCCTGAATGGCGCGAAGCGATTCGGCGACCGGAAAACGGCGGGCGTTATAAAAGTCGGCGATGTCGGCGCGGCGCCGGGAAGCGCCGATGCGCTCATCGTCGCGGTCGCCGCCACTGAGCCGGTCCTGCACGCCGCTGGCCGCGAGTTGCCCTTCCAACCAGAAGCGCGAGCGGCGGTAGAGCAGGCGGGCGGAACCCTGCTGTGGCGGCAGGCGGCGAATGTTGCGATTCGGATCGAGGTCGCGGCCCAACAGGAACGAATAGGCGGTAAAGAGGGTGAGGCGGGCGTTGAGCTTCGATTCGCCGAGAGCCTCCACGCCCCAGTAGCGGGCGCGGCCATCGTTGACGAAGGCTTTGAGCGCACGGGGATCGGCGGCGGTGGCGACGGTGACGACGCCCTGCTGGCGCTGCGCGGAGGTCTGGGGAATCGGGGTAACGGCGAAGCCCGCGAGCGAGGCGGGAACGGCGGCAGCCGGAAACAGGAGCGTGCGGCGGGCGATGGGGCCGGAGAGCTCCGCATCGAAAAACTGCAGGCGCAGCGTGTGGCCTCGGCCCTGCGCGCGGAGACCGGCTTCCAGGTTGCGAAGGCGCTCCACGCCGAGCGGACGCAGCGGCTGGCCTTTCGAAACCGCGCCTTCTCCGGACGAATCGGCCAGCAAAGCGCCAGGCGCTTCGCGGGCCGGGACTTCGAAGCCAAGGTCGTTCAGACCGATGGCGGAGAGGTCGTTTAAGTTCGGAGCGCGGAAACCCCGGCTGCCAAGCGCCGTGACACCGAAATTCGGAGTGAGCTTGTAGAAGGCGCTGGCGTTCCATGTCCAGTCGTCGAAGTGCTGGGAGGTTGCCGGATGGGTGAAGTGAATCTTGGAATAGCGGACTCCGTAACCGAGCCGGAGCCTGCGCCATTCGGTGGCGGCCTGGCCGAAGACCGCACCGGTGCGGTAGCGAGAGCCGGACGGGTAGAGCGGGCGCACGGCGATCCCGTTCGTTTGGCGGGAGGAGGAAATACGCTCATCGTACAGCTCGGCGCCCGCGCTCAAGACGGTGTGCGAGCCGATGTGAGAGATGGCTTGCCCGGAGTAGCCGAGAGCCTGGACAGTGTTCGAGTCGGTTGTGATGGCGTCGGTCGCGCGTTGACCCTGGCGAACGGAGCCATCCTGTTGCCGGTTGAGCGAAAAGCGGCCGCTGAGGGAATCGAAACCCGCGACGCGGAGCCGTTCGTAGCGGGTGTAAAAGAGATCCAGGATTTGCGGCGTGAGGTCCGAGCGCAGGCGGCCGAGTCCGCCCCAGAGATCCTTGGTGTTGCGGACGCCGCCGACATAGCCGCGCTGGTACAGGCTGGTCCAAGTTTGGAGTTCCGAAGGCCGGAGGGCGAACTTGGCGTGCGCGCCGGCTTGCGAGTAGGCGGTGTCGACGAGGCGGCCGCCGAGCGCACCCTTGACCTGTTCCGGCGAGTAGCCATACAGGCGGGTGAGAACATTGTGGGAATCGAATCCGCGGCCAGCGCGCAGATCGTTGTGGCGAGTGCCCGCGGCGCCGAGTTGCCACCAAAGCCGGGCCGTGGAATGGGCCACATCCGCCGACGCGCCGCCTGAGAGATCGGCGGATTCGGCGTTCAGGCGCAGGCCGCCGTGCCATGCAGGGTCGCCGGCGAAACGCGGCGACTCCGTAAGGATGTGGATGGTGCCACCGAGACCGTCACTGCCGTATTGCGTGCCACTGGGGCCCAGCATCGCCTCGACGCGCGAGGCTTGGGAGGGTTCAACGTAGGCCAGATATTGATTGGGGCCAGAGCGAAAAGTAGCGTTGTTGAAGCGGACGCCATCGATGAGGTTCAAGACGTGATAGCCGGTCAAACCGCGGAGGAATGGCGAGACCTGCCCCGCACCGGTTTGTTGCAGCATGGTGTTGGGCGCGGCGGCCAGGGCATCGGCGGCAGTCCGATCCTTCGGCGCGTCGCCGAGCAGGACGAGTTGGGGAAGTGTGTGGACGTGCTCCGCGAGGCCCGGAGTTGCGGTGACGGTGATATTGGACGTTGCGCGGACGGGATAAAGAACGACGGGCCCGTTTTGATTCGAGGCGACGAGCACGGATTCAAACCCAGGCGCCGAGACGCGAAGCGCGCCCTGCCCGGCCGGCTCGACGCGAACGCCGGCGACAGGGACACCCTGGGCGTCGACAACCGCAAAATGCTGGGCGAAGGCCAGGGCGACGGCGAATGCGGCAAGCGAAAGGCGCATTTCCAGATTTTACGGCGCGATTGAGTACGCCGCCATTTCGGTGGCGTTCCGAACGAACAAGCGTCCGCCCGCGATCATGGGTACATTCCAGGTTCGGCCGTCGAGCGCCTGGAACTTGGCCAGCTCTTTGTGCTCCTTGGAGTCTGCCTTCAGCAAGACGACTTCCCCATCCTCGGAGGTGATGACCAGGTGGCCACCGGCCAGCAGAACCTGGCCGTACCCGTAGCGGCCGGCCTTCCACGCGGTCTCTCCCGTGGCGGCACTGACACAGGTGAAGATCGCCTCGTCGAACCCGTAGATGTAGCCGTCGAGGAAGACGCTGGAGTTGAACTTGTTCTTGAGCTTCTTGTTCTGCCAGATCTCTTTGGCCGCGCCGCTGGAGACATCGACCATCGCGGCTCCATGGCCATAGCCGGCGGAGATGACAAAGCGGGACGGGCCGACGACGATGGGCTGGGCGGAGTTAACGTCGTAATCGGTCACCCAGGGGTACTCCCAAAGCAGCTTGCCGCTGCCGGGGTCAAGTCCGACGACGCGCATAGCGGTGGCGGTGATTATCTGGCGCTTGCCGGCGAGCGTTACGAGCATTGGCGAAGTGTAGGCCTGCCGGTCGCCGAGCGAGCCCCAGACGCGGTCGCCGGTGTTCCGGTTGTAGGCGACGATGGAGCGGTTATTCGAGCCGCCGGGCTGGACGACCACGGTGTCGTCCACAATCAGCGGCGCCGAGGACATGGCCCAGGTGAGGTTCTCCGCGCCGTTATCGGAAAGAATGTTCTTGTGCCAGACCCGCTTGCCGGTAATGGCGTCGAGCACGAAGAGCTCTCCGGTGGCGCCGAGCGAATAGATCTTGCCGTCGTGATAGGCGGGCGTGGCGCGGGGGCCTGGGCCGCCCATGGACTCCTGGAAATCGGCATCGTATTTGTGGGCCCAGACTTCTTTCCCAGTGGCGGCGTCATAAGCGGCGACCACCTCTTGCGAACGGCGCTGTTCGATGGTGAAGATCATACTGCCGGCGGCGATGAAAGACGCCCAGCCTCCGCCCACCGGTTTCCGCCACAGCTCCTTCAACTTGCCGTTGGGCCAGTTGGTGAGAATTTTTTCGGTCACAACGCCATCGCCGTTCGGTCCGCGAAAGGCAGGCCAGACCGAGGGGAGGGTGGCGACGGGGGCGGGAGCCTGGGCGGCCGCTTCGACGATTCGGGGTTCGGGCGGAGGAAGGGGCGCGGAGCGGTCCGCCTCAATCTTCTTGGCATGGTCCTCGGCCGTATCAAACGTAACGTATTTCGGGATACCGTCGCCCTTGCGTTCGATGCGCATGCCCCCGGCCATCAGGCCGGCCAAAACGCCGACGGCGAGAAGGGGAAGTCCGAAGGCGATTTTCCGCCACGTTGGGAGTG
The DNA here is from genome assembly GCA_016871155.1 of Acidobacteriota bacterium. GTDB lineage: Bacteria > Acidobacteriota > Terriglobia > Bryobacterales > Bryobacteraceae. The sequence goes on along the minus strand of VFZO01000089.1, from coordinate 14,440 downwards.
GACGGCGCATCAGAAATAAGGAGACGGCCAGCGCCCCGGCGGAAACGATCCAAAGCAGCATGCCCCATTATCGCAGCCAAGCACGGACCGCGCGTCAGCCGGTAAGATAGGAAACAATGTCGACAGCAATCGCCCAAGAGTTGGACGCGCAGGTGCGCGAACGCAGAGCGCGCCTGGACGCGCACGTCCGAGAAATTGTGGAGTGGCACTTCAACCCGGCAACCGGCTGCCAGTATTGGCTGGATTGGGCCGCGCAAGCGGGTTGGGACCCTCGAAAGGAAGTGACCAACTACGCCGATTTGGACAAGTTCGGCGAGTTTCAGGACGACGATCTGCGGGGCGGACCGATCCAGCGCTGGATCCCGCGCGGCTTGAAAGGCAAGCCGGTATACGTTTTCGAGACGGGTGGTTCGACCGGCGTGCCGAAGTCCCGCATGCAGATCGAAGACTTTCGAATCGACTACGAGATGTTTTCCGACACGCTACCGGACGCGAGCTTTCCGAAGGGAACGGACTGGCTGATGCTAGGACCCTCCGGTCCGCGCAGGCTGCGGCTGGCGGTGGAACACCTGGCGCAGCATCGCGGCGGCGTGTGTTTCTGCGTGGACCTGGACCCGCGTTGGGTGATCAAACTGATCAAGCGCGGGGAGATTCGCGAGGCGGAGCTGTACAAGCAGCACTGCATCGACCAAGCGCTGACGGTTTTGAAGGCCAACGAGATTCGTTGCATGTTCACGACGCCCAAGCTGTTAGAGGCGTTGTGCGAGAAGATCGACCTGGCGAAATACGGCATCAAGGGCGTGTTCTGCGGCGGCACGGAGATGACACCGCAGTTCCACAGGTTCGCGGTGGAGGAGTTGCTGGGTCCGGGTGTCTATTTCGCTCCGACCTACGGCAATACGCTCATGGGGCTAGCCACGCATCGCGCGCCGGCGCCGGAGGACAACTGGGCGATTATCTACTACCCGCCGATGCCGCGCGCGGTGCTGGAAGTGGTGAATCCGGACAAGCCGACCGAAGTTGTGCCGTATGGAAGCACGGGGCGGGTGCGCCTGACGACGCTGACGCGAGAGACGTTCATCCCGCGGTTCCTGGAGCGGGACGAGTGCGAACGCGAAGCGCCCTGCGCGCAGTATCCGTGGGATGGCGTCCGGAACGTCCGGCCGTTCTCGCGGTTCCAGAAATCGGTCGTGGAAGGAGTGTACTAAGCCGTGATTCACATCCCGATCCTCCGGCGGGGAAAGCCGTACAAGTCGGTCGACACGAATCAGGCGATTCACTATCGCACGCGGGAGACGATCGCCGAGATCAGCCAGGCGAACGTGGGGCTGATCCGCCGCGACCTGCTGCGGCAGGCGGAGATGCACGCGATTCTGCAGGGATTTTCGACGCGGGAGTTGATTGGGCTCGCGAAGAAGGCGGCCAAGCACTTCGCAGAGGACGAACTACCGCTGGGCGATTCGATGCAGACGCCCGAGGACATTGTGAAGCAGGTGTCCGGCACGACGGGATCTCCGAATGTGATGGTGCGCCGCAACATGGAAAAGGTCCGGGGCGTACTGGACTCAATGGAGACGGTGCTGGCCGGGCTGACGCGGCTGCCGGACCTGGACATGCTGGACCGCGGCTACGGCGACATTGCTGGACGCGCCCTGAGTTTCTTTCCGCGCGGGAATTCGATGGGCGTGATCCTGCCGTCGAACTCGCCGGGCGTGCATTCGCTGTGGGCGCCCGCCATCGCCTTGAAGACGCCGCTGATCCTGAAGCCGGGGAGCTCGGAACCGTGGACGCCGTACCGGATTGTCCAGGCCTACATCAAGGCCGGTGTGCCTGCCGAGGTTTTCGGCTACTATCCGGCCGACCACGCGGGCGGCGGCGAAATTCTGCGGCAGACGGGCCGCGGCATGCTGTTCGGAGACGTGGGCGCGGCCAAGGCGTGGGCGGGCGACCCGCGTATCGAGATTCACGGACCGGGCTACTCCAAGATCGTTCTGGCGGACGAAGGCGCGAAGAACTGGGAGAAGTACCTAGACCTGATGGCGGACTCGATATCGCAAAATTCGGGCCGCTCTTGCGTGAACTGCTCCAGCATTTGGACGACGGCGAACGCGAAAGAGATCGCAGCGGCACTGGCCGAACGGTTTGCGAAGATTGCGCCACGCGCCGAGGACGATCCGGAAGCGGCGGTGGCGCCGTTTGCTTCCCCGGACGTGGCACGGCGCATTTCGGCGGTCATCGATCAGGACCTGGACGGCGCGGTGGACCTGGTGGCGGAGGTGCGCGGCACACCGCGGATCGCCGGCCGGGACGGCTGCACCTACGTGCTGCCGTCGGTGGTGCAGGTGAACAAAGAGCATCCTCTGGCGAACCGGGAGTTTCTGTTCCCGTTCGCAAGCGTGGTGCAGGTGGAAGCTTCGGATCTGCCGGATTGCCTGGGGCCGACGCTCGTTTGCACGGCGATCACCGGGGACAAGGCGTTGCAGCGGCGGCTGTTGCAGAACAACCATATCGGCCGGCTAAATCTTGGACCGATTTCCACGATGAAGATTAGCTGGGATCAACCGCACGAAGGCAATCTGTTCGACCACTTGTATGCGCGGCGTGCATTCCAGAGCGTTCTGGAATCCGTTGCCTGATGCGGATTCTGCAAATCACGGCGGGCGCCGCAAACATGTATTGCGGCTCCTGCTTGCGCGACAATGCGCTGGCGACGGAGTTGAAACGGCAGGGGCACGACGTAGTGCTAATGCCCGTCTATACTCCGACGCTGACCGATGAGGCGAACGTCTCCGAGGATCGCGTATTTTTCGGCGGTATTAGCGTGTATTTGCAGCAGAAGTCGGCGTTGTTCCGCCACACCCCGGCCATTGTGGACCGGATTTTGTTCGACAACAACTGGGCGCTGCGAAAGGCGTCGGGCAAGTCGATCGGAGTGGACCCGAAGTTCCTGGGCGAGATGACGGTGGATATGCTGCGCGGCGAAGGCGGTCCGCTGGGAAAAGAGTTTCGCAAACTGGCGGATTGGGTGCGCGGCGAGAATAAGTTCGACGTGATCAGCCTGCCGTTTACGCTGCTGATCGCGCTGGCCGCGCCGCTGAAGAGCGCGGGGCGGACCCGGATTGTTTGCACGCTACAGGGCGAGGATCTGTTTCTGGACGGGTTGATGGAACCGTATCAAACGCAGGCAAAGGAGTTGATTCGCGCCAAGCTGCCATTCGTGGACCGGTTCATCGCGGTGAGCCAGTATTATGCCGAGTTCATGGCGCGGTATTTGAACATACCGAAGGCCAAGCTGAGCGTGGCGCCGATCGGCCTCTCGATGGAAGGCATCGGCGCGGAGCCGAAGCCGGAGAGGGCGGAGTTCAAGATCGGTTATTTCGCGCGGCTGGACCCGGTGAAGGGCTTTCATACGCTGAGCGAAGCGTTTCGCACGCTGCGCCAGCGCGACGGACTGCCGCCGCTGCGCCTGGAGGCCGCCGGCTATCTGTTGAACGAACACAAGGGCTATCTGGAGGCGGAGAGGGAGAAACTGAAAGGCCTGCCGTTCGAATACCACGGAGCGCTGGACCGCGAAGAGAAGATTCGCTTTCTGCAAGATGTTGATATGATCTGCGTTCCGACCAACTACGTGGAACCGAAGGGACTCTTCGTGCTGGAAGCCCTGGCCAGCGGAACTCCGATTCTGCTGCCCGCGCATGGCGCGTTTCCGGAGATATTGTCGAGAACAGGCGGCGGGATGCTGTATCCGCCGGGAGACAAGGAGGCGCTGGTGGATTCGATGCAAGCGATGATTCTGGATAAGGAACGGCGGCTGGAAATGGCGGCCGAAGGCGCGGCGAATGTTCGAACTCACTACTCGGCCGAGGTGATGGCCGCGGCGCACTTGACGGCTTATTCGAGCTGAGGCCAAATGCTGATCGCAAAGGGAATTGCCAAGAGTTACGAGACGGAAGCCGGGATCGTGCCGGTGTTGAGCGATGTCAATCTGGAACTCGCCCGCGGAGACGCGATTTCCATCATGGGCCCCTCCGGCAGCGGGAAGAGCAGCCTGTTGCACATCTTGGGCGTGCTGGATCCGCCGACGGAAGGCGAGTACACCTTCGACGGCGTGGAGCCCTGGACGCTGGAGGAGAGGGAGCAGGCGCGTTTCCGCAACAAAGAGATTGGGTTCGTTTTTCAGGACCATTGCCTGTTGCCACAATGCACGGTGCTTGAGAACGTGATGTCGCCCTACATTGTGGGCGAACGCGACGAGGCGGCGGAGGAACGCGCGCGCACGCTAATCAGCCGGGCCGGATTAACCGAGCGTATCCAGCATTTTCCCTCTCAACTTTCCGGTGGCGAAAAGCAGCGCGTGGCGATCGTCCGTGCGATGATCCGGCAACCAAGGTTGCTATTGTGTGACGAGCCCACCGGGAACCTGGATCAGCAAACGGCGTGGCAGGTGTTGACGCTACTGGCGGAGATGCGCCAGGAGTTGAATTGCATTTTGATGATCGTGACGCATAGTCCGGACATCGCCGGTGAATTTTCGCGGCAGTACACGGTCCGCGACCGCAAACTGGTGCGGACGGTTTAGGAGATGACGGGCCGCGACCTTTCCCGGCGAAACCTGCGCCACTTCTGGCGCACGAACGCGGCGATGGCCGCGGGCGTAGCGATTGCGACGGCAACGCTCGTGGGTTCGGCTCTCATCGGAAATTCGGTGAGGGAGTCCCTGCGGACGATCGCGACAGCGCGGTTGGGAAACACGGGCGGGGCGATTACGGCGGCGCAGCCGTTCAGCGAGGCCTTTGCGACGCGGGTACGTCCCGGAGCCGCGCCGGCGCTTCACTTCGAAGCGGTACTGAAGCACCAAGCGACGAACCGGGCGGCGGCGAAGGTGCTGGTCTACGGAGTGGATGAGAGGTTCTGGAAGCTGCATCAGACATCGGACCCGTTGACCGGAGAGCGGGACATCGTCTTCTCGGAACCGCTGGCGGAGGAGTTTAACGCACAAAACGGCGAGGGCGTTTTGTTGCGGATCGAAAAGCCGAGCGAAGTGCCGCAGGAGTCGCTATTCGCGCGGAAGGAGCAGTCCGTCCGCAACGTTCGATTCCGCTACCAGAGCTCCCTGCCGGACAACACGATCGGCGGCTTCACGCTGCATCCGAAACAGGGCGCGGTGCGGGCGGCCTTCGTGCGGTTGTCGACGCTGCAAAAGGAGATGGACCTGGAACAGAAGGCCAACCTGGTGGTGATGCCGGAGGAGGCGCGAAGCGACTTGCCGATTCTGGGCCACCTGCGGCTGGAAGACGTGGGCCTTCGACTGACGAGGCCGCCGGATTGCGAGTGCCTGCAGTTGGAGAGCCCGTCCGGGTTGCTGCGCGACGATCAGGTGAAGCGCGCGCTGGATCAGGCGAAGAAAGACAACCTGAAGGCGGAGGTGTTTTTCACCTATCTGGCGAACTCCATTCGCACGCCGGCGGCGAGCGTACCGTACTCGCTGGTAGTGGCGCGGGACCAGGTGCCGGAGGGCATGATCGCGCTAAACGAATGGACGGCGGCGGAGTTATCGGCGGAGGTGGGAGCGGCGATTACGCTGGACTATTTCGTGTGGCGGGAGGAGGGGCGGCTGCAGACGGAGTCGACCGTGCTGCAGGTGAACGGGGTGTTTCCGATGGCGGTGATCGGCGACCGGCACATGGCACCGGAGTATCCGGGCATTAGCGGCTCGGAGAGCCTGAGCGACTGGGACCCGCCGTTTCCGATGGACTTGGAACTAATCCGGCCCCGCGATGAGAAGTATTGGACCGACTATCGAACCACGCCGAAGGCGGCGGTGAGCTTGCAAGACGGCCAGCGGCTGTGGGAGACGCGATTCGGAAAGGTGACGGCCATCCGGTTCCGGGCGGACTCCGGAGTACCGTCGACGTTGAACCTGACGCCGTCGACGGATCTGGCTCGGGATGGGCTGGCGCTGCTGGCGCCAAAGCGGCAAGCGGAAGAGGCGTCGAGCGGAACGACGGATTTCGGCGAGTACTTCGGCTACTTCAGCTTTTTCCTGGTGGTGTCGGCACTGCTGCTGACCGGGTTGTTCTTCCGGTTGGGAATCGAGCAGCGGCTGCGGGAGATCGGCTTGTACCGCTGCCTGGGATTCGATCAGAGCGCGGTGCGGCGCGTGTTCCTGCGCGAAGGCTTCGTGATCGGCGCGGGGGGCGCGCTGGCGGGGCTGGGGCTGGGCGGGGCTTACTCGGCCGTAATCCTGCATGGGCTGCGCACCTGGTGGGTGGACGCGGTTGGGACCAGCGAGTTGGGACTGCATTTCTCGGTTGCTCCGTTTACGTCGGCGATCGTGCAGGGCGTTGGCATTTCGATTGCGATTATTCTGGTGAGCCTGCGGCACCTGCGGCCGCTGTCGCCGAGGCAACTGCTGTCTGGCGAGGGCGTGAAACGCGCCGGATCGGCGCCGAGGTGGATGCGCTATCTGGCTTTTGGACTGGTCGCGGTTGGCGTGGCGCTGCTGGTGGCCAGTTTGGCGGGGACGATGGGCGCGGAGGGCGGATTCTTCGGCGCCGGTTTTTGCCTGCTGGTGGGTGCGGCGCTGCAGTGCCGGCTTTGGCTGGAGCATAAGCGCAGCGAGCCGGTGCGAAACATCGCGGCGCTGGCCGTGGCGAGCGCCGCACACAGACCGGCCAGGAGTTTCCTGACGATTCTGCTGTTCGCGCTGGCGGTGTTTCTGCTGGTTGCGCTGGAGTCCTTCCGGCATTCGCCCGGCGCGGCGAACCTGGCGAGAGACTCCGGGACAGGCGGCTTTCCGCTGCTGGCCGAGTCCCAATGGCCGATCTATCAGAACCTGAACACGCGAGAAGGACGCGATGCACTCACCATCGACGAAGACACGGTACGCGGAATGCGCATCGTCCCGTTTCGCGTGCGTCCGGGCGAGGATGTCAGTTGCCTGAATCTCTATCAGCCGACTCGGCCGAAGATTGTGGGCGTCCCCAAGGCGCTGCGGGACGAAGGGCGGTTCCGCGTGTCGCCCGCCAACGCCTGGACGCTGCTGGAAAAACCGGTGGTTGCCGGTGAGGTGCCGGCGATGGTGGACGCGAACACTCTGGAGTATGTGCTGCACCGCAAAGTGGGCGACTACCTCGATATTCCGCATGGGGCGGAGCCGGTGCGGCTGCGCGTGGTGGGCACGCTTTCGGGCAGCCTGTTTCAGAGCGAGATCCTGATCGGCGAGGAGCAGTTTCTGCGTGTGTTTCCGGAGGAGCAGGGGTTCCGGTTCTTTTTGATCGACGCTCCCGAAGCGATGTGGGGGATGATTACGACGGCACTCGAGGAGCGGCTCTCCGACAACGGTTTTGATATCGCGCCGGCCGCGGAGAGGCTCGCGCAGTACCACCGCGTGGAGAATACATATCTGTCGACGTTTCAGGCGCTGGGCGCGCTCGGGCTATTGATCGGCACGGTGGGCATGGCGGCGGTGTTGCTGCGCAACGTGCTGGAGCGGCGCAAGGAGCTGGCGCTGCTTGGCGCGGTGGGATACACGCGTTCGGACCTGGTACGGCTGGTGACGCTGGAGAATCTTGCGCTGTTGATCGCGGGCCTGGGAATTGGGACGCTGTGCGCGCTGCTGGCGGTGAGTCCGGCGCTGGCGAAACGAGCGCAGGGGCTACCGCTGGCGTCGTTGGCGCTGCTGCTGGGCGGGGTGTTCGTGACAGGCGTGGTTTCGACGTGGCTGGCCACCCGCGCGGCGCTGCGCGCGCCTTTGCTGGACTCGCTGCGCTCGGAGTAGCATGAAAGAAATGAAGATTGCATTGCTGGTTTTCGCGGCGGCTTTCACGGCCTGCGCGCAGGACAAGGCCAAAGTCGAGTTGGGCCGTTACCTGGTGGAAGACGTGGGCGCATGCGCTCAATGCCACACGCCAAAGAGCGCGGATGGATCGTTGGACCGTTCGAAGTGGATGAAGGGCGCCGTCATGGACATTCAGCCGCTTGGCACGCCGCCGAAGGACTGGCACAAGAACGCACCTGATTTGACGCCGTCCGGCAAACTTTGGATGAAGTGGGGTGAAGGCGCGCTGCTAAAGTACCTGCAGACCAGCCTGACGCCGAGCGGCAAGCTGGCCGGGCCGCCGATGCCGGTGTACAAATTCAAGGCGGAACACGCGGACGCCATTCTCGTCTACCTGAAGACGTTGAAGTAGCGCTAGCGAGAGGCGCAGGCCACTTGCTTGCGGGCGGCCATGTCGAAGCAGTCGCCGTGGTTTAGAAAGTAGTAGCGTTTACCGTCGGCCCCGCCCGTATAGTTGGCGTCATAAATGGCGACTTTGCTGACGCCGACTACTTCGAACCGCGTTCCGTGGGCGACGATCGCCGTGCCTTCGTCAAGCCCAAGGCCTAGAAGTTCTGGCCGAACTGCGACGACCTGCAGCATGTCGTTCTCTCGCTTCCGGGCGAGGAGATGCTGATCGATGGCGACGTGCGAGAGAAAGCCTAGGCCGGTTTCATAGCCTTTGGCCATCATGACGGTGTTCCCTTCCCGCGCGCCGCGGACCAGGTAGGAGCCCTGAATCGTAGCACCCGCGGAACTGCCGGCGATGACGCCGCCGCGGTCAAGAAGCGCATCCATTTCCTTATGGACTTTCGTGTCGAGGTAGGAATCGACCAGACGCCACTGGCGGCCGCCGTCGAACCAAACGCCCCTGGCGCGTTTGATTTTTTCGACGAGCGCGCCATCGTTGGACCTGGACTTCTCACGAGTATGAACGATGGTGAGGTTAGTAAAGCCGTGCCGCCGGAGCGGGTGCGTGGCGAGAGTTTCGTCGCCATAGTGGTCGCGCTCACCGGCCGTTGGAACGACAACGATTGGCGCGTCGAGACCGCCCGAAAGGTGCGCGAACCGGTCCAGAATCGTTTTGCCGACCGCGCCGCCGCCGATCGGCATGGCGTAGCCCTTGGACGGGCCGGCAGCCGGACTGTGCAGCGCGGCGTTGGTCTGGAACAGGAGAATCAGAAACGGAAGCATTCTTTAGATGCGATCATAGCAGTCTATGTTCTCGCGACGGCTGGACTGGCGGGCCGCGGCGAATCCGGTGGCGCGGGCTCTGGAAACGAGGCGGCCGGTGTACGATCTGACCGCATCGAACCCCACGCAGTGCGGGTTGCACTACGACCGGGAACTGTTGCGCGCGTTCGAGCAGCCGGGCGCGCTGGTTTATGAGCCCGACGCGCGGGGATTGGGCTCGGCGCGGGATGCGCTGGGGCTGGGGCCCTGTTCGCTGCTGGCGTCCTCGACATCGGAGGTGTACTCCTGGCTGTTTAAACTGCTCTGCGATCCGGGCGACGAGATTTTGGTGCCGCGGCCCTCGTACCCGCTCTTCGAGTTCTTGGCCGGGTTGGAGAGTGTGCGCGTGAAGCAGTATTCGCTGCGTTACTCCGAGGGATGGTGGCTGGACTTCGATTCGCTGCGCACCGGGCTCACGGACCGGACCCGCGCGATTCTCTTTGTCCATCCGAACAATCCGACGGGACAGTTTTTAAAGACGGTGGAGCTCGACGAGCTGGCGGCGCTGTGCTCGGAGCGGAACCTGGCTCTGATCTCCGACGAGGTCTTTCTGGACTATCCGCTGCGCGACGATCCGGCGCGGTGCGCCACGCTGGGCGACAACGGGCAGTGCCTCACTTTCGTGTTTGGGGGACTGTCGAAGACGGCGGGACTGCCGCAGATGAAGGCGGCCTGGGTGACCGCTTCCGGGCCCGGAAGCGAGGAGGCCGCAAGAGCCTTGGAGTTGATCGCCGACACGTACCTGTCCGTTTCCACGCCGGTGCAACACGCGTTACCGATGCTGCTGCGGCATGGCATGGAAGTGCGGGGGCAGATTCGCGAGCGGACGCGGGAGAATCTGGCGGCGCTGCTTGCCAGCGGGTTGCGCCCGCTGGATGTGGAGGGTGGCTGGTACGCGACAATCGCAACGCCGCGCGAATGGACGGAGGACGAGTGGATTGTGAGGCTGCTGGATCTGCACGGCGTGCTGGTGCAGCCCGGGTATTTCTACGATTTCGAAAGCGACGGCTGGCTGGTGCTGAGCTTACTCACCGAGCCCCGTGTTTTTCGCACCGGAGCAGCCGCAATCGCGAAGGAGTTAGCCCGGTAGCCGGAAGTAGTTCTCAGCGTTGGCGTAGCAGATGTTGCGGACCATGCCGCCAACCAGTTCCATGTTGCGCGGAAGCTCGCCGCGTTCGATGTCGGCGCCGAGCATGTTGCACAAGGTACGGCGGAAATACTCGTGCCGCGGATAGGAGAGAAACGATCGCGAGTCGGTCAACATTCCGACGAAACGGGACAGCAAACCGCAGTTGGAGAGGGCGTTGATCTGCCACTCCATGGCCTCTTTCTGATCGAGGAACCACCAGCCGGACCCGAATTGGATTTTGCCGGGAGTTAAGCCGTCCTGGAAGTTGCCGATCACCGTGGCGAAGGCGTAGTTATCCGCTGGATTCAGGTTATAGAGGATCATTTTCGGAAGCGCGCCCTCGCTATCCAGAATGTCCATGTAGCGGGCCACGGCATCGATTTGGGGCCAGTCGCCGATGGAGTCAAAGCCGGTGTCGGGGCCGACCTGGCGGAACATACGCGAATTATTAGCGCGGCGCGCGCCGAGATGGAGTTGCTTGGTCCAACCCTTGGCCGCATCGAGCCGGCCGAAGTGGAGCATCAGATACGAAGCGAACTGCGCGTGCTCGTGCGAATCGGCCGCATGATGGTTGCGGGCACGATCGAAGATGTTGGCGGCGTCTTCATGCGAGCAGGGTTCGCTGAATGACTGGTTCAGGCCGTGATCGGAGAGGCGCGAGCCCATCTGATGAAAGTAGTCGTGACGCCTGGTGAGCGCATCGAGGAACGACTGAAAGTTGCGAATCTCAACGTTTGCGGCGGCTTCGAGCTTTGCGGTCCAAGCGTTGAAGGTGGCGGGATCGTGAACGGTCAAAGCTTTGTCGGGCCGGTACGCCGGGAGGACTTTGGTGGCGAGGCCCGAGGCGGCGATAGTCTTGTGATAACCGAGATCGTCGATAGGATCGTCGGTGGTGCAGAGCGCGCGGACCTTGAACTTCCCGAGAATATCGTGCGCCCTGAGCGATGGAAGCCGCTCATTGGCGCGGTCCCAAATGGACCGGGACGACGACGCATCGAGAGTTTCGGTGATACCGAAGTAGCGCGCCAACTCAAGATGGGTCCAGTGGTAGAGCGGGTTGCGAAGCGTGTCCGGAACAGTGGCGGCCCATGCCTGAAACTTTTCGAAGGGCGAAGCGCCGCCGGTGATGAGCGGTTCGGCGACTCCGTTGGCCCGCATGGCGCGCCACTTGTAGTGATCGCCTTCGAGCCAAATTTCGAAGAGATTCTTGAACTCGCGATTCTCGGCCACGTCTTTGGGCGGAAGGTGGCAGTGGTAGTCGAGGATCGGTTCGTCCTTGGCGTAGTTGTGAAAAAGTTCGCGGGCGGCCGCGGATTGCAGCAGGAAATCGTCGTGAATGAAGGTCATTGAGTGCGCGCCGGCGGGCGGGGCAAATTCTATTCTATAGGCAGGCTCACTGCGCCTCGCGCGCGCGTGGCTCCTCGAGTTCGATCACTTCGCGGGATTCGGGAGTGCGGCCTTGATCGTTGGTGTCGACGATCCACTTGTCAAGACGGCCGCGAAGGCGGTCGAACGCCTTCTTGTGGCGGGGATTGGAAGTGAGATTGACAACCTCATGCGGGTCGGCCTGGTGATCGTAGAGTTCGAACTCGGGCCGGGAAGGCGCCACCCAGCGGGCCTGCACGTCGTTCAATTTGCCCTGCTTGCCGAGATCCTGCAGAACCGAGAGCGTCGGATAGCTGGTCTTGATGTACTGGTTATATTGCGCGTAGGAGCGATCCGGATAGAAGTTGTGAATCAGCTTGTAACGGCCGTCGCGCACGGCACGGATGCGATCGACTGTCATGTCGCAGCGGTCGCGAGCGGTGAATATTTCCGTGCGAGGATTGGCCTTCGCAAACAACGATTGGCCGTGGAAAAGCGGCGGGTGAGCGACGCCGGCCGCATCGAGCGTTGTGGCCGTGATGTCCAGCGAAAGGACCGGATCGCGGCGAACCAGGCCGGCTTTCACGCGGTCCGGCCAGCGCACGATGAGCGGAATCTGTGTGCCGGGATCGTAGAGCCACTGCTTGCCGCGAATCAAGCAGCGGCCGTTGTCGCCGAAAACGAAGATGACGGTGTTCTCATAGAGGCCGTCGGCCTTGAGCCGCTCGACGACCTGGCCGACCTGGAGGTCCCAAAAGTTGACGGCGTCGAGGTAGTTGGCCACCTCGTCGCGCACGACTGGGTGATCCGGGTAATAGGGAGGCAGTTCGACGGAAGCGGGATCGACGAGTTTCGGATTCTTGCGCGCCTGCGGCCAGACGGGCCCTTTGTGCGGCGCGATGAAGTTGATCTGGGCGTAGAAGGGCTGGCCCTTGGCGCGTTGATTCCAGTGGGTGCCGTCGAAGGGTCTGCCGGCGCTGAAGTTGAAATCGGTCTTGCCGCTGGCGCGAAGGCCCTCGCCCATATCGGTCACGTTAGCGGTGAAGTAGCCGGCCTCCTTCAAACGGTGCGAGACAAGCTGGACACCGGCGGGTAGCTTGTAACCGTCCTTGCGATGGCTCCGGTGATTGTGAGCGCCGATGGTGGTTTGATAGACGCCAGTGTTCCAGGCCGAGCGCGCAGGAGAGCAGACAGGGGCGGTGGTAAAGCAGTGGGTGAAGCGGGCGCCCTCGGCGGCGAGTTTGTCGGCGTTTGGCGTGGTGACGAGCTTGTGGCCGTAGCAGCCGAGTTGGGGACCCAGATCATCGCCGAGGAGCCAGAGGATGTTTGGCCGGTCCCCTCTGTTTTTGGCGCGAAGATTCAGGAAGGGCGCGGCCAGGGCCGCCCGGCGGGAGAGCGTTGGAGGGGTCATGCGGGTCCTTGAGTGAGTGTACTGTATGGCCTTTTCGTTCCAGGATTAGAAGGTCGAGCGCGCGAACCGGGATAGCTGTTGACAGTTTGGAGCGAACGGTGGCGAGTATTATGGCGCGTGCCCGCACCCGGAGCTTCTATCCGCGGTTTCGCTGCGCCGTGCGGCGGAGCCGCTGTTTTTCGGCCAGCGGCAACGCGTCCCAGCTTCTCGGAACTCTGGTGTTCACCTCGCGAGGCAGCAGGGCGGCCAGGCTCGCCTTGACGGCGCCGTGCCCGGGTTTGGAGGCCAGATTCGTCCACTCGTTGGGATCGGCCGTCTCGTCGTAGAGTTCCTCGCCGTCGGAGTACTTCGTGTAGCGCCAGCGTTCTGTACGAATGGTGATCTTCTCCGCGCCGTTGGAGGTGATGGCCGCACGCGTCCACGCGGCCTTTGGATTATCGAGGAGGGGGCGAAGGCTGACACCTTCCAGCCCTTGCTTCGGCGGCAGGCCACAGAGGTCAACGAGCGTGGGATAGAGATCCAAAAACTCGACAACGCGGCGGCAATCGCCAGACTTCCCGCCGGGAACGTGGATGAGGAGGGGCGCGCGACAGGATCGCTCCCACAGAGTGAACTTCTGCCAATGGTCCTTTTCGCCCAGGTGCCAGCCATGATCGCCGAATAGAACCACGATCGTGTTGTCGCGATACGGGCTGGCGTTGAGCGCATCCAGGACGCGGCCGAGTTGCTCGTCGGCATAGTTGATGCAGGCGAGGTATGCCGCAACGGCTGCTTGCCAGCGGTTTCCGGCGGCAATCTGTTTGTGGGTCTTCCGCGCCTGGGCGCGAATGGCGGAGGCAGGTACGTCGTCAAGATCGTTGGGCAAGTAAGGAGGAAGCTTGACGTCCATGGCGGCAAACTTATCGAAGTGCTTCTTAGGCACGTTCCAAGCCAGGTGCGGTTTGATCATGCCGCACGCCAGGAAGAAGGGCTGTTTGTGCTCGCGTGCCAAAAACTGGACGCCATAGCTGGCCGTCTGGTAGTCGGGCATGTGCCCGGCCGGATCATCGACGGGTCCAAAATCGAACTTGTCCTTCTTCGTGCCGGCGCCCCCTTCGGAATCCTGTTCCTTTCCGTAGGCATGGAAGGCGCCGAAATCGGTTTGTTTGGAGTGATAGATCTTACCGGCGGCTTCGACGCGATAGCCGTTGTTCCTGAAGTACTCCGGGAGCGTAACGGCGGTGGGCGCGCCGTCGCGCCAGGTGTGATCGTTCTCATAAACACCGGTGGTGGTGGGCCGCAGGCCGGTAAGCAGGCTGGCGCGAGACGGGTTGCACATCGGCGCTTGACAGTAGGCGTTTTGGAAGCGGATGCTGCGCTGAGCAAGTTTGTGAAGGTTGGGCGTGACGGTCTGGGGATGACCGCCAAAGCCCTCGACCCAGTCATTCAGCCCACATTTCCGTTTTGAGCCGCGCGTGCGAATCTCCCGGATGCTCGTCCGCAT
>VFZO01000088.1 GCA_016871155.1 Acidobacteriota bacterium | reverse complement strand
CGCGGTGGTGGCCCAAGGCACGGCGGTCGTCAGCCTGGGTTCCGACACCGGCGGCTCAATTCGCCAGCCGGCGAGCTTCTGCGGCTGCGTGGGAGTCACGCCGACGTATGGCCGTGTGTCGCGCTACGGCCTGGTGGCCTTCGCCTCGTCGCTCGATCACATCGGCCCGTTCGCGCGTTCGGCAAAAGACGCCGCCACTCTGCTCAGTGTCATCGCCGGCCGCGATGAGCGCGATGCGACCTCCGCCGCGCATCCGGTTCAGGACTATGAGGCCGCCATGGCCCTGCCTGTGGAAGGGTTGAAACTCGGCCTGCCGAAGGAGTACTTCGAGGGCTTGAATCAGGAGACCGGCGACTGCATTCACGCCGGGCTCGACGCCTTGAAAAAGCTGGGCTGCCAGATCGTCGACGTAACGATGCCCCATACGAAATGGGCCATCGATGCTTACTACATCATCTGTACGGCCGAAGTGAGCGCGAACCTCAGCCGCTTCGACGGCGTTCGCTTCACGACGCGTAGCGCCAACTCGAATACGCTGCTCGAAATGTACCGGAACTCGCGCGGAGAGGGATTCGGGGCCGAGGCGAAGCGGCGAATCATGCTGGGCGCGTATGTGCTGAGCCACGGCTACTACGACGCATATTATTTGAAGGCCCAGCGGGTGCGCGCGCTCATCGCCCGCGACTTCGCGCACGCGTTCGAAACGGTGGACGCCATCATCGCTCCGGTTTCTCCCTTCCCCGCGTTTAAGCTGGGAGAGAAAGTAAACGACCCGCTGCAGATGTATCTAAGCGACATTTACACGATCACCGGTTCGCTGGCCGGTATCCCATGCATGAGCGTCCCTTGTGGCGCCACGGCGGCCGGACTTCCCATCGGGATGCAAATTCTGACCAAACACTTCGCGGAAGACACGCTTTTCCGCATTGCCCATCAATACGA
This sequence comes from Acidobacteriota bacterium, assembly GCA_016871155.1. Taxonomy (GTDB): domain Bacteria; phylum Acidobacteriota; class Terriglobia; order Bryobacterales; family Bryobacteraceae. The sequence continues at coordinate 22,277 of VFZO01000088.1, read as the reverse complement.
ACTGAACCGTCAATAAGGAGACCTTTCAATGCCATTCGCACTTCCAGAACTGCCCTACGCCGAGAACGCGCTGGAGCCGCATATCGACGCCGCGACGATGAACATTCATCGCACCAAACACCACAACGCCTACGTCACCAACTTGAACAACGCCGTCGCCGGAGACGCCGCACTGGAGGGCAAGTCCCTCGCTGATCTGCTAGCCAACAACTGCGCGATCGTGCCCGACGCCAAGAAAGGCGTTGTCCGCAACAATGGCGGCGGCCACGCGAATCATTCGCTGTTCTGGGTGATCATGGCACCCAACGGAGTGGGGGGCGGCGGTGCGCCGATTGGCAACCTGGCCGCGGCGATTAACGCGAAATTCGGCAGCTTCGACGCGTTCAAGGCAGCGTTCAAGACGGCCGCCACTACCCGCTTCGGCTCCGGCTGGGCATGGCTTGTGAAGAACGCCGACGGTTCGGTCGAAGTCACCTCTTCGGCGAATCAGGACTCGCCGATTATGGACGGCAAGACAGCCGTGCTTGGCCTGGACGTTTGGGAGCACGCCTACTACCTCAACTACCAGAACCGCCGCCCGGACTACGTTGACGCCTGGTGGAACGTGGTCAATTGGTCCAACGCCGAAGCCATCTTCAACGGCTCACTCGGGCTGACGTTTTAGCGCCAGCGGCAGCAGATAGATCGCTATCGGGGCGTAGAGCGCCAGCGCGTTCCGATACCAGGGAAATAGCAGTACCGTTGGCAATACGGCAAAGAGAGCGGCCTGTCGATACAGGCCGCTCGCCGTTAGCAGAGCCAACAACGGCAGCCACGCGGCGAAGGTGAGAGCCGCAACAAGTATGAACGGTGTGACCGCCAGCGACGAAAATGCGTGAGCGCGCAAATAGGGGGCCCGGCCGAATACGGTGCCCATGTGTTCGGCGCGCACCACTCTCTTTCGACCTCCCCCCGCCGCGCGCCGGACCACGATGTCGGCAAACGGCGGCTCTCCGGGCCGAAGGCCGCAAAAAGCCAGCGCCATTGCGTAGGGCGCCAGGACGCGCTCCAGGAATCCGCTTGGCTCATTTCGCAGGATCACGCGCAGTTCATCCACCTTTTCGTCGTCCATGTATCGGGCGGCCGCGGAAAGAAACACGCGGGCGAGATTGACATTCGTGGAGCCTTCGATCAACCATTTCTCTTCGTCGATGTCCGGCATGCCCGGCTCGTACGAAAGCTTCGGAATGCGTTCAAAGTGGAAGCGCGCTTTCCGCAGGAAGATCACGACAAACACCGTCACCAGCAGGGCATAGTACAAGACCGGCATTCGCCAATGGTAGCTGGAGAAAATGCGTTTTGCACTCGCGGGATCGGCGGCCCTGACAGGCAAAGGCATGGGCGGCCGGGCTCCGCCGGCGGAACCCGCGCGCGACGACGGGCGCAAAACGGTCCGCAATGTACCCCGCGGTGGAACGACGTGTTACCTTCATAGATTCGTTCCCAATATGCCGGAGTTCTCCGCTCTTCTTGTTCTCGACATTCTGACGATCGTCCTGATCGACCTGCTGCTTGCGGGTGATAACGCGGTGGTCATCGCCATGGCCGTCAAATCGCTTCCCGAAAAGGAGCGGAAAATTGGAATCGCACTTGGCGCTGGCGTGGCCGTAGTGCTGCGTATCGTTCTCACCTTTTTCGCGTCCAAGCTGCTAACGATTTCGTACCTCAAACTGGTGGGTGGAATCTTGATCTTCTGGATCGCGATCAAACTCCTCACCGACGCGGCGGAGGAAGCGGCCGGCCATCATCACGCTCACAGCGTCTGGTCCGCAGTTTGGTACATATTGGTGGCCGACATAACGATGTCCACCGACAACGTGCTGGCAGTGGCGGGGACGTCCAAGGGAAACTTCGCGCTTCTGCTGTTTGGCCTGGGCCTTAGCATTCCATTCGTGGTGTTCACCAGTTCGCTGCTTTCCACGCTGATGGACAAGTATCCGCTGATTATTTGGGCCGGCGCGGCCATTCTGGGCCGGGTGGGGGCGGACATGATCCTGACCGACCCGGTAGTGGAGAGCGCTGTCCACATCGCTGAGCCCGTAAAGATAGCCCTTCAGCTAGGCGGTGCCTTACTCGTCGTCGCCCTTGGCAAGTACCTTTCGAGCCGCGCCGAGCGGTCCGCCGAAAGCTGACGCCGTTAGAACTGAAATTTCAGAACTAAGAGCATGTTCGCGTTGGACGTTCCGACGTCGGAGAAACTCCCTCGCGTTCCGGAGATGCGCGCGAAGGCGCCTGGATTGTTCAGGTTGAACGTCGCGTTCGGAGAGCTGAACTGCGGTTGCTTAATCGGAAAGTTGTTAGCGTCGAGCCGAAGCTGGAAGCGGTAGCGTTCACCGAGCTGCCACCACTTCGCTAGCGACAACTGCGTCCAATTCAGGCCCGGAGCCTCAAACGTGTTGCGACCAAGAGTTCCCGCCGTGAAGGCGGCAGGATAAGAGAAGGAGTTCTGATTCAGGTAGGGCGTCTGCGCGGAGAATGGAAATCGATTCGGTCCCATCGTCCAGTTCGGCGCATAAGCGTCCTGGAACGATGTCGAGATATTCGGACGCGTCTCGCCCGGTAAATACCGGTTCGGGCTGCCACCCACACCGACCGTGAACGGAGGTCCGGATTGCAGCGTTTGTGTCCAGGTCAACTCCCAGCCGCCGATCGCGTGGTTCACGCGGCCGGCGCCTGAGAAAAACCGCCGGCCCCTGCCGAACGGCAACTCCCACGCCATCACGCCAACCATGCGATGGTTGATGTCGTAGCTGGCGCGCCCCTTTTCCAGCCGGCGATTGTAGAAGGTGATGCCGCTATCGCCCGTCTCGCCTTCCGTCTCGGTGATGGTCTTCGACCATGTGTAGAAGGCGTTGAAGCTCAACCCTCTGTCGTAGCGCTTTTCAACGCGAAACGTACCGGAATGATACGAGTTGTGCCCGAAGTTCGAGAACAAATTCATCGAGCCGAACTGCGTATAGGGCTTGTGGTTTTGTACGGCCGTGAAGATTTGATTCAACACCGCCGGGTCGCTGGACACGTTCAGCGGGACAACGTTGGTATCCCAGTTGTTAATCAGGCCCACACCGGACTGACCCTCGTACCGCGCCTCGCCAACCCAGTTCCGTGCGAAGCTCCATTGCAGTCCGCCGGCCCAGTTCATGACATACGGCATGCGCATTCCGGGATCCCACTGCGCCGCCGCGCGTCCGCCGAAGTTCTGGCCGACAAACGGTACCGAGCCGTCCGCCTGCTGATTGAACTGAAAACTCGGTGGTCCCTGCGCCAGCCGGAAGACATGCTGGGGGTCGCCCACCGGAGCGGCGATCGTAGCCGTGGCCAAATACTCCTGGAACATGATGTTGGTTGCCGTGGAAAAAATGTCCTGATGGATCACGCCGAAGGAACTGCGGAATACCAACTTCGGATGAAAGTTCCAGGCAATCCCAACGCGGGGAGCGAAGTTGTTCGTGTCGCCGCGAGCCAGACCGCCCTTGGGATGAGTTATCGCTCCCATCAAACCGCTGATAGGGTCTCGGACGTTCGGGTCGAACTGACTCTGTTGACCATACTTGGTCTGAAACGGCGACTCGTACGACCAGCGCACTCCCAGATTCAGTGTCAGCCCCCGGACCGGTTTCCAATCGTTCTGCACGTACCATTGATGGCTCCACCAACGCGGTAGCCAACTGGCTTGCTCGCGCGTGAATGTGGCGCTCGTCACGGTGCCCAGAAGGAACGAAGCGAAGCCTTGCCCAGTATTCGGCGTAAACGGCAGATTCGTTCCGCCGAAATTGAACGTGCCGCCGGGCAGCGCGCCCGCGGTTCCGTTATAACGGGTTCGAATTAGTTCATAGCCCATCTTCCAGGTGTTCTTGCCGGTCACCCAGGTGAAGTTGTTCTGAAACGTGAAATCCTCGCCAATGTTCTGAAAGCTGGGGAGGCCGGCCAGCCCGAAGCCGATGTTGAAGTACGGAAACGTCTCGCCGGACGTGTTCGGAATCCCCAATTGCTTCGCCCAATCCTGATTCCGGGTCAGTGCCGTCTCGTAGCGTGCGCGGCGGTTAAAGCCCGCGCGAAACTCATTGCTCATTGCCGGCGAGAGGATCAGCATGTCGGAGAACGCCATATTGATGTGGTCCACCGGCGCGGGCTGGGCGTTCGGGTCGATGTCGCGCCAATGGTCGAACTGTGCTTGATGGTCGCCCTTCCATGCCCGGTGCGCGGCATGGGAGTACCGGCCGAAAATCTTATGATTCGCGTTGAACTGGTGATCGATTTTCTCGTCCCAGCGAATGCGCCGGATCTTTTTGATCTGGTTCATCACAAGGTTGTTGATCGGCCCGGTCGCCGTCGGAATCCCTGCCTGGTTGGCCTCGGCCAGCGGCTTGCGATTCAGGAAGTTCGCCACTGCCGGGTCGATCAGACTACGCGGAATCTGGTTATTCGGAAACGGATCGCGCGTCCATGTCCCGCCGCTCTGCCGCGTGGTATGGGGGTTGTAGATCGGTACGGGCCGGGGCGAGGTCTGTCCTCCAAACGAAAAATCGCCGGCATACATCGCCGCCGAAGGCACTGTGATTTGTGCGCTCGACGTGCCGGCATCTTCAAAATGCTGCTCCCATCCGGAAAGCCAGAACGTTTTGTTGGTTCCGTCGTAGACCTTCGGAATCTTCACCGGCCCCGACCCCAGGAACGTCGTCTCGTGATACGTGAACGGATTCGTCCGCGGCAACTGCTCCAGGTACTGCCGGTGAATCATCTCCTTGCGAATCAGCCGGTCCTCCGCTGAAAAGTGAAACTGATTGGTGCCGCTCTTGAATACGATCGACATCAAACCGCCCGCCGAATGCCCGTGTTCGGCGGGTACGCCTGTCGTGTGAACCTTCACTTCTTGAAACGCATCCTGCGTCGTGGAGATCTGTTCGTTCGTTCCGCCGATATTTCCGATGCCCGGCTCCTTGCCGTTCACGCCGTCCACTTGGTATCCCATTGCTCGCGATCGTTGCCCCAGCACGTGAAATCCATTGATGGATCCCGTGCCCGGATAGTAGAAGAGCATCCGGATCGCCCGTTTTTGACTCACCGGAATCTTCAAAAGCATGTCGCCGGAAAGCACGGCGCCGGCGGCGGAAGTCTCGGTCTCCAACAGCGGAGCGCCTCCTTCCACCTTGATCGACTCGGTCACCGCCCCGATCTCCAATTGCACGTCCACGCGCGGGATCTCGCCGGAGCGAATCTGGATGCCCTCCCGTACGTGACGCTTGAATCCGGCCGCCTCGATCGTGATGCGATAGCTTCCGGGCGCCAGGTACGGCGCATAGTAACCGCCTTCGGAATTGGTCGGGGACTCCGTTACAAAGGCCGTGTCGATATTCACGACGGTGACCTTTGCACCGGCCAGTACGGCGCCCGTCGAGTCGGACACTGTACCGACAAGGGTTCCGGTGCCGGTTGTCTGCGCCAGAAGCAGGGAAGCAGCAAAGGCGGCCGGCAGTGTTCGCGAAACGAGATGCATAGGTGCCCTATGCTTTATCACGTTCAGCCGCTGCTTGTAAACGCGGGCTTCCGGATTATCCCCTTACGGGGCCGGCGGCCGGCGAGACGGTCGACGGCGAACATACGGCAAATGGAGCGGAAGAGTTGCGCTCCCGTAGCGCTGTTATCCGTTCACTTTGGTCCATGCGCGGCTGCGTGCCGACGCCAGCACGGCATCGGTCACGTGGTCCGTCGCCAGTCCGTCGCGGAACGTCGGCGCCAGGCTCTTGCCGCCGCCCGCCGCCTGCAGGAAATCGGCCACCTGGTGAATAAACGTGTGCTCATAGCCGATCTGCAAACCGGGCACCCACCAGTTCTTCATGTAGGGATGATCGCCGTCGGTGATGTGAACAGAGCGCCATCCGCGAAGCCGGCCTTCGTCTTTATGGTCGAAGTACTGCAAGCGGTGCAGGTCGTGAAGATCCCAGAAGATCGATGCGTGCTCGCCATTGATCTCGAGCGTGTAAAGCGCCTTGTGGCCGCGCGCATAGCGGGTCGCCTCAAACGTCGCAAGCGAACCGTTATTGAATCGCGCAAGAAATAAACTCGCATCGTCGATGCTCACCGGCTCGGTCTTGCCGGTCAGGTTATGCTTGCGTTCCTTCACGAAAGTCTCCGTGACGGCCGACACCTCTTCGATGCCCCCGTTCAGCCACATCGCCGTATCAATACAGTGCGCGAGCAGATCGCCCGTCACACCGCTGCCGGCCACGTTGACATCCAGTCTCCACAATCCTTCCCCGCCCTGCGGCAGGTCCGCCGAGATCGTCCAATCCTGCAGAAACTTTGCGCGGTAATGGAAAATGCGCCCCAGCCGGCCTTCGTCGATCAGCTGTTTCGCCATCGTCACCGCGGGAACGCGCCTGTAGTTGTACCAAACCGTGTTCGGCACACCGGCCTTTTCCACGGCGTCCACCATCTCTTGCGACTCGGCGGCGTTGCGGCCCAGCGGCTTTTCGCACATCACCATCTTACCCGCCTGTGCGGCGGCGATGGCAATCTCGCGATGGGTATCGTTCGGGCTCGCGATATCGATCACATCGATATCGGGCGAAGCCACAACCTTCCGCCAGTCCGTTTCAATTCCTTCGTATCCCCATTTGGCGGCGAACGCTCCGGCGCGTTCCGCATTCCGCGCGCAGAGCGTCTTGAGCACCGGCTGAAACGGCACGTCGAAAAAGTTCGTCACCTTGCGAAATGCGTTCGAATGCGTCCGGCCCATGAAGCCGTAGCCAATCATGCCAACGTTTAGCTTCTTCATTCCTTTCAGCTCCACCCATGCGCTTTCCGCACCGCGATCATCGTGCGCAGCACGTCGTTCCAAGTCTGCGGGTTCATCATCACATCATTCGAAAACATGCAGCCGTCCCAACAGATGTGCTGCACGGCTTTGGTAATGTTGCCCGCGTCGTCGCGCAGCCACGCGCCCGCATCCCGCACAATGTCGAGCCTGCCGTTCGGATCGGCCGGCTGGCAGTGACGCCCCGTCTTATCGTGGGAGCCGGAACCCTTCACGGTGCCGTCGTTCTGCGCAACGTGGAAGTCGATCATCCATGGCCGCAGTGCCCGCGCCATCGTCCTGTAGGCGTCGGCCAGTTTCGCTTGATCGGCGAAATCGAAACCTTCCGGCAGCAGGGCGTCTTCCGGCGCGTTGTATCCCAGCGTGAACAGCATCGTGTGCGCCATGTCGGCCTGAAATCCCAGCGTCTCCGGCCGTCCGACCATCTCCAGCAACCGGACGTTCTGCCGCCAGCTATGCATCGCCGCCCAACAAATCTCGCCCTCGGCCGCCAGCCGCTCGCCGTACTCCTGCGCAATGTCACACGCCTTACGAAACGTCCCGGCGATTCGCTTCGTATTGCCCTCTGGATCCGCGGCCCAATGCGCCGGGCTATCGGCGGAATCGATGCGGACGACGCCGTACTTTCGCACGCCAAGCTCGCGCAGCCGCTTGCCGATCCGGCACGCCTTTCGTACCTGCGTCAGGAATTTCTCCTGCTCGGCGTCGTCGCCCATCGCCGATCCGCCGCCCGTCGGGCCCCACACGGGCGCCACCATCGAACCGACGCGCAGACCGCGCCCTCCGATGTCGTCGGCCAGCTTCTTTAGATCGTCGTCGGTCGAATCGATATCCGTGTGCGGCAACGACAGAAAAAGGTCTACACCATCGAATTTTACGCCGTCAACGTTCGCGGCGCACGTCAAAGCCAGCATGGTGTCGAGTGAAATCGGTGGCTCCGAGTCCGGCCCTTTGCCGACCAGTCCCGGCCACATGGCATTGTGCAAGGCAGGAAAAGTGTGATTGCTCATGGTTCCAGCATTCGAGCATATACCAAAAGAAGGACGATAGAATAGAAAGATTGCCTATGGGAATGATTCGTCAGGGGCTGCTCACTCTAGCCGCAGCCAGCATCGTTGGAATGGCGCAGACGCCGCCCGCCGCCAAACCGGAAGTCAGCTCTTCGAAGACCGACCCCGCCGTGCTGAAGAAGGAGCACTTCGTCAGGAAAATCTCCGCCGGCGCATCGCTAGGTGCGCTAGTCCTGGTCCCGGTGGGAGATGGAGAATTTGCGCAGAACCCGACCGCAACTCTTTCCATCACCTCGAACACGAAGACCAAGGGGAAAATGCTGGGATGGGGCGGAGTCGTTCAGGTTGCGCTGCCGAAGAAAATGGCGCTGGCCGGAACGTTTATGATTCACGGGTCGAAGCTCGAGACCGACCGGACCACCATCGACGGCGTCGACAACCCGTTCACCACCGCCGACGAGCGCAAGATCACCGATTTCAAGGAGAACTCCTCGATCCGGTATCACGACTACGGGCTCCTGTTCCGCCGTTACGACAAGGACCACACAGCGCGCGGACTGCGCGTGTTTGTGCAGGGCGGCGGAGCGTTTCGCAAGGTGAACCAAATCCGCACCACACGGACCGCCACCATCGCGGGCAACACCACCACGGATAACGCGCCCATTCCGCAAAAGTCGAATCTCACGCGCGGCTTCACGGGCGGCATCGGCTTCCAGTACAACGACGACTTCGGATTCCGGATTGTTCCTGAGTTTCGCTTCACGCGGTGGTTGGACAAGACGTTCGACAATCAGTCCTATAACTCGCGAAAGAATCAGTTCGAAGCGATTCTCTCAATCACCTTCTAGCGCTGCATCGATTGGATGTGCTGGCCGGATGGCCCTCGCATCGGGCACCCGCGCAGCGTTTGTTTCCGTCCTGACTTCTCCTGCCCGTATCGAGTGCGGAGAAAAGGGACTGCAGGCGCTGTTTCGCTAACCGGCCCGCCGAGTGGACCACTCGGGCAACGGACAGTGTCACCAGGGAACGCGTCGAGGCCGTGTCCACAATCCTCGCCGAGTAGAAAACAAATAGGACCTTTGTTGTCCAATAGGACGAAAAAAGTCCTATTTTCTTCACGATCTATCCCAAGACTAACAGCAAAATTGTTCACTTACTAGCTATTTTAATTATTGTATTGTGCGTAGACTATAACTGGCCTCTGGGAGGGCCTAAAGGTTGGGAAAACGATTCGCCGTGTGCTTTCTCTTCGTACTGGCCGCGGAGAAGAAGGGCCCGTATCTGCCTTCTCAGAAGGCGTTTTACGCGGACGAACGAACCATAAACTTCGTCCGCCCGGGCCTCACCGCTCGAATAACCGCGGCGGTCATCGCGGCGGACGGTACCATTTCCGCTGACGTCCGGCTCACCGACCCTCGCGGTCTGCCGCTCGATCGCGAAGGCATCACAACGCCAGGCTCAGTAGCCCTTAGCTTTGTGGCCACAGTCTTGCCCGCTAACGCCGGCCATTACACCTCCTATACAACCCGTATCCGCACCGCTGCCGGCACAGGCCGCCAAGCGGTGCAGGCGGCTGCCGACGCTGGCGGGAGATTCACAAAACTTGACGAAGGGTTGTATAGGTATACCTTTCAGACAAAGGCCCCGGCCAACGCCGATCGAACCGCGACACATTCAATTGGCGTGTATGGCAATCGGAATTTAGCGGAATTCGACCTGGGAATTCATTACTCCAGTAATGTCTTCAACTTCGTACCGGCCGGCGGAGCGGTGGTGCGAAAGCACGACATCATCCGTACGGAGACCTGCAACAGCTGCCACGAGGACCTGAATTTTCACGGCGGGTCCCGCCGCGGCATGGAAATGTGTGTGCTTTGCCATCAACCCCAATCTACCGATCCTGTCACCGGAAACACGCTCGACATGGGTGTAATGTCCCACAAAATCCACTCTGGCTCGGCCCTGCCTTCAGTGAAAGCCGGAGGCAAATATCAACTCAATGGCTTCGGCGGAATCGTTGACTACAGCGCCATCAAATTTTCGGCCAGCGGCGGCACCTCGAACTGTGCGGTATGTCACAAGGACGCCGTGTCCACGGCCCACCTGTCGAACCCCACGCGCGCCGCGTGCGGCTCTTGCCACGACGACATCAACTTTGCCACCGGCACCGGCCATCGCGACCTTCCACAGGCCAATGACAACAACTGCTCCAGATGCCATATCCCGCAGGGCGATGGCGACTACGACGCCTCGGTCTCCGGCGCCCATGTTGTGCCGAACTTTTCTTCGTTCCTAAAAGGCGTCAAGCTGGGAATCGTCCGCGTGGACGACGCCGTGGCTGGCAAGCAGCCCGTGGTGACCTTCTCGATTCGCAACAACGCCGATCAGCCAGTGGCCCTCAGCACCATGGACCGTCTCAATGTGTACCTCTCGGGGCCCGCCACCGATCACCTCGGCGCCGTCTCCGGGGATGCGCGCCGTGCGGAAACCGTCAACGACGGGACGTACCGGTTCCTTTTCCCGAGTGCCATTCCCGCCGATGCGAAGGGTACCTATCGAATATCGCTCACGGGCCGGCAGCGGCTGCAACTGAATCCAGGAACGGCGAAGCAACGCCAGGCCGACGATATCGCCACAAGCGTGGAGACTTTCTTCGCCGTCGACAACTCCCGGGCCGTCGCCCGGCGCCGGATCGTCGACACTGCCAAATGCAATAGCTGCCACGTCAGGCTGACGTTTCATGGCACGCAGAACACCGTTGAACAGTGTGCGATGTGCCACAACGCCGATCTGGTCGATGCGGACTCGAAACAGAGCGGTCAGTTCACCGCCATGATTCACCGCATCCACAGCGGAAAGGAACTCGGGGAGCCCTACGTGCTGGGAGGCGCGGATTGGAGCCATGTCGCGTACCCGGGTGTTCGCTCGAACTGCGTTGGATGCCACATCAACAATTCGCAGCAACTGCCGTTGCCGCGGGGGTTGCGGGACGTGAGGGAACCCGCCGGACCGTTGGAGTTGCGCAAGCCGGAGGCAAACGCCTGCTTGAGCTGTCACTCCTCGATCGCGGCCGCCGCTCACGCGCAGGTCAATACCGCGCCCATCGGCGAGAGTTGCTCGGTCTGTCACGGCCGCAACTCCGAATTTAGCGTGGACCGCGTGCATGCACGCTAGCCCCCGCTGGACACTCCTTCTTCTCCTGGTTGCCCTCCCGCATCCCCTCCAAGGCCAGGAGAAGAAGGAGGAGGAATTTCAGATGCCCGCATCCTGTGCCAGTTGCCATGAGGAGGTCGTGAAAAGCTTCGGCGGCAACCGGCACCACCGGAGCAGGAATTCCTGCGGCGCCTGCCACACAAACGTCCAGGCCCACTCCGAGTCCGGCGACCCCAACGACGTCAAGACCGGCGACGGCAAGACCTGCCTTACCTGCCACGCCAGCCACCCCGGCCGTGCGCGCGGTGGCCATGAGCGCAGTCAGGTAACTTGTTCGGACTGCCATTCACAGCATGGCAAGCACACCGTCAACGACTCGTGTTCCCGCTGCCATTCCGCTACGGTGGCCGAATTCCGCAGACCTTACAATCATCCCTTGGCGAGCGTGAAATGCGCGGATTGCCACAACCCGCACGGCCGCACGCTCTCCAATTCCTTCGCCGCCACCAGCGCCAATGAGCCCGGCTGCGTCAAGTGCCATGCCCCGCAGCGAGGACCCTTTACTTTTGAACACGCTCCCGTCAAGCAGGAGGGCTGCGCCAGTTGCCATGAGCCGCATGGATCCGTCAACCCCAGAATGCTCAATCGAGCGCAGGTGCACTTGCAGTGCCTGGAATGCCACTCAAATACCACCGCCGGAGCGCAACCCGGCTCGGCGTTGCCGGCCTTCCACAACCTGCGCGATACCCGGTTCCGCAACTGCACAACCTGCCACGTGAAAGTGCACGGCTCGCACGTATCGAGGTACTTGCTTCGATGAGACTCGCCTGGCTAATGGGACTTCCTCTTGCGGCTCAACAAGTCGACCTCGGCTACCGTTGGAACGCCAATCTGCGCGGCTCGCTCGACACCTACCGCGGAATCGTCAATCTCGGCGAAGGGCCGCGCCTGCTCGGCTTTCAATACAATGCCGGAACCAGGCTCCGCGCCACGGCCGGCGGCTGGGGCGGCGATCCGTCGGCGTGGTTCAAGGCGGATGGCGAGTGGGCAAATGTTCACATGCGCCTAGATCATCGCGACACCGCCTACTTCAACGCCATGCCCTCGTATGCCAATCCATTACTGGATCGGGGTGTCTTTCTCAACCAGCGCGCCTTCGATACCCGCCGCCGTTTCACAGACCTGTTCTTTGAATTCGGCGGTCGAAGCTGGAAGCCGTACGCCGCCTGGACACGCGATGGCGGCGACGGCCGCGGCGTCACAACCTTCGTCTCTGATGGGAACGAGTATCCGGTCGCCAACACACTCGACGATGCAACCCACAACGTGCGAGGCGGCGTGGAGTGGAATACCAAGCGCGGCCATCTGACCCTCGAGCAAGGCGGACTGTTCATTCAAGACGATCAGCGCGTCTTCACCGGCACTCGAAACGAGGGCAACCGCGCGTCCCTGTTTCTGGGACGGCGTCTGGTGCTCAACGAGCTGTTGCAAACCTATAACGTCACCGGACGAAGCCTCTATAGCCGGGCCGCCGCCGCCTTGCGGCCGGCCGAATGGCTCGACCTGTCCGGAAACTTTCTATTCAGCCAACCTCGCACTAGCATTGATTATCGGCAGAACAACCGTGGGCTTTTCGTCGATCTCGACGCTCTCGTCTTCGCCGATCAGCAGTCGCTCCGCTGGCTGGCCGCTTCCAAGCAACCCCACACCACCGCAAACGGTCACATGGAGGTCCGGCCGAACGGCAAGTTAACCATTTCTGAGTCGCTCTACACGGATCGATTCCACAGCGCCTCTTCGTGGGACCGCCTGGTCTGGAATCAGAACCAGCAGCAGTTAGACGTTGTATTCCGTCCCCAGGCGTCCCTGGCGCTGCGCGGCGGCCACCGGTATTCATGGGCGGATGGCCGGACGCGCACCGCTCTTTTCCCGGGCGGCCCGGGACAGTCCAGACGTCACACCTGGATGGCGGGATTCAACCTTCGTCTGAAGCCGAAATGGAACGTCTTCGGCGATCTGGAATCGGCGAGGTCGTCGCAGGTTCTCTTCCGGTCCAGCCTCGGCGATTTTGACCGGCTGCGCCTGCGAGCTCGCTGCGAACTCCTTTCCAATCTTTCGCTGCAGTTCAATTTTGGCGTGCTCGACAATCAAAATCCGCCACAATTCGGCGCTTTCGAGCTGAAACAGCGCCAGGCGGCCGCGTCGATCGAATGGCGTCACAAGCGTGGGAACTTCAGTGTCGACTATGCCCGCTTCTCGACGCGCAGTAACCTCGACTACACAGTGCCCGAACTTCTCCGCCGGGACCGGTCCGTGTTTCGAGACGACGGGCATAGCGTGAATGCCTTTTTCGATCTTGTACTGCCCAAACAGGCCGCCCTCACCGTGGGCGGTTCGTCCTACCGATCGGCGGGCTCTCGTCCGTCGCACTTTCACCAACCGCAGGGCCGCGTCTCCATTCCCATCCACCCGCGTGTTTATGCGACGGCGGAGTACCGCTGGTTTGGATTTTCGCAGCCGTTCTTTCTGTTTGAGACCTTCCGGTCGCATCAGTTCATGGCCGGTCTGCGGCTCCTGCGATAGAAAATCTTGGAGGGTAAAATGAAGCTCGTTCGCATCGTTACAACGGCGCTAGTCGTGGCGGCTGGCTGGCTGTTCACGACAACCGAAGCGGGGGCAACTCCCGAAATGTCGAAGAAGGAAAAGACCGGCTGCGCCTCCTGCCATGTCAGCAAAGGACAAGACTCTGAACAAGACCGGCGAATGCTACAAGGAGTCGAAAGATCTAAAGGCATGTAAGAAATAGCCCATGCGCCGTTTAGTCGACAACGCGGTAAGCATCGCGGGCCTCGTGCTCGTGAACTCCGTGGCCGTGCTCTGGCTGCTGCGTGGCGATTCCGGAAATCCCTACGAGGGACTCGTCCACGCGGCGTTGTTGGCCGGTCTCATTCTTGGCCTCATTCTGATTCCTCTCGGTATTCGGCTTCATGGCAGGAAGGAGGAAATCGCCTCCGCCGGCCGGCGCTTGGCTCTGGTCTTCGGCATTACCACCGCGGCGAATCTCATCATCGGTTCCCACCTGACGTACTCAGCGGTCCGTTCCATGGATAGTCCCAACTTCTGCGGGACGGCCTGCCACGTGATGAACCCGGAATTCCACGCGGCTGGCCGGGGCGCGCATGCCGGCGTAAAATGCGTGGATTGCCACGTCGCCCCGGGCGCGCAGGGATTCATCGCCGCTAAAACGAACGGCCTGCACCAGCTAGTCAGTTTCCTCAGCGGCAACTACTCGCGGCCGATTCCCACGCCGGTCCACAATCTTCCCACCGTCGCTGAGATGTGCGGAAAATGCCACAACCTGGAGGCCGGGCACCAGGACAAAGTCAAGCTCTACGTCACATTCTCCTCCGATGAGCGGAATACGCGGCAGCGCACCGCGTATCTTTTCAAGTCCCGGCGAATCCACCAGGCGCACCGGAATGTGCGCGTGGACTGGGCGGACGCCAAAAAGGAAGCGCCGAAAAATCTCAAGGGCGGCGAGCCGATGACGTGCGTGGACTGCCACAACCGGCCCGCCCATTCTTTCCAGACAGCCGAGGCCGCTGTGGATGAAGCGTTAGAGTCCGGCGCCCTGGACCTCAACAAACCCTGGATTCGCAAGACGGCGTTGGAACAACTCCAGAAAACCTACGCTTCGAAAGCGGAAGCCGGAAAGACGATCGAAGACCCGGCAATCCTCGCAATTTACAACGCCAACGTTTCGCCTGAGCGCAAGCTGGATTGGGGTCTGCATCCAAATCACCTCGGGCACAACAACTCGCCGGGTTGCTTCCGCTGTCACGATGAAAAATTCAGTCTAGCTCCGGATTGCGGCCAGTGCCACACCGAAGTGAAGCTGCCGTAATCCGCAAGCTACCGCTTCGGGACGCTCCGCGACGCCGCCCGGTATTGATCCAGCAGCGCCTTCATCGCCTTCACGCGGGCCGGCTCCGAATCGTAGAGATTCTTCTGTTCCCGCGGGTCGGATTTCAAATGGAACAATTCGCCCGGCAGTGAGTGCGGCTTGATGCCGTACTGGTCCCGCCACCATTGTGGTTCCGCCGGCCCATGCGTCGCGTTGTCGTCGATGTAGACCCACTCGCCTTGCCGCACCGCGTACTTGTCGTTGATCGAGTGATGCACCGTCGCCGCGCGAATCGGCTTCGGCTGCCTCTTTCCCAGCCACGCTGGCGACACGTCGTAGCCATCCTCTGCCGCGTCGTTCGGAAGCTTGTATCCTGTGATCGCCGCGATCGCGGGCATTATGTCGGTGTGGCAGACAATCTCGGCGGACGTGCCGCCGGCCGGAACGCGTCCTGGCCCCCAGACGATGTAGGGGACCCTGTGCCCGCCTTCCCAAAGCATTCGTTTGGCTCCGCGCAAGCCGCCCTGGCTTGCATGGCCATGCTCCTTCAGCACCGGATAGGTCAGGTTCTCCGGCCCGTTGTCCGACGTGAAAATCACGAGCGTGTTGGCGGCCTTTCCCGACGCGCGAATCGCATCCATCACTTGACCAACCGACCAGTCTGTTTGAAAAACGAAGTCGCCGTAGTCGCCAATACCGGTCTTGCCCTTGAACTCCCCGTCCGGGGCGATCGGCGTGTGCGGAGACGAGAGCGGCAAGTACAGAAAGTACGGCTGATCCTGCTGGGACCGTTCCGTCACATAGCGCACGGCTCGCCGGGTCAGTTCCGGCAGCACCCCCTCCAGTTTCCAGCCCGGCTTCATCATCCCTGGCCAGCCGAACATCCCGGCCGGCTTTGGCTCGGTGGCGGGCGCCGTTAACCGGTCGTTCTCGATAAATGTGTATGGCGGAAAATTCGGAAGGTCTACGCCAAAGTAGTAGTCGAATCCTCGGGTCGTCGGCCCTTCGCCGATCGGCTTGTCCAGCAGCACTTTCTTCGCGAACTCATTGCGAATCTCCCGCTGCGGGTCGCCGATCCGGACCGTCGTGTTGACCTTCGAGCCGTCGGTGGTCTGCCAGTCCCAACCTAGATGCCACTTGCCGATCGCCGCCGTTGTGTAACCCTGCGACTTCAACATTCCGGGCAGCGTCAACCGCCCTTTCTCGATCAAGGGCCGGTCCCACGGCCACAGCACCTGCGACTTCAACTCGGTGCGCCAGGGGTACCGTCCGGTCAGCAGACCATAGCGCGTAGGGGAACACACGCCGCACGGTGTATGAGCGTCGGTGAACCGCAGCCCTTCCGCGGCCAGGCGGTCCAGGTTCGGCGTCGGAATCTTCGACTCGGCGTTGTAGCATTTCACGTCGCCGTAGCCGAGATCGTCGGCGAGAATGACGACGATGTTTGGCCGGTTCTTCGCCGGAGCGGCCGCGCCGGGCAGGACGGAAAGGGTTTTGAGAAACGTTCGCCGGTTCAGTGACATGCTCGGTTGATCTTAATATAGTTAGACCATGATTCTGCGTACTCTTCTATTGACGGCCTCGGTCCTCGCCGCCAAGGACTCGGCCGTTTGGGTGCTCACCAAGGATGGCGCGTCGAAAGAGATCACCACCAAGCTCTCCGCCATCCGCGTGAATTCCCGCTCCATTCCGTTGACCGGCATTCTCTCGGTGCATTCGGCCGAACCGGCCTCGGCCGCCGAAGAGACGAAAATCGTTTCCGGCATCGCGGCCATCCAGGGCGCCAATCGGAAAGACAGTGACGCCGCCGTCGAGGCCCTCGCCTTTCTCGGCCTGCCCGCGCTGACGCCGCTCCTCAAAGCCTACAAAGACACCGACCAGCACGAACCCCGCCCGCTCTACCGGCTCTTCGAACGCATCGTGCCCGTCAATGCCGATCACATGGACCGGACCCTTAGCATGGTGCGCCTCTCCAGCGGCGAAATCGTACGGGGCAAAATCGAGACATTCTCGCTTGGCGATGGGACGAAGTGGGAGGACATTCGCGTCCTCGCCGTCCGGCGGCGGCAGGTCTCCAAACGCGTCAACGTCCACTCCATTCAACACTCCACGCAGATCGAATTCTTCGACACGGCCATCGTTCCGTCCGCCGCCTCAAAAGCCACCGTCTCCGCCACCGGTTTCACGCGGCTCTCGTGGGCGACCGACGGGTGGGCCACCGATCCGGACGGCCTCAAGGTCCCAGGCCCCAACTACAAAACCAACCTCGTCGATGGGCATCCATTCGGCGCGCTTGTGGGGCGGTGGGGCGCCGCCGGTGAAGTGTTCAAGGTCGGTGCCGCATGGACTTCGGCCTCAACCAAACCGGCGCGCTTACAGTTGGCCATCAACGACAATCGGCACTGGCAGAACAACCTCGGCTCCTACAAGGTCAACATCCAGGTGACCGAGGCGTATGATCTCGGGGAAGCCCAATGAAATTGGCCGTATTCCTGGGCCTTGCCGCGCTGGCCGCCGAACCCAATAAACTTTCCAAGGAAGAAAAGCGCCAGGGATGGAAGCTGCTCTTCGACGGCAAATCGTACAAGGGCTGGCGTCACGTAGCCGGGTCGGACTCCTGGGCCATTGAAGACCGCGCCCTAAAGGCCGCCAAGGACCCGAAGTTTCGTGAGGACCTGTTCAGCGCAGGCAAGTATGGTGACTTCGAGCTCACCTTCGAGTGGAAAATCTCGAAGAACGGAAACAGCGGTCTGAAGTATCAGGTGCAGGATCGCTTTATCATTGACGACCGCCAGCAGAAGAACTTCAAGCGCTTCGAAGATATGGCCAACCGGGACATCCGGGAGCGAACGCTCACGCGAGCCACCGGCACACAGGAATACGTCGTCGGCTTCGAGTACCAGGTAATCGACGATTCCGGCCACGCCGACGCTCGCCGGGGTCCGCTCTACCAGGCTGGCGCACTCTACTCCATGCTCCCCGCCTCCCAAGCGGCCGCGAAACCGGTCGGCGAATTCAATCAGGCGCGTATCGTCTTGCGCGGAGACCGCATCGAACACTGGCTGAACGGAGTCAAGGTCGTCGATGGCTCGCTGGCCGGCGAAGGGATAAAGGCAAAAGTCGCCGCTCGCTGGACCACCGATTCGCTGGTCTACCAGGGCCTGGCCGGACGTCCGCGCAAGCGGACCGCGATCACGCTCCAGAACCACGGCGACGAAGCCTGGTTCCGGAATATCAAAATTCGTTCGCTATGACCTGGCTTCTGTTGCTCGCCGCCGCTGACTTCGACGTGCTGATCCGCAACGCGCGCGTAGTCGACGGGACTGGCAACCCCTGGTACCGGGCCGATGTTGGCATTCGCGCCGGCCGCATCGCGAAAATCGGCGCTCTGCCCAAGGCGACTGCAACGAACACCGTCGATGCGGCCGGCCGCGTTCTGGCCCCCGGGTTTATCGATGTGCACACCCACATCGAAGCCGGTATCTTTCGCGTGGCGCGCGCCGACGCCTACCTGATGGATGGGGTCACGACACTCGTCACCGGCAACTGCGGCGCCTCGAATACGGAGCTCGGTGCGTGGTTCAACCGCTTGCGAAAGACGGGCATTGGGCCGAACGTCGCGGCGCTGATCGGCCACAACAGCGTCCGCCAGGCCGTCATGGGTGATGCCAATCGCGCGCCTACGGCGGACGAACTGCGGCGCATGCGCGAACTGGTCGCCAGAAACATTTCCGAGGGCGCCATCGGTTTCGCGACGGGGCTTTGGTACGTGCCTGGCACGTATTCGCAGACCGCGGAGGTGGTCGAACTCGCCAAGGCCGCCAAGGGAGTCTACGCCACCCACATGCGCGACGAAGGCGAAAGCGTCGAACCCGCGATTCGAGAAGCGATTCGCGTCGGAAAGGAAGCGGGCCTCAACGTGCAGGTCTCGCACTTCAAGATCATCGACAAGCGCCACTGGGGCGGATCTACGCGCACCCTGGCCATGATTGAGCAGGCCCGCCGCGAAGGGCTGGACATCGTTGTAGATCAATATCCGTACACCGCCGCCAGCGCGTCCATCGATATATTTTTCCCGCGCGAAGTCCTCGCCGACGGCCCGTCGGCCGTGCGCGAACGCCTATCCTCGCCGGAGTCCAAGCGCCGCGTCGTCGAGGAGATGCGCCGCAACGCAACCCTTCGCCAGGGCCAGGACGACTACACCTTCGCCGTCATCGCCAGCTTCCCGGAGGACCGCACGCTCGAAGGAAAGCGGATTCCAGAACTCAGCGCGGACAAATCTCTGGACGGCCAGATCGAAGCCCTGATTCAACTTCGCCTCAAGGGCCGGCCGTCTGTCGTCTACCACACCATGAGCGACGCCGACGTGGATCGCATCCTGGCCCATCCCTTCACCGCGATCGCTTCCGATGGCGGCCTGGTACCGCCCGGCGAATCGATGCCCCATCCCCGCAATTACGGCACCAATGCCCGAATTCTGGACCACTACGTTCGCCAGCGCAACGTGCTCACGCTCGAAGATGCCATTCGCAAGATGACGTCGTTGCCCGCGCGAACCTTCCGCATGAAACGGCGCGGTGAAATCCGGGAAGGCTTCGCCGCCGATCTCGTGTTGTTCGATCCGGCCAAAGTCGCCAGCAAGGCCGAGTTCACCAAACCGCACCAGTTCAGCGAGGGCTTCGACTACGTAATGGTGAACGGGACCTTCGTAGTCGCTAATGGCCATCCGAACTCGGAGCGGCCGGGGCAGATCGTGACGCCGGGCGAATTCTGATTCGCCTTCACACAGCGAATCACCAAAGCGATTCGACCGAAGCCTCCAACGCTGCCACAACACACGGTCAGCGCCGGGTTGGGTGCCCCCCAAAAGCGGCTGTTCTTGGCACGCCCTGAAGTACAATGACGGCTGAGGTCACCTCTTGCGCAAAAGTCTCCCCGCCGCACTTCTCCTGTCTACTCTGCTCGCCGGACAGGAGGCGATCCTCGCTCCCGGTCAGCCGCCGCTCACGGAAAAGCTCGTCTGGGAGTACACCATGGCGATGGGCAACATCTTGGATGTCCGCATCGACCCCGCCGACATCGACTTCTTCCGTGAGTCCCTGAAGGCCAACTGGGCCGCCAAACAGAGCCTGCGCCTGCAACTGATCGAAGGCAAACGCCAGATCGACAACCTGCCCTCTGGTGAGCGCGCCGCCGGACTGGCGCGGATTCGGCCGGCCGTGTTGGCCACGCTCGAACGCGGCGCCCAGGCCGGCGACCGCGAAGCCGCATATCTGCTCGCCAAGCTCCCCAAGACCGCCACCGCCGCGGCGCCATCGCCAGATGACGCCAAACTCGATGCCCTGCTGAAGCCGCGCAATCAGAACGACGCCCGGCTCGATACCGACGGAATCCTTGAAAACACGAATCAATCCACCCATCCGCCGCGCACCAAGCCATCTTCCGACGCCTTCGCCAACTTGTTGAACGAGATGAACACCCAGCGCAGTTATCTGACCGAAGGCGACCTGCGCAAAATGATCCGCTACTTCGAATGGTCGCTCGAAGTCCCGCTCGTCAACTCCGAACGCAACGACCTGCGCCGCCGCTTGATCGCCCTGCACGACCGCAACGGGGGCCAGGACGCCGTGTTCCTGTTCCTCCGTCAGGGCATCGGCGTGAAGATCGGCGAAATCGATATGAGCTACCTCGACGACCCGTTTCATGACGACAAACGCCGCGCCCTGCAGAAGGAGCGCATCCCGCAACTCCGCCGCCAAGCCGAGGAAGGCCACGACCTCGCTCGCTGGCTCTTTGCGCGCTACCAAGCTGCCCATCCTGCCCTAACACCCGGTCCGCAAGCACTCACGCCGCATGTCGCCCGAATATACGCCGAACATGTCGTCTTCGCCTTGAACGAAGTGGTCGGCCAGCCGGTCTTCGCGCCCTCGCACGATCTGACCAAGGCGCTGCTCAAACGCCTGCTCGCCGGTTGGACGAAACTCAGCGATACCCGCCGTCAGCAGATTCTCGACCTGCCCTTCGATTGGGCCAACACCAAGAGCGGCTGGCCCACGCGCCCCGAGCACGAGAAAACCGAGATGCGCCTCGCCTGGGGACGCGAGTTCTCCGCCGCCTTCCCGCAGATCCAGCCCATGCACGACGCGCGCGTCGCCGAGCTCGCCAAAGCGAAAGCCAAACTCGAAGCCGAGCGCCAAAAGCAATCGGCCGCCGAGGCCGCCCGCCTCGCCAAGCTCACACCGGAGCAGCGCGCGCAGGAATTCATCAATAATCAGATGATGGCGGCGCAGCTCGCCATGATGGGCTTCCAGCAGCGCATGCAGATGCAGCAGCAGACGATCGATATGATGCGCAGCGCGCAACTCCAAAGCCACGTCACCAATATGAACATCGCCGAAAACATCGGCGGCGGCAACGCCACCTGGCGCATCGTTTATCGCTGAGCGATCTCAGTCTGCGTGATCGACTGGTTCGGCAACGTGAAAAAGCTGTGCACGGCTGCCCGGATGCGGTCCGGTCTGTATGCCCGGCCTCGGAATGATCCAGGTGGGAACGGCTCCACACAGCGCGGCTTGCGATAGCCAGGTTAGTCTCGGATTGTGAATCGACGCCGATACGGATTGATCGCATTGGCCGCGCGCGTGGCCGGAATCTATCGCAGGTACGGCGCGACGTTTGTCTCGATGCGGCCGAGTTCCTCTTCACTCAATGGCAGTTGTCGAAAAGCCTTTAACGCCGATGGCGGCGGGGAATCCGAAGCGTACAAGAGCCGTTCCATTCCGATGGCCCGGAGTTGCCGCTGCAACTGCTCCCTCTTCGACTTCCCTGCGGCCACGGATACATCGAAATAGACGCGTTTCATCCGAGGATCCTTGGCCGCAATCGCAGCCACGAAGACGTCCAACGCCTTGTCTACGCCTTCGTCTTCATATCGTCCAGCGCTTGCCAGATGCGCGATTTGCACCACAATGTCTTTAGCTTGTGGCAGGACGCTTTCCAGAAATATGCGGGCTTGCTTTTCTCCCCAGGCGCGGCCGTGGTCGATGTTCGGCCGGACATGCACGACAATCGCCATCCGGTGGCGGTTTGCCGCTGCGAACACGAGCCGCATTTGCGTCACATGGCCGGGCTTGTCCAGTTCCACGTCCGAATTGCCGAAATGGAGCTTTAGGCCTCGGCGGAGCCCAGCATGTTTCGCGCAGCGGTCAATCTCTTTTAACGCATAGTCTTTCAGCCCAAATCCGGCAGTTGGCCCCCGGCCAGCTGGCCGGAAGTGATGGATACTGAACGGGATGAGCGCAATCGAGCGACGGAAAACGGCTCACCCGTTGGGTGAGCCAATTGGAGATCCGAA
>VFZO01000087.1 GCA_016871155.1 Acidobacteriota bacterium | reverse complement strand
CGTTCGCGGAATTCGCAGGCTCAGCAGTATCTGCAAGTCGGGTCCTTCCTGCCTGGACAAGTTGCCGAAATCGAGCGAAGTCCCTCCTACGAACGGCGCGATCACCGCAACGGCAATCATAAGCGCCAGGGAGCTCCAGAGCGCGGCCTTTGCCCGCGTACGCGGTTCATTCGCCATAGCTTAGGTAGACCCTTCCCACACGATCTTCCAACCTGTGAAACGGCACTTCGTAGACCTCGCTCAAACGCGCGGGGTCAAACGCTTCGGCCGGGGCTGAGTCGGCCGCCAATTCGCCGCACCGCAATAGCCAGACGCGGTCGCTGTGCCGGGCCGCAAGGCTCAGGTGATGCGTGACGACGATTACCAGACAGCCTTCGTCGCGAAGCTCGCGCAGCAAAGTCCAGAGCCAGGCCTCGTTCTTAGGATCCAGATGCGCGCCGGGTTCGTCGAGCAACAGAATCTCCGGCCTCTGGCAAATGGCGGCGGCCAGCAACACACGCTGTTGTTCTCCGCCGCTGAGCGTCGAAAACCGGCGTCGGCGCAGGAAATCTGTTCCAGTGCGGCGTAGCGCCTCGTCCGCCGCTCGCACGTCCTCGACGGTGTCGAACAGGCCGAGGCCGTGGGGCGTGCGGCCGGTCAGAGCCACCTGCTCCACCGTGTACGGTATCCCTTGGGGTACCTGCTGCGGCACATGGGCGGTGAATCGGCAAAACTCGGCTCGCTTGTAGGAGGCGGCCGGCCGGCCCTTCACCTCGCATGTTCCGTCGCTGGGCCGCTTCAGCCCGGCCACTACGTCGAGCAGCGTCGACTTGCCGGAGCCGTTCGGACCGGCGATCGAGATCACCTGCGGCGAGGCAACGTCCAGCGTGATGCCGCGCAGCGCTTCCGCCGATGGTCCGTAGCGGAACCGCACGTCTCGCAGCGACAGCAGCGTCACTTGGTGCTCCCAGGCCGGAGCATGCGCGCGAAAGCTTCGGCCGCTTCCACCACGCGCGGACCGGGCACCACGAAGATGTCGGCCGCCACGGCGTGGACACTTTTCTCCTTCGCCGCGCGCACACCGGACTGCGCCTCCCAAAGCCGCACCACGCTGTCCATATGTTGCCGTGTCACGCCCTTGGTCACCGCCATGTCGCCCATATCAACGATGACATCCGGGTTCAAACGCAGCACCCCCTCCAGCGAGATCCTTGGATAGGCGACCGGCGAATCGTCCAGAATGTTCCGGCCTCCGGCGATGCGAATGATCTCGTTCAAGAACGACCCTTTGCCCACGGCGATCATGCCGTCCAGCCGGCCCGGTCTCCTTCCAACCACGAAGAGCAGCGTGCGGCGCGGCTGCCCTTCGGCCCGTTGCGAGACGGCTGCGAGCCTGGCCCGCAGGTCCCGCTGCAACCGGACGCCGTTGTCCGCCAGGCCGACCGCGTCGCCGATCTGGCGAATCGACGTGAGCATATCCTCCAGCGTCGTGTTGCGAACCGCCAGCACCGGCACGCCGGTACGCCGCAACTGGTCGACGGCCTGTTTCTGTTCGGCGTGAACCAGGGCCAGCGACGGCTGCAGCCGGACGATCGCTTCGACATTCGGATCGAGATAGGTCCCGACTCTGGGGAGTTTTTCCACCTCCGGCGGAAAGTGGCAGAACTGCGAGACGGCCGCCACGCGGGGGCCGGCGCCCAGCGCAAACAGGGTCTCCGTGAAGCCCGGCGCGGTGGAGACAATCTTGCCGCCCGCCTGCCCGTTGGCGGCGGCCGAAAACAGCAGGAACGTCCCGAGAGCTAGGCGCATGAGAACTCCTGAAAAACGCGGACAAGAATTTCGTTCTCCCAGCGGCGGCGCACGGCGGTGCGTACGCCTTCCACGGCCAGGCCCGGCCAGCCACGGCAATCTCGAATCAGAACTCCCCGTTCCAGCGCGTGCGCCGTTCGCTCGGCGGCGCTGCCGGTTTCCAGGAAAAGGTAGTTGGCCGTAGCGGGCCAGATTCGCAGACCCGGCACTTCCGTGAGCCGCTCCCGCAGCCACCGCGCCTCCTCAGCAACAAAGGCTCGGGTCCGGCTGGCGTGGGAGGTGTCGTCGAGGGCCGCGAGCATCGCTTCCTCCGCCAAGGCATTCAGAGACCAGGGCGGACCCTGGGCCTGGATCTCTGCCACCTCGCCGGCCAGTGCGCCCACCCGCAGTCCGGGCAGCGCCCAGAACTTGGTGAGGGACCGGAGGACGAACAGGTTGCCGCATGCATGAGGCAGCAGCGACTCCGCCCCGTCGACGAAGTCGAGGAACGATTCGTCGACGAGCACCGGATCGCGCCGCCCCCGGGCAAAGGTCAGCACCGTGGCGGCATCGACCACGGTTCCGGTGGGATTGGCCGGCCGGGTAATGACGGAGGGTCCCAACGCGGGCCAGGTGGCGGGATCCGCCAATTGACATAGCGGCGCCCCCGGCCAAGCCCGATGGAACTCGCTGAAGGCAGGCGCGGCTATGGTCCCCGGGCCCACGTGACGGCACCAGGCAAAGAGCAGGTCCGTGGCGCCGTTACCCACCAGGATGCGCTCCGGCGGCAGTTGCCACTCTTCGGCCAGCCGGCGGCGAAGGCGCAGGCCGGCCCGGCACGGATAGTGCGCGATCCGGTCCACACTGGCCAGAATCGCCTCCCGGGATCTGACGGAGGGTCCCAACGGGTTGATGCTGGCGCTGAAGTCGAGAAGCTGCTGCCACTCAACACCCCGCGCGCGCGCCACGCCGAAAATGTCGCCGCCATGCGTTACGCCCACGCCCGGACCCCCAGAATCGCCGCGGCGAACAGCAGCGAAGCGCCGAATAGCAGTACGCGCATTTCGCCGTAACTTCGCCATGTGAGGGCATTACGCTCGTCGCCCAAGTACTGTTTTTGCGTCACGACGCCCCCATAAGTGTTGGAACCTCCCAAGCGGATACCGAGGGCGCCGGCCGCAGCGGCTTCCGGATACCCGGAGTTTGGGCTTGGCTGTTTGTGGGCGTCGCGCAGGGTAATTCGCACGCTCTCCGGACCGTTCATCCCGGGCCAGGCAAAGGCCACAAGCCAAAACAGCGCCGCAGTCAGGCGCGCCGGTATCCAGTTCGCCCAGTCGTCGGCGCGGGCCGGCCACCAGCCGAATTCGCGGTACCGGTCGTTTCGGTAGCCGAACATGCTGTCCAGCGTGTTGACCGCTTTGTAGGCGGCCATGCCAACCGGACCGGCTATACAGAGCCAGAATAGCGGCGCGATCACGCCGTCGCTGGTGTTTTCCGCAACGGTTTCGATCAGCGCACGGGCGACCTGCGGCTCGTCGAGGCCTTGGGTATCCCGGCCCACCATCCAGCCGACCGCCTCGCGGGCCATCGGCAGGTTGCCTTCCCCCAGCGGACCGGTGACGGCCATCGCATGCTGGTCCAAACTCCGCAGCGCCAGGAAGGAGTAGATCCAGTAGACGTCAGCCAAACCGAAGGGCACCAGCCACAGCGTAACCGCCACGGTGCAGCTGGCAACGCCGACGATGCAGAGCCAGGCCGCAGCGCCGGCCCAACGAAGAGCCAGGCCGGACGAGCGCCACCAGGTTTCCTGGATCCGCGCCCAGCGCCCAATGGCCACAACCGGATGCGGCAGCCAGCGCGGATCTCCCGCAAGGAGATCAAGCGCAAGGGCCGGAAGGAGCGTGGCGGCGAATGCGTTCAAGCGATGAGTTCCTCCAAAACGTCGTGGTTTGAATACTCTTCCAGCCAGGCGGCCAGAGCATCGTAAGGATCGCCGGGTTTTGGCGGACGAACCGATACTCCAAGATACTCCTCCGCCACCGCGGCCACGTCGAAAACGCCATGCAGGTAGGTCCCGGCAACGCCCCCTAGGACGCACCCATCGGCTTCCCCAGTATCCAAGCGGGCGAACGGCGCCTGGGCGGCTGGCACGACTGTGCGGCCCATGTGAATCTCGTACCCTTGGAAACTCGTTCCGGAAGGCGTGCGAGCGCCGACTACGCGGGTTACCTTCGGGGATCGGAGCGTTGTGGTCACAGGCAGCAGCCCCAGGCCCGGCGCGCGCGTTTCGCTGGATTCGATACGCTCCGGATCCTCCACCCATTCGCCCAGCATCTGGTAGCCGCCGCAGATGCCGATGACTTTCGCGCCAGCGGCCGCCTGCGCCCGGATCCATTGATCGAGATGCATCCGCCGCAGCCAGGCCAGCGCGGCAATCGTGTTTTTCGTGCCGGGAATTACAACGGCGCGGTAGGTGTGGCCCACCTGCGGCGCGGTGATCCAATCGACCGGTTCCAATGAGGCGAAATCGGTGAAGTTTGAAACTTGCGGCAGGCGGACAACCGCGATCTCCAGGCCCCTGGGAGCGGCGGCGGAGTCCAACGCCAAGGAGTCCTCCTCCTCGATCCGGATCTCCCGCGTGTACGGGAAGACGCCCAGGCACGGTATACCCATTCTGGACTCCAGAAATCGGACCCCTTCGTCGAACAGTCTACGGTCGCCGCAGAAGCGATTGACGGCAAAAGCGCGAACCAGTTTGCGCTGGCTATCGGGCAACAGATCCAGCGTGCCGGCCAGCGCGGCGAACACGCCGCCGCGCTCGATATCGGCCACCAGCAGGGCCTTCGCGCCAACGGCCTCCGCCAGTCGCAGGTTCGTGATGTCACGCGGGAACAGGTTGACCTCGGCGACGCTGCCGGCGCCTTCGCAGACTATGCGATCAAAAGCGCTTTGCAGGCGCCGATGGCTTTCCAGCGCCTTTGCGAACAGAAACTCGGAATGCGCTCCATACTCCAGCGCTTCCACATTCGTCCAGACGCGGCCCTGGACAACGACCTGGGAGCCGGTAGTGGAACACGGCTTCAGCAGCACCGGATTCATGTCGGCCATCGCGGGCAGGCGGCACGCCTCCGCCTGAACGGCCTGCGCGCGGCCGATTTCCCCGCCCTCAATACATGGGTACGAGTTATTCGACATGTTCTGCGCCTTGAACGGCGCAACGCGTTGGCCGCGATTGCGCAGG
Organism: Acidobacteriota bacterium; assembly: GCA_016871155.1. GTDB lineage: Bacteria > Acidobacteriota > Terriglobia > Bryobacterales > Bryobacteraceae. The sequence goes on along the minus strand of VFZO01000087.1, from coordinate 18,229 downwards.
AGGCGGCAGAACGCGGCGGTGAACCAGCTCTTGCCAACATGCGATGCGGTGCCGCCGATGAACAGGGAGCTCATTTCGCGTTGCCATGCTCCTCGACCCAGTCGCGAATTCCCTCGGAGACGGCCTGGTACACGGCGCGCCCCGCGGCCGCGCCGATGGCGGTGTGTTTACCCGCAAACGGCGCGCGATCGCCCTCGCCGGGCCAGGCGATGGCGATGCAATCGGTGCCAGTGCCGGTGGCGGGCGCGCCGGACCGGCGGCTCGGCACGTTCGCGTCGAGCATGGCCGCGGCCTTCGCCTCCGACGCGAGCGCCAGGAGCTCCAAGGCCGCTTCAGCCGTGAGCCCATGCGAACAACAGACAAGCAGGTTGATCGTACCGGCGTGCACTAGAGCGCCGGTAGGGTCGCCGGCGCGCAGAGCGTTGCTGAGGCCAAGCGTGACCACCGTCCAGCAGGCCGCGCCTGGTTCGGCGGCGGCGGATTCCACCCAGGCATGCTCGCGCCGGCTGGTTAAGAATGCGGCGGTGTGCGCCAACCCCGCCTCGCGCATCCGCGCCATCATCCAGTCTTTGGGAGAATCGACGCTGGCGATCTCATTCGGTTGCAGAAAGAGCCACGAAACGCCTGCCGTTCTCTGAAAACCACCGTTCACGAGCGTCCAGCTCAACACATTCCAGGGCCGGGCAAACTCCGCAATCAGCCACCTTGGGGCAGTCCGAAGGAGATAGGGTTTCTCCATCACCATGCGCGCGACCACTTGGGACCCGGTGTGCGTTCGTCGCGGAGACGCGAATCGACACCGGCCTCCTGCTCCAACTGTCGTCCATAGAGCCACAACAGATCCGAAAGACGATTCAGATAGCGAACGGCGTTGGGCTGCACAGGCAGGCCATCTTCGATCACGCGAACCACCAATCGTTCGGCGCGCCGGCAAACGGTTCGGGCAACGTCAAACGCGGCGGCTGCCGCATCCTCGCCGGGAAGCGACCAGTCATTCAAAATCCCTGGAATCGCCTCGATCCGGTGCACGTACGCGGTCAGCGCATCCACCATGGAGTCCTCAATCGGCGGAACCCCTTTCTTGCTCTCGGGCGGCGTGGAAACGGCCGAGGCAACACGGAACAGTTGCCGCTGAATCTCCTTGGCCTCCGCGCGGAGCGCCTGGTTGCCACAGATCGATCGCGCGAATCCGATCGTCGCAATCAACTCGTCGATGGTGCCGTACGTCTCAACGCGGTCCGAACCTTTGGAAACTCGCACGCCGCCCACCAAGCCAGTGGTACCGTCGTCACCGCGCATCGTTGCAATCGACATGGGATTCTCCTCGAATTCGCTCGAAGGAGTTTAGCCCGGACCAGCATACGCTGAGCGTTGGCATCAGACCTCCCTTCGAGGGTGAAGCTAAAGATACAGCCGAATGCCGGCTGTTTCCAAGGCAGGTCTTCGGACTCGGGGACCGCCTACTCTTCGCGACTTCCCGGCCTGGTGGCCAGTGTCTAGCTGCGAATTTCGTTTCCCATACCGCTGCGGGGCAGTTCCGGGCTCTAACCGGATTTCCTTTTCATCACCCGGGAGGGCGAACCATTGGAAACCGTAGTGTAACAGGTCTCTCAGCCGGGGAAGAACGGCTCGTCCTTGACGAGTTGGGAGCGAAGGTAGTCCAGATCCAGATTGAGGCCGAGGCCGGCTTCGACAGGCACTCGAAGCTGGCTATTCGCAACCGCGGGTGGAGCGCCCTTCAACATTCGCTCGACATGGCGGGTGGGGCGGCCCAGCGCGCTTTCGCTCCGGTAGAAATTGTGAATAGCGCTGCCGAAGTGCGCGCTCGCATACGTCAAAACAATCGAGCCCACGTTGTGCAGAGCCACGGGAGTGCGGAACTGGTAAGCGTAGTCGGCGATCTTCCGCGCGCCGGTGATACCACCGCAAAAGGCAAGATCCGGGTGAATAATGTCGCAAGACTGAGTATCGAGAAACGGCTTGAACCCGCGCACCATCTCCAACTTCTCTCCGGTGAGAATTGGCACGCGCGTGGAGCGCTTGAGGCTCGACCAGCCCTCGTGATGGGGCACGTTGATGGGGTCCTCGAGGAACAGCGGGTCCATCGGTTCGATCGCTTTGGCGATGGCGATGGCGCTGGGCGTGTCGGGCTCGTTGTGACAGTGGACGGCGATATCGATCTCGCCGCCCACGGCTTCGCGGACATTCATGTACGCCTTGGCGACGTTGCGAATCTGCTGTCCGGTGAGCGTGGCCGCATAGCGGGCCGACGGCACGCCGAGGGTCTGGTCGATCCCGATCTTGAACGTGCTGAATCCCTCGGGAGCGGCCTTGATCTTCTGCGCCCAGGCGCGGCAGGAGCCTTTGTCGAGCATGTCGAGTTCACGGCCATGGGAATACATCGGAATCGCGTCGCGGAACGGGCCGCCGAGCAGCACGTTGACAGGCCTATCCAGAAGTTTTCCGGCGAGGTCCCAGAGCGCAATGTCGATGCCGCTGATGGTCGGAATATGCGCCATGTAGGTGTGCATCAACGTGGTGAGGTTGTGAAAGTGCAACTCGATCGCAAGCGGGTCCTTGCCGATCAGATGCGGCTCCATGGTCTTGATCCGGGCCCGTGCCATGGGCCCGGTGGCGCCGGCCTCCCCGTAGCCTGAAATTCCGGCATCCGTGTCGACGCGAATCAGGCAATTGCCGGCGATGTTCTGGATCGCCATGGCGTGAATCGCCGTGATCTTGACCTTGCCCTTGACGGGCGCAGCGGCGCGGGCTAACGCCGGGAAAAGCGGCAGCGCGAGGAAATCGCGGCGAGTGATCGACATAGCCTCTACTTCGCCGCGTAGCTCAGCGCCATCGAGGCCCAGCTCATCCCGGCCGCCGAAATCCATTGATCCTGCGCGTAGGGCAGGCCGCTCTCGAAGTAGGGTTGAACGGGCAGGGCGCGCGTACGGACGTGCCACGTGCCGTCGGCGGCCTGCGTCCGGAGCAGATAGCTGACGCCCTTCTTATAAACAGCTCCAGCCACCGGCATTCTTCCCGCGACGTGGAGCGCGTAGAGCGCTTCACCCGTAGCGTACGCGTCTGTCTCCATGGCGGGGAGTTGCGGCCAGCCGCCATCGGTTCGCTGCGTATCGGCCAGTGCCTTTGCCGCCCGTTCGATGACCTTCGCGTCCGCGCCGGCCCAATGAAGACCCAGCAGGTGGAAAGCGCGTTCCTGCGTCGTAACCGGTTGCGCGGCGGCGAGCCAGCGGGCCGCTTTCTGAAGCTTCGGCTCGATGACGCCCGGTTCTCCGTAGTGGCGAAGCGTGTAGACGGCCATGGCGGTGGTAATGAAATGGTCGTAGGTCAACGGCGGACGGTTGCCGGTGGTCTTCCAATGGCCTTCAGCCGTTTGCATCAGGGCAACGTAGCGGGCCATCGAATCGGTATATTCGTTGCGCGGGACCTTGTTCATGCCGAGATCGAACATCTCATAACCGACGCTATTCACGCTGTTGACCGTAAAGTCCATCACGCGGTCCGCGCTAGTTTCGCGCATCTCGTTGGAAATTTTGAGGATCGCTTTTGGAGCGGGAACGCTCTTCTCACGCGCCAACGCAACCGCCGCGGAGGGCAGATTCTGGTTGTGGCAGGAGTTGCAGCCGCCACGCTTGATGAACGTGGGGCTTTGCTTTTCGAGCTGCTCCAAGGCGACGGTGATGGCAGCAGCCGCACTGCGGCTGCCGGTGGCGGGATGCTCGACCTTGAGCGGCGTGGCTTTCAACAGGCGAGTGACCTCCGTATCGCCGCGCTTGGAGGCCAGCGACTGGGCGGTCTCGCCTTCGCCGGTGCAATCCAGATCGACCCCATGCGCGAGCAGGTCCTTCACGATATTGGCTGGCATCGCTTCGGAATAGGCCGCATACATCAACGTCGAATACCCGCGCTCGTCCTGACCGGTGGGCTTGGCGCCCTTGGCCATCAGGAACCGGACGATATCTTCGGAGCCCTGCATGGCGGCATTGCTCAAAACCGAAAGCTTGCGCTTGGTGAGGGAGTGAACATCGGCGCCGTTCTCCACCAGGAGTTTCACGGCCGCCAGACTCCGGCTCAACGCCGCGCCGTGCAGCGGCGTGGCGCCAGTGCTGGCCACGGTCTTCGCATTCGCCCCAGCCGCCAGGAGGAGGCGCATGGCGGCCACGTCTCCGCGCCCGGAGGCTAACGAGAGCGGCGTGAATCCGGCAAGATTCTTCTTGTTGGGATCAGCGCCGTTCGCCAGCAACGTTTGGATTACTTCGAGGTTGTTCTCAATGAAACACGCCTGATGCAGCGCCGACCGGCCATCGCTGATTGCGGCGTTCGGATTGGCGCCGGCGGCGAGCAGAACTTTTACTTTGCCGATATCGCCGATCGCCCAAAGCAGGGGCGTGGACTTCCGGCGGTTCTCCGCGTTGACGTTCGCGCCGTTGGCGATGAGGAAACGCATAGTCTCGACCGTTCCGAAACCGGCTGCGTGGTGCAACGCCGTGGAGCCGTCGGCATCGGCGGCTTTGGCAAGCTGGGGGCTCGCCTTGACGGCCTTGTCGTCCTTGGAACGAATGGCCTTGAGAAACGCGGCCGTGGCAGGGTCAACGGGCCGCGGCTTATGCTCTTCAACAATTGCGACGTCGCCGTACTCCCCGCCCTGGTCGATCCAAGCCTTGAGCGTGGCGATCTCGTCGTCTTGCAGCTTTCCCGTGGGCGGCATGATCAATCCGCCGTCTCCGCTGACGAGCTTCTTTATCAACCGGCTCTCCGCCGATTTGCCTTGCACGATCACAGGGCCGTAGTCGCCGCCGCGAAGGGCGTTCTGCCGTTTGTCCAGCCGGAGGCCAGATTGCTGGACGGCCGCGCCGTGGCACGAAAAACATTTGGTCGAGAGGATGGGATACACGTCCTTCTCGAAATCCACGCGCCCCTGTCCAAGCGCGGTCAAAGCAGAAGCGAATAGAACGGCATAACGCATAAGTAGGCCTCCAAATGTCTCAGCGCACTTGCCCGCCCCAAAGGGCCATCGTCTCAACAACATTTTGCGCGTTGATACTTCGCGCGGAAATGCTCCGTTTGAAAATGGCGGTACTCTTCGGCGGAATGTACCCGGTTGTGCACCCGGAGGTGGCGCTGGTAGGCGTTCTCATCTCCAAGCTCTTTGAGGATACGCCAAATGATCGTAAAAAACCGCATGGCTAGACCTCTTCCGGTTTCAACGTCGAAAGTACGAACGGCGTTTCGGTGCTGCGGCTGGACTGCGTACCCCCCAAAATGGCGAACCACTGGCGGGCCGAATCGATAAGAATTGTGGTGACGAGCACCAGAAACAGGCCGCACACGGCAGCGTCCAGATAGTTATTGAAAATCAGTGTCTTGGTCATTTCGACCTGCTGCGCGCTCAGAGTACCGCCGCCGAGCTGTTTCTCCAGCGCCGCCGCGCCGGCCAGGAAACCGATGCGGGGATGTTCGCTGAAGATCTTGGCGAGGGCCGAGGAGAATGTGACGGTGGTCAGCCAGCTCATGGGCAGAAGCGTGATCCACAAAAACTTCTTGCCATGCATCTTGACCAGAATCGTCGTACCCAGGCACAGGGCGATGATGGCGAGTAGCTGATTCGCGATGCCAAACAGCGGCCAGAGCGAATTGATCCCGCCAAGCGGATCGCGCACTCCCTGATAGAGAAAGTACCCCCAGCCGAGGACGATGGCGGCGCTGGAAAAAACCACGCCCGGCATCCAGCTTGTGCGGCCGAGGGGGGCGTAGAAATGGCCGAGCAGATCCTGCAGCATGAATCGCCCTACCCTGGTGCCGGCGTCGATGACGGTGAGAATGAACAGCGCCTCAAACATGATGGCAAAGTGATACCAGAAGGCCAGGAGCTTTTCACCAACTCCTTTAGCGAAGATATGCGCCATGCCGAGCGCCAGCGAGGGCGCTCCACCGGTGCGGTAGAAGAGCGTCTCTTCGCCGACCTGTTTTGCAAGATCGCTCATCTGCCCGGTAGTGACGGGGAAGCCCCAATTGCTAATGGTCGTGACCGCGGCATCGGCGGTGGCGCCAACCACGCCGGCCGGTGAGTTCACAGCGAAGTAGACACCCGGGTCCAGGACACAGGCCGAGACCATGGCCATGATGCCGACGAAGCTCTCAAGCAGCATGGACCCGTAGCCGACGGGCAGCGCGTGCGACTCCTTCGCGATCATTTTCGGAGTCGTCCCCGAAGAGATGAGGGAGTGGAAGCCGCTGATAGCCCCGCAGGCGATGGTGATGAAGCAGAACGGAAAGACATCGCCGGCAAAGACGGGACCTGTACCGTCTGTGAAGCGGGTGAGCGCCGGCATCTGCAGTTGCGGTTGCACGAACAGAATGCCGACGCCCAGGAGCACAACGACGCCGAGCTTGACGAAGGTGCTGAGGTAGTCCCGGGGTGCAAGCAGCAACCAGACCGGCAGCGCGCTGGCGGCGAAGCCATAGACGATGACACAGAGAGCGAGCGCCACGCCGGACAGCGTGAAGTAGGGCGCCCAGACCGGGTTGTGGGCCACCCATTCGCCGGCGAAGATCGAACCCAGCACGAGGGCGAAGCCGATGACCGAAATTTCCAGCACGCGGCCCGGGCGGAAGTAGCGCAGGTAGAGGCCCATGAACACGGCGATCGGCATGGTGGCGGCGATGGTGAAGGTCCCCCAGGGCGAGCCCTTCAGCGCGTTGACCACGACGAGCGCAACCACTGCGAGCAGGATGACCATGATGAGCAGCACCGTGACCAATGCGGTGAAGCCGCCCACGCGGCCGATCTCCTCCCGCGCCATCTGGCCGAGCGACTTTCCGTCGCGGCGCATGGAACAGAACAGCGTGACGAAATCCTGCACGCAACCGCCGAGCACGGCGCCAATCACGATCCAAAGCGTTCCGGGAAGATAGCCGAACTGCGCTGCGAGGGTGGGCCCAACCAGAGGGCCCGGGCCGGCGATGGCAGCGAAGTGATGCCCGAACACGATCCATTTGTTGGTCGGTTCATAGTCGTGCCCGTTGCGGAGGCGTTCCGCTGGGGTGGCCCGAGTATCGTCGAGCATCATGACCTTGGCAGCGATCCAGACGGCGTAAACGCGATACGCAAAGATGTACGTGCAAACGGAAGCGATCACAAGCCACATGGAGTTTACGGGCTCGTGCCGGTTGATGGCGATACCGGCCAGAGCTAGAGCTCCAAGAATGCCGAATGCCGCTGAGATCAGGTGGCGCATTAGAGAGATTGTACCGGTGTATGATTCCAAATGCGTATGAATGCGGTTGACAAAGCGACAGAGACCCAACTGAAGAACATCGAGGCCAAGACCGGCAAGTCCCGAGCAGAGCTTCTTGCCCTGGCCCGCGGCTGCGGATTGAGCAAGCACGGCGAGATCCGGGATTACCTGAAAAAATCGCTAGGACTTGGGCACGGCGACGCCAACACGATTACCCATTTCGCGACGCAACCGGCAGCGCCGGCGGCCGGCGACGATGGCATCTATACGGGCGCCAAGGCGGGACTGAAGCCGGTTCACGAAGAGTTGATGGCGAAGATCGCGAAATTCGGAGAATTCGAAATCGCGCCTAAGAAGGGATATGTAAGCCTTCGGCGCAAGAAGCAATTCGCGATGATCGGACCGGCTACGAACTCGCAGATCGAGGTAGGACTGAACGCGAAGAGTCTGGTCGGGGGCGAGCGACTGAAGGCCGTACCGCCCGGCGGCATGTGCCAGTACAAAGTTCGCTTGGCATCGAGGGCGGAGGTGGACGCCGAGTTGATGAACTGGCTACGGACCGCGTTCGACGCCGCGGGCTAAACGTTAGAACGTCACGCGCAGCGCAAGTTGGATCCGGCGCGGCTCGCGCGCGGACGCGATTACTCCGAACGCCGGCGTGCCCCTGGTGGCGCCCGGCTGACCGAAGTTCGCGGTGTTGAGCAGGTTGTAGAACTCGCCACGGAACTCGGTCTTCCACCGTTCCGTAGTAGGGAAGGACTTGCTTAAGGAGACATCGATATTCGTGATGCCGGGGCCGCGCAAGATGCTGCGCCCGGAGTTCCCAAAGCGGAACGGCGCCGGCGCGGCGAACGCGGACGTGTTGAACCATCGATTCAAGTTGCGTTCCGATTCCGGCAGCGCGGGATCGCCAACAAGACTCGCCCGCTGCGTGCCGGCCGGGAACACGTTGGTATCGTTCGTGTTGTTGAAGATCGTGAACGGCGGCCCGGACTGCGCGGTGGCGATCACGCCCGCCCGCCAGCCGCCGGCCACCCAGCGAACGACGGTTCGCTTGAAGTCCGGAATGGCGTAGACCAAGCTGCCCAGGATTCGATGCCGAACATCGTTGCCGCTGATGCCTTTGTCGAGTCTGCGATTGTAGAAATCCATGTATCCACCGGCGTTGCCGAATTCGCTGAACGATTGAACATCGTCAATAAACTTGGCGAAGGTGTAGTGGCTGAGAAACGTAAGGCCCGAAGAGTAACGCCGCTCCCCCTTCACGGTAAAGGCGTGATAGGTGGAGTTGCCGATTGGAGGATTAATAACGGACACGCCTGAAAATTGCGGAAAGGGGCGGCGAATCTGGGCGTTGCCGGGGCCGGCGTCTTCGATGCGAATCTGATTCAGTGACAGATCATTCGCCGTCAGCTTGTGGCTCACATTGGCGATGTAGCCGGCTTCCAACAGAGTGTTGGCGGCCATTTCGCGTTGAATATTGAAATTGTATTGGAGCGAGTAGGGCGTGGGGCGGGAGCGTTCAAAGAACTGCGGCGCGGTGGTGGCGTTCTGGCCCGCGGGGACCGCGCCGAATCCGGCGCCGAGTTGATCGACAGGAACACGCGGTACCGTTGGAAAGCCATTCCGGAGCAACATTGCGGAGGTAATACCGGGTTGCGGGGAGACCAGGTCCACATCGGTGGAGAAACCCAGAGCAGCCGCGGTGCCGATGATATTCGAGACGATTTCCCCAAAGAAAACGCCGCCGCCGGTGCGAATGACGGTGGTTCGTTTTCCGGGCGCACGCCAGGCTATGCCGAAGCGGGGGCCGAAGTTGTAGCGGTCCGGATCGAACGCCGTGCGCGGTTCGCCGTCGCGGCCTGCAAAGCGGACCACACCGGGAGTGCGGGACACGGGGTTGATTGTGTTCAGAGCGAACGAGTTCATCCGGTCGTTGTCTTCGGTGCGGGGGTTGTTCAGCTCCCATCGAATGCCGAAGTTGAGCGTGAGCCGGTCGCTGATCCGGAAGTCGTCCTGCGCGTAGAACGCCCAATACGATGAGCGCGAGTTGATCACATCCGGACGCTGGGTGCCCGCGGAGTTGACTTCGCCCAGCAGGAAGCTGGCGAACGCGTTGCCGGAGTTCGCCACGCCAGGCTGGCCGGTGATCAGCGGAGTGAACCCGAACTGACCAGAACTCGAAAGATCGCGATCGTCGTTAAAGTAGCCCCTGCGGTACTCTCCGCCGAATTTCCAGGCGTGCTTGCCGTTGAACCACGAAAGCGAGTTCTGATACTGCATGTCGTCCGGCGGACGGTTGTTGCGTCGAAACGGTTCGCGCCCCAGCGTGGCGAACCCCGTGATGTTCATGATGGGAAACCCTTGATCGGAAACCCCGCGCAGTCCGATTTTCTGGGCCTGGTTTTGGCCTAGGACGGTTGTGGTGGTTCCGCCGAAGCGGCGCAGGCGCGTTACCCGCGCGTCGTTGATCAACTGCGGCGAGAAGGTGTGCGTGTGGCTGGCGAGCCAACTGGAGTTGTTGTTTGCGCCGATTGTCGCGCTCGGGTCGCTATCCGGCCGCCGCCATGCGCCGGGGTTTTCCGACTCGTTGCCGTTGACATAGTAGCGAAGAGTGATCTGGTCCGCGGGGCGAAACTGGTGATCCAAACGCGCGACGAAGATGTCGCGGTCAAAAGCCGGACGCGTGTTGGCAATGAAGTTGTTCGCTCCGGTGGCCGTGCCCTCACGGTTCGGCAGAGGATACGCGTCGCTCGCAGCACGCGCGACGGGATCAATGCGGGCGCCGGGAATAACGTTGTTGGGGAACGGCTGGCGAACGCGGTTCACGGTGGTGGCCGGATCAAAGATAGGAATGGCACGCGTGGCCGCGAAGTCTCCGGCGCGATTGGCCGCGGTTGGAAGCGTTTGAATCGCGGTTCCACCGGTGATCTCGCGGGTCTGCTCCCAACTGGCGAAGAAGTGGGTTTTGTCTTTCCGGACCGGTCCGCCAAGCGCGGCGCCAAACTGATTGAGCCGAAGCGGCGCCTTGGTGGCGGCGAAGAAAATGCGAGCGTCCAAGGCGTTGTTGCGCAGGTACTCAAAGACGGAACCGTGGAACTCGTTGGTTCCGGAACGCGTGGTCATCGTGATGACGCCGCCGGCCGAATGACCGAATTCGACGGAGTAGTTGTTTGTGATTACCCGGAACTCCTGCATCGCTTCCATCGGTACGGCGGCCTAATTCTGCGGAACGGCCAGTCCGGTGATATTCGTGACGTTGCCGCCATCGAGCGAGAATTGCTGATTGCGCGCGCGGCCGCCCCCGACCGAGAAAATGGGAAGATTCTCGCCGCCGCTGCCGGGATTGATAATCGTCGCGGCGGGAGAGAGAACAATCAGCGCGGCGGCGGAACGGTTGGGCAACGGCATGCCCTCGATCATGCTGCGCTCCACGAGCTGCGATACGTGACTGGATTGCGTGTCGACCACCGGAGTGCGCGCCGAGACGGCGAGAGTTTCCGTGATTGAGCCCACGGTGAGCGTCTGGTCTGATTGCAGCGATTGGCTAACCTGCAGAACGACGCCCCGCTGGACGGTCTTCCGAAAGCCGTTTGCCTCAATCTCCACGCGGTACGTTCCGGGGATCAACGGAGTGACGCGGAACAGCCCCGCCTCATTCGTGACGGAAGTAGAAGCGGCGCCGGTCTCCTCGTTGACGACGCGAATGGCGGCGGCCGGCACCACGGCATTCGACGCGTCGGTCACGCGTCCTCCAATGGAAGATGATGCGCTTTGTGCCAGCAACGCGATTGAGGAGAGCAGCAGATGCAACATGGGCCCCTACTTTCGGTGAGTTTGTGGCAGTTTTACATCAGACGATTGGGTCAGCGCGATTTCTCGAGCACGGCGGCCTCAAAGGCGTCGAGCGAGCCCGCGAAGAAGTGATCGGCGGCTTCGATAAAGACCAGTTCCGGCGGCCCAGACAGTTCGGCAACCACAGCCTGTAACTCCGGCATTGGACCGAACTCGTCATTGGTTGAGTGGATAAACGTGCGCCGAACCTGGCACGGCTCCAAGTAGCTTCTGTCTTTATAGACGGTGGGGAAGCCCGCGGCAATGGCGAACTTCAATTCCGGGCGCTGCGACGCGATCCGAAGAGCGATGCGGGATCCGAAACTGAAGCCCGCGATGGCGGCGGGCAGATGCGGGTAGCGTTCGCGGAGCCAGTCCAGACACGCCACGGCGTCCAGGGTCTCGCCGGCGCCATGGTCGTAGGACCCTTCGCTCAAATTCACGCCGCGATAGTTGAAGCGCAGAACCACAGCGCCCGCCTTACGCAGGCCGCGCGCCAGGCGATAGACAACCTTGTTGTGCATGGTGCCGCCGTGTTGCGGATGCGGGTGACACACAAGTGCGGCGAAGTGCGGAGCGGTGTCCTCCGGCTCCTCCAGAAGCGCCTCCAACTTGCCGGCGGGGCCCGGTATCGCCAGCGTCTCGATTCGACGGGGCACTAGCTGGACCGGTAGTTGGTGAACTGCATGTCGATGCCAAAATCGGCGCCGCGCAAAAGGGCGATGATCTCCTGCAGCGTATCGCGATCCTTGCTGGAGACGCGCACCAGGTCACCTTGAATGGAGGCCTGCGCTTTTTTCTTAGAGTCCTTTATGAGCTTGACGATGTCTTTCGCCTTCTCCATGGGAATGCCCTGCTGCAGCGTAATCTCCTGCCGGACGGAACTGCCCGCGGCCGCCTCGATTTTGCCGTAGACCAAGCCCTTCAGCGGAACGTTGCGCTTATGAAGCTTCGACTGGAGGATATCGATCACCGCCTTGAGCTTGTACTCATCGGAGGACGCAAGGAGGATCTTGTTCTCCTTTTCCTTCAGCTCAATCGACGACTTGGAATCCTTCAAGTCAAAACGGGTTCCGATCTCCTTGACCGATTGTTGAATGGCGTTGGAGACCTCTGGAAGTTCGATTTTCGAAACAACGTCGAAACTGTTATCCGGCATGCACCTGTCAGTTTACTTCGACTTCAGGGCGCGTAGTACCTGCCGGGTCACTTCATCGACGATTTTCGGCATCGCGGCGTCAAGGGCCAGTGTGACCGCGGCGCGAATTTTCTCGTCCTGCGCCAAGGCAACCGGCGTAGGTTTTGGCTCCGCGGGCGTCTCGACTTTCGGCTCGACGGGGCCGGCGGAGAACTTCGGCTCTTCGCCGGGCGGAGGCGGCGGGGGACCGGCAGGCCGAAGCTCGCGGCGCTCCGCAACGACAGGCACTAGCGGGTTCAGCACGGCGTTGAGTGCCTTCGCCTCGAACGGCTTCTGCAGCCTTCCGTCGGCGCCGGTCTCCCGCACTCTCGCGTCGTCGACAGGGTCGGCGAGAGAGCCGGTGAGGAAAACGGCTGCGTGCCGGTAGAACGTGGAGTTTTTGACGAAACGGGCGATTTCGTAGCCGTCGCGAATTGGCAGGTTCGCGTCGAGAATCAAGAAATCCGGATCGATGTCGCCGAGACGGGCGAAGACCTGATCGCCATTGACGAGCGTGATGACTTCGTGGCCCTCGTCCCGCAGGAGACGCTCGCCCATGCGTTGCGCATGAGGGCTGTCATCGGCAAGCAGGATGCGGCTCATTTGCCGGATTTCTTGGGAGGCTTAACCTTTTTGTTGTTCTTGATGGGCTGCCGGTTGGTTGGCGGCTGAACCTCCGCAGGCGGTTGCGCGGCCGCCGCTTCTCCGTTGGCCTGATTCTGCACGCTCTGACGAGCGTCCGGCTTGTTGTCCAGATCGCTATTTCCGGTTACGACGGTGCCGCCGACATCGGTGACGCCGCCCGCGGCCGCCGGGACAGGAACGCTCACCGGTACGGCCGGGCGCAGAGACGTCATGGCCGGCGTACCGCTCTTTGCGGCGAGAGTGGTATCGGGAGACTTCTTGAATACGCCCCAGAAGTCGTGCATCATTCCAGTCTTGGTTTGGTTTTCCTGCTCGTACTTCATGCGCGCCAACGCGACCGGATCGGACTCCGGCACATCGCCTTCCAACTCCTTCAGGCGCTGCTTGGCTTCGTCCACATACGGCGAGAGCGGATAGTCCTTCACAATTTTCTGATACGACTTGACAGCCTGCGGGCGGAAGCGCTGCCCCATCTTCGTGTAGGAATCGCCGAGCAGCCACAAGGCTTCGTCGGCCGACGAATATAGCGGGAACTGATCGGTGAGACCCTGCAGGCGATTGGCCGCCGCGGGATTCGAACCCTTGCCATGGTAGAAACGGCTGACGCGCATCTCGCCCTCGGCTTCGATTTCCTGAATGTTTCGCAGGATCTGCGCCACGCGGGGAGCGAATTTCGAATTCGGGAACTGCACAAGCACCTGCCGGCATTCTTCCTCAGCCTTAAAGGAATGCTTGGGATCGCGATCCGGCTTTTCCATTTGTTTGTAGTGGATCATGCAGATTTTCTCCTGCGCTTCGGCCGACTCCTCCATCGCCGGGTAGAACAGAATGAAATCCTTATACTCCGCCTCCGCCTGAGCCAGGCCGTGCGAACCGCCCTCGCGCATCCAGCTATCGGCGATAGCGAGTTTCGCCTTAGCGAGGAACTCGGAGGTGTCGTAGGTGTTCATCAATGTGTTCAGCGTAATGCGCGCCACTTCATAACGCCCGCGTTCGATATCGTGAACGGCCTTGTCGAACAGCACTTTGTCCGGCTGTTGCGTGTCTTTGCCGATCGGGTTCTCATACTTCTTTTTGCCGCAGCCGGTGAAGGCTAGGGCACAGGCGGCGAACACGGCGATTTGAATACGAAACTTCATTGGGCTCTCTTCTGACTATGCAACGGGATGCAGCGCTTCCCGCGCGGTCTGGCGCAGGGCGCTAAATGCGGCGCCGGGATCCGGCGCGCCAAAAATGCTATTACCGGCCACCAGCCATTCGGCGCCGGCCCGGACAATATCGACGAGGTTGGAGGCTCCAACGCCGCCGTCGATTTCGATCGGAAAGTTAAGGTTCCGCCGGTCGCGCATTTCGGCAAGCTGGCGAATTTTCTGGAGCGAATTGGGAAGGAACTTCTGACCGCCGAAGCCGGGATTCACACTCATAATGAGAACGAAATCCACGACATCGAGAACTTCGGTGAGAGTGGAGACAGGCGTGGAAGGATTGAGAACCACACCGGCCTTGGCCCCTCCGCTTTGAATCAACTTGAGGGTGCGGTCCAAATGCGGGCAGACTTCCTGATGCACGGATACGCTGTCGGCGCCCGCTTCGATAAAGACGGGCACGAACGCGTCCGGGTTGGTGATCATCAGATGCACGTCGAGATGGTTTTTGGTAATTTTTCGAATCGATTGAACGACAGGGGTCCCCATCGTCAGGTTCGGCACGAAGTGGCCGTCCATGACGTCGACGTGAAGCATCGACGCGCCGGCCGACTCAACTTGAGCAATTTGCTGGCCAAGCCGCGCGAAGTCCGCGGAGAGCAGAGATGGCAGGATTTCCACCATTTGGACGCTGTTTTTCATGCTAACACGGCATGGAAAAACCCATCACCCTCGTCGCGGCCGGGAAGCCGGTGTGTCGTGGACTGGACACGGTGTGCAAAATGGGAGACAACTTGCTCATTTTCTTCAGGTTCGAGAGAGCAGGTGGCGTAGACCAGGCGCCCGCCCGGCTTTAAGGCGTCGAGCGCGGACCGAAGAATTTGCAACTGTCGCTCCGCGTGAGCGGCGATTTCGGCCTCGGTGAGCCGCCACTTTATCTCCGGATTGCGGGCCAGCGTGCCGGTGCCGGAGCAGGGGGCGTCCACCAAAATGCGGTCAAAAACGGGGCCAAACGGCAGCGGTTGGGCGGCGTCCAATTGGACTTTGTATTCCAGCGGCACTTGTTCCAGCCGTTTCCGGGTGCGGTCGCAGGCGACGATCCGGTCCGTGTGTTCGGCCAGTTGGAGCGTCTTGTTGCCGGGCGCGGCGCAGAGATCTAGCGTCAAGTGGCCGCTTGCGGCGTCGAGGGCCGGGACGATTTGTTGCGCGCCAATGTCCATCTGGCGGCCGTTGCGCGAATAGCCTTTCGGCTTCGACATGGCGTGACGGGCGATCCGGGCGGCAACCTCGGCGCCGTGATTTTGCCGCCAGCGCCGAAGAAGCCAGTCTGGAACGTTGAGCGCGACGGCTTCGTCCGGAAAGTCGACGGGATCGCGATTCACCTTACGAAGGACGGCGTTCACAAGCGAAGCCGCGGAGCGTTTCCGCGCGCGCTTCGCCAGGTCCACGCTTGTCGAAACGGCGGCGTGCGGTGGAATCCGGTCCAGCATTCGGAGCTGGTAGATACCGATTTGAAGAACGATGCGGACTTCGCGGTCCAGCTTCACCGGGCGGCCCGCGTAGTGGGCAATTAAGAAATCGATCTCCGATTGCCGGCGAAGGATTCCGAAGACGAGTTCGTTGGTAAGCGCGATGTCGTCGATCGAAGGCGCGGCGCGGAGAAGATCGTCGGCGAACTTGTTATGGGACACGATTTCGGCCAGGATGTCGAAAGCCAGTTCGCGGGAGGAGGGCATGCCTGAAAATCATGGTAGTGCACAACGGCGGCTGGACGCGCGGAATCCGGCGTACAATAACGATTTGCAGCCGCCTCGGGTCACTGTCGCCGTGCCGACGCTCACCGCCGATGGACCGCTCTGGGAAGCCATCGAGAGCCTGAGAAGCCAAACATACCGGAATTTGCATATCGTCATCGTGGACAACAGCGGGAGTGAGCGCGTGGCGCGCAATTGGCCTCCGGGATTGGCGCGAGAGGGCGTGAAGGTTTTGCACCCGGGTACGAACACCGGCTATGGCGCCGCGGTGAATCTGGCCCATCGCGACTCGCCGGCGGATTACGTAGCCGTCCTGAACGACGACGCGGTTGCGGCGCCGGAGTGGATCGCGGCGATGGTCGAAGCGCTGGAGCGCCGGCCGGCCATGGGCTCAGCGGCCGCGCAGGTGCGGCTATTCGACAATCCGGCGAAGCTGGATTCGGCGGGGATGCGCATAGCAGCGGACGGCACGAGCAAGCAGCGAGGCCACGGCAGCCCTTGCGCAGACTACGGCACGGAGGAAGAAGTTCTGCTGGCCAGCGGCTCCGCGGCGATGTACCGCGCGGCGATGCTGGAAGACACCGGCGGCTTCGACGACCGCTACTTCCTCTATTGCGAAGATACGGACCTGGGCTTGCGGGCGCGCTGGGCCGGCTGGGGCTGCGTGTACGTGCCTTCGGCGAAAGTCACACACCGTTACTCCCATTCCGCCGGGCGGGCGTCGAAGCTGAAAGCGTATTATGTGGAACGGAACCGTCTGCGGACAATCGTGAAGAATTTTCCGTTCGGCCCGCTCGTGCATTCTCCGTTCGCCACCTACGAACGCTATTGGCATCACCTGGAAGCGATGCGCGGCGGAAGCGGCGCCGCGGCGCAATTCACGAAAGGCGGATCGAGCGCGGTGTATCTGATCTGGTGCGTTGTGAGAGCGCATCTGTCGTTGCTGTGGTCGCTGCCGGCCCTCCTGAGGCAACGGCGCGCGATCCGGCGCGAGGCGAGGATCGGCCCGGAACAGTTCATGAAGGCTCTGGAAGAGTATTCGATCTCCGTGCGCGAGGTGGCATGGCTGTGATTGCGCCGCGCGGTCCGGATTCCCTGCTCCTTTTGATTCCCGCTTACAACGAAGAGGGCGCCGTGGCCAGCGTCATCGAGGAGATCCAGCGGTATCACAGCGACCTGCCGATTCTGGTGCTGGACGACTGCTCGGCCGATGGGACGCGCAGCGAGGCGATCCGCGCTGGCGCGGAAGTAATCACGGTGCCGCATCACCTGGGGCTAGGCGGCTGCGTGCAGGCGGGCTACCGGCTGGCCTACGATCTGGGTTTCGACTATGTGATCCGCCTGGACGGCGACGGACAGCACGATCCCCGCTATATCTCTTTGCTCTACGAGACGTTGAAGACATCGGGCGTTCAAATGGTGATCGGCTCGCGGTATGTCGACGGCAGCGGCGAATACACATCGGCGATTCGCGGCCTTGGCGTCGTTTTTTTTCGCTGGTTTTTGAGTCTGATCCTGTCAAAGCGAGTTCACGACCCCACATCTGGCTTCGTGGGCGTAAATCGCCAGGCGCTGGAAGTGTTCGCGCGCAGTTTTCCGCTGGAGTACCCGGAGATCGAGGCGCTGGTGGTTCTGAAGCGGCTGCTGTTTCAGTTCGAAGAAGTGCCAGTTAAGATGCGAAAGCGCATGGCCGGCCGGAGCACAATCACGCCGATCCGGTCGCTGTACTATGTGCTGCATGTACTCTTGGGCGTCCTAGTGAATATCCTGAAGTACCAGGGAGGGAAGCGATAAGGATGGAACGGCTGCTAAGCGTGATCGCGGGACTTAGCCTTCTGTTGATGGCGATGGTTCTCTTCAACATCCGGCGGGCGCATGTACGCGTGGAGTACTCGGTGAGTTGGCTGGCCGCGGCGGCGTTGCTGCTGGCACTCTCTCAGTGGGAGTGGGGCTTGATGAGCTTCGCGCACCTAATGGGCATGAACGATCCGCCGGTTGTGATGTTGTTAATCGTTGGAAGCGTGTTTGTCGCGGTCTTCTTCCGGTTCTCCGTGGTGATGTCCGACTTAAAAGACGCCAACATCGCGCTGACTCAAAAGGTGGCGGTGTTGGAGTATCAATTGAACTGTCTGCATGAAAAGCTCGAAACAACTACCGATGGAAACTAAGGCGCCCTGGTGGCCTTACGCGCTGGGATTTGTGCTGGCCGCGCTGGCGCTGCTCGAGATCTACCGCCCCGCGCTGGGCGGGCCTTTCTTATTCGACGACCTGTATTTGCCGTTTCTGGTTCCAAACTTCGCCGCATCCCCACTGCGATCGTGGGTTGTGGGCGTGCGGCCGACGCTGAACGTGAGCTATTGGCTGAACTACCGGATGTTCGGGCAGGAGCCGCTCTACTACCACTGGATGAACCTGGGG
>VFZO01000086.1 GCA_016871155.1 Acidobacteriota bacterium | reverse complement strand
AAGAAGCCATCCGCAGGCACTGGCCCGCCCTCGGAAAGGGGATTCTGATCAAATCCGGCACGGGAGTGAGGCGTTGGTGTATACTGTGGGGGTCCGGGAGACCCAAAATGGAAATCCCGGCTGACCAAAGCGTTCCGATAAGCCCGGCCTGGCCGCGACTTCATGCCCTATTTAGGACTGCTGTTTTTAGCCCATTCCGTGCTGCTGGTGCTTGCGACCCGCCGCACCGCGCGCCGTTTATTCGAAGCCGGATTCCTGCAGTTTTTCGCGGTCATTCTGCTCATTTGGGCGAACCTGGCCTACACCGCCTACATCACCTCGCTTACCGGCGTTCTGGACGTTCCCCTCGTCTACTTCGGCGTGTCGGCCGGTCTGACGCTGCTGATCGATCGTGCGTTCCGCTACATCGCGCCGGACGGCCCGGCGGCCGACATTCGCGGCATCGGAGAAATTGCCTCTGAAGTCCGCCAAACGCCGTTCGCCTGGCTGACGCTTTGCGGCCTTGGGATCTTCGTAACGCTGGTCACGCTGTTGGCGCTGGCATCGCTGGCCAACAATTGGGACACGCTCGCCTACCGCTTTCCGCGCGTCGTGTTCTTTCTGAACGGGACCGGCTTGCTGCATCCGGCGGCTGGCATCGACCCGCGTCTGTTGTTCTATCCCTTCAACGGCAGCCTGCTGTACCTGTTTCTGGCGCAGTATCAACTTACGGGCGTGGCTTGGAATTTCGTTTCCGTGGCCGCCTGGTTGCTAACTGGCGCGGCGGCTTTCTATGTCCCGATCCAGTTGGGCGGTTCCGTACGGGCGGCGGCGTTTTCCTGTTTCACGCTAATGACGACGCCGATCGTGTTGTGCCTGGCGACCTCGACCAACGACGAGGTACTGGCCGCGCTGCCGATGATGCTGTGTATGATTTTCGCGATCCACTGGCTGCGGACGCGAACCGTCATCGCTTTCGTGCTGGGCGTGTTCGGACTCGCTATCAGCGCGGGAACTAAGTTGCACTGGGCCTTTTACCTGCCGGGAGTAATCGGACTGCTCTTCCTGCTGGCGACTCACAACCGTGAGGAAGTCAAGGCGCTGTGGCACGGAATTCTGCGGCGCGGCGTCCTGGCGCTCGCCTTGTTAATGGCCACTCCGTTCGCAGTATCTTTCCTGGTGGCCAACTATATCTCGGCCGGTAAGTTGACGCATACGGATTTCAACAAGGATTTGTTGAATACGCCATTTCATTTCGGCGTGGCCTGGCAGACATTCCGGATCTACACGGCCCAGATGTTGTTGTCGCCGATTCCCGATCACTTTCTCTTCCTGGGCGCCAAGAAAGAAACGGAACTGATCGCCGGAATAAACGAGACCACTAACAGGACCGTTTTTTCCGGCGTTCAACAAGGCCCGCCCTACACGAGTCCGTACTATAAATTCCGAGGCGTGATCGATCCCGATGGCGCGTCGCAATATGAACAAACACTGTGGCTCGGTTTGACGCCGTGGCTGTTGTTCGCGGCGATCTTTTTCATGGCTTCCCGCCGGAGCGAGTTTCACGCGGCGGTCTGGTGTTTCGCACTGTCCCTGCCTTGCTGGCACCTGGGATTTAGCGTCCTAACACGCTATGTGGAGTGCGTCGGCACGTACTACGCCTACGCCGCGCCAATCGGCATCGCTCCAATCGGTTTTCTGTGGGAGCGCCTTGGCCGGTCCGATTCTTCGTTCGCGCGGGGCCTGTCGCGGCTTTTCCCGGTCCTGCTGATCAGTAACGCCTTCCTGGGCATTACGCTTCTGTTCGGCAGCGGGAAACGGGACGTCACCCAGGCGTTCCGGACGACAAACGGGGAGACGCCGGTTTCGGAGACGTCGCCCAGGCTTCGCCCGCTGCTGCAGAGCGCTAAGAACGTACATATTAACTATACCCACTGGGAGCTGTTGTATTGGAATCTGATGCGCCTGAATCCAGCGGCAAGGTACCACACCGGAGCGGCGCGAACCGGGCAGGACATCGACTTGTATCTAATTCCTCATGCCTCGGCATTCAATTGGGATACTGTCGCGGTTATCCGATCGGACAAGTTCGGAATTCTTCGCAAAGCCGGCACAATGTCGTCGGGCAGCGATGCCATTTTCTGCCACGGGCCGCGTTGCGAGGCGGCATGCGAGGATTGCCCCAAGCACTTTCAACTTCCGGTCTACCACAGCCGGAAGGGCGCCAACCTGGAGCTCCGGGTGACCGGTGCGGCCTCCGGAGCCAACTCGGCCAGCCAGGGAGCCGTCCGGTTCACACTCTTCAATGCATCGACCCTGGCGAAGGCCGCGAGCGATTGGGTCGCGCTGCCGAAGTTGCCGAATTTCGTCTTCTCCGCCCCCGACCAACAGTTCGACCACATTCAGGTGGAGGCGGGCTGTGAAGCGGGCCTGGAATGCGAGGTCGAAAGAACCGTTCTGGCGCTGCGGCCCGGCGTACCGTACCTGCTCAACGAAATGCCCCAGATCGACGCGGGTGTACCGTTGGAGCAGATCTCGCAGAGCTTTGGTCCCGGCTGGGAAGGCACCGAGGGCAGCGGATATTGGAAGTTCACCTGGAAACTACGCCCCGGCACCAACAAGATGGACGCCCATTGGGTGGGCCAAAAGGGGGAACAGGTCCGCGACGAAATGACGGTCACCGCCATGAGCAAAACGGAGGTGAAGATTCTTCGCAGCACCACAAACTCCCATTTTGTTGGGCGCTGGATCACCGGGGAGATCCCCGCGGCTAAGGGCTACGCGGTCTGGGATCCCACGAACATCTGGCAAGGGCGGCGCGCCGCGGCTACAAAGTAGTCTTGGCCTTTTGGGTGCGCAAGGCCGTTTCCGGCCCGGCGGAAATTTCGCGGCTAGAGATGACGAACGACCGCAGCGGCACGAAGCGGTACTTGATCAGAGCCCAGATGGCGTCGACGCCATCGTACCAGCGGATCTTCTTCCCCTCGCTATAATTCCTGGCGTTGTAGCTGATGGGCACTTCCAGGATCCGGCTGCCGCTGCGGAGAAACTTCGCGGTGATTTCCGGACAAAACTCGAAGCGCAGGCATTTCAGGCGGAATGCGTCAACGGCGTCTTTCCGGAACGCCTTGTATGCGGTCGCTTCGTCGGTGATCGTGGCGCCGAACAGCACGTTCACGGTCAGTGTCAGGAGCTTATTGGCAAGCCAATTTGGCCACGCCATGCCCTGCACGGAGCCCATGAATCGCGAACCATAGACCACCGGGGCGGCGCCGTCGATCAGCGGTTGCAGAATCTTGGGATAGTCGTTCGGGTCATACTCCATGTCTCCATCCTGGATCAGGATGAAGTCTCCGTTGGCCCTGGCCAGTCCAACGCGTATGGCTGCGCCCTTACCGAAATTCACCACCGACTGATGAATGACGATTTGGGGATTGTCCGCGTACTTTCGAAGAAGTTCCGTTGTGCCGTCGGTCGAGCCATCGTCAACAACGATTAACTCCCTGGTGCAGCCGACGGGCATCGGCGCCGCAAGTACCCGGTTTAGAACTCTCTCCATGTTAAAGAACTCGTTATAGACCGGGATGATAATCGATACGAGCACAGGAGGGCTCTCCTTTTCCGTTCTTGCATAGTAGCATACCGGCTTCGGCATTTCGCCGGAATATCAGGGCAGTTTGCGGAGAATGATCAACCAATGCAGCGCGAACAGGGGGCGAAGCGGCGTTAGGAGCCATTCGAGGGCCCGGAGCGGCGGTACGAGCGGCCCCGGAACGATGTTTCGCATCGTAACGCCGCCCGCCGCCAGATAGGTGAACCAGGGCAGCCAGCCGAAACGCTCGATCCGCAGTTTCGGAAATTGGGCTTCGTATTTCCGGCGATCCCGGACGAAAACCAGCCACGAAAGCGCCTGGTTGGAATCCATCATCGAATCCTGCTGGGTGAAGTCCCAGTGGACGGTGCGGTCGTCGTAAGGCTCCGGATGGAAGTGGGTGAAAAAGAACTTCGCAAAGGGTGTGTGCGCCACCTCCACCATGGCGACGAACCCGCCGGGCCGCAGCGCGCGGTCCGCCTCAGCGAAAAACCGTTTCACGTCCGGGATGTGGTGCATGGTGTGGGTCATGAAGATCGCCTGCAACGAACCATCGGGGAAAGGCAACTCGCGCCCGTCGACCACACGGTCCGCCAACCCTTCCACCACGTCCGAGGTGATGAGTCCGGGCACGACTTGCCGCAGCAGGCTTCCCCCGCTGCCCAACTCCAAGGTCTCGCCTGGCTGGAATGGCCGGCCTTGATTGGCCGAAATCAGCTCGCGGTACCAGGTGTCGTAACAAGACTTAAGCAGCGGGCGCTCCGCGATTAAATCGCGCTGGATCTGGAAGTAGGCCGGCGAACCAACCGGAACGCCAACCAGCCGGGGTTCTTTGAGTGAAAAGCTCATAGCGTTCCCAATACCTCGCCGGGCGTGTAGCGCTTCAGGATCTCAGAAAACGGCGCGGGCCGCCAACCCAGCGCCTGGATCGCGGGTTCCACGGGTTGATGGATCAGCCCTTGCAGCCCCAGGAGATTTTCCGACGTCAACGGCAGGGGAATTCCAACGGCCTCCAGGGCGCGGACGGCGGCCAAAACCGGTGCGCCGGGGCAGGGTAGAAGAATCAGCCGTTTGCCCAACCAGCCGCCCAAACCGCGATAGAACTCGCCGATCGGGATCGGTTCCGGCTCGCCGAAATTGTATAGTCCGGTTGTTCGCGCCTCGGAGAACTCAAAGACCGCCCTGGCCAGCTCAGCGGCGTCAGCGGTTTGCAAAGGATTGTTACCGCCAAAGGGCATTGGCACGAGCGTGGCAGATCGCAGCGTCCGGCACGCCCGCTGGAAAATTCCTCCGGCTCCCATGACGAAACCCGGACGGACGGCCAGGGTGCGCCGCGGATCCAGCCGCCGTTCAATTTCGCGCTTGATGCGGCCATAGGCCGACAACGCGGCATCGTGAGCCGACATCGAAGAAACGAAGACAAACAATGCGCCGCGCTCCGCCGCCAGGTCCGCCATGCGCAGCGCCGAATCCACGCAGGCGGGCAGATCCCGCATCGACAGGTTCCCCTTGGTCTGGAACGCAGCGTGGATGACGACCCCCGGCTCCAGCTCCAACGCGCGCGGTTCCGGGCCGGACTCGAGCGAATACTCGAATGCACCGGCCAGCCCGGCCGGCAACCGTTTGCCGCGCGCGTTGCGGGCCAGGCCGTGGACGGCCCAACCGCGTTTTCCGTACTCCGCCGTCAGCGCGCCGCCGATGAAGCCGTCGACGCCGGTGATGAGGACCGCTCGTTTCAATGGGCCCTCGCCACGAGTTCGGCAACGCGAATCGCGTTGGCCGCGAGCGTGAAGCTGAGGCCCTTGGCCGGGAGGGTATTCCAACTGGCGCTGTCGCCGCTATAGACGTTGGGCAGGCCGTCAATCGTGCCGTCGGGAAGGGTTCGTACGCCCGGATTTACGGGGTTGTCGAATGGAATCGTGCCGGCATAATGAATGCTGCCGGCCGGACCGGGGTCCACCTTTCCGATTGGGACGCAACGCGAGCGCAGCAGCGCGGCGCGGAATTCGGACTCGCAGGCTCGCCGCCACGCCTTTTCCGTTTCCGGCGGGTTGTAGGTGAAGCGAAGTCCGGGCCGCTCCGGCGTGCCGCCCTCGACAAGCTCCATGCACTTACTCTCCGACATACGATCCCGAAAGAAGATACCGAAGATTGCCATCGACGTAACGAGCGCGCGCGCCACCAGCAGGCCCAACTGCGGCGGAAGCGGCATCTCCTTCACCAGTTTGAAGAGCAGCAGCGACCGGTAGGAGTACATTTGAAAAACTCCGTCGATGCCGTCTTGCGCGCTATCCAGCAGCACTCCACCGAACTGCGCCAGGCTGTGACGGCGGCCGGCGGCGGGCCGGCCCAGCATTCCTAAATTGATCGTTGGGAAATAGGTGTACGGATTGCACAACACGGTAGTGCGGCGAGCCGCCAACCCGTCGAGCGAGTTGAGGACGATTCGGCCGCTGTTCAATGCGTTCGCGCACAGAACGATCTTGTTCGCCGTGAAGGTCTCGACGGCACCGGTATCCACGTGCACGGCCAGCGCCCGCGGCGGCTGCCCCGGCTGGCTGTGAAGCCTGAAAACGGCGCGGCCCGCGGCGTAGTGGAAATGGACGGATTTTCGCAGCTCTTCGATGACGTAGCGCGGCCGGAAAACGGATCGGCGGGAGTCGCCGTAGAAGTCCATGTCGAAGTACGGGTTCGCGCGGCGCTCCCGGCGGTCCCGCGTCAACACGGCCATGGGAATGGAGCCAGCGTGGACACGGCCGGCATTCTTCCAGCGCCGCAGTATGTTCGCGGCGTTGTCATCGATCTCCAGGGGCGGCTGTAAATTGGCGGCCGACGGCCAGCACCACTTCGACACCGGGCTGGCACGGTCCCCGGATATTCCCAACAATTCAGCCGCGCGTTCGTAGCAGCCGGCCATGGCCCCGGCGGGCAAGCCGGCGCTTTCCAGTTCACGCGGCGAGAAAACGAATGAGGCCGCGCCCCAACCGGCTCCCAGCCCGCCGGCCGACGTAGCCATGAGCGGATGGAAGCCACTCCCGGCGATTGGGAACAGTTTCGCAGCATCCTTGTGTATGAACTGTCTGGGCGGGGTTAGTTGCGCGCCCACCACTACGCCCTTTCTGGGCACGCCTTCCTTGTTCCTTCCGATGAAGTAGTCCGCTTGGCCGCTGTCGGTGCTTCGCAGTTGGTCGAAAGGCTCGTCGGGAATCCGCTGGCGCAGGGCGCCGTCGTCGTAGCCGATATCGAGAAGGCGCGTTTCGGCGCCAAGCTCAACGAGCCTGTGGGCGGCGCTTGCGCCGCTGATGCCGGAACCGATTACCAAAACATCGCTGTGGAGGGGATGTGAGAGCAATCAATATCCGTTCGTCCGGCGTGGCGGGCGAAGAATCCGCCAGAGGGACAAAGGGATGGCCGCCAGGCCGGCGAAAGCCAGGATGGCGAAGGCCGCGACAGGCCCCGCGCAGATCGGGCGAAACGCACCCGCGGTCTCGAGCTTCGTCTCTCGAACCGCCAAATCTTCAATTTCCTGGGGCGCCGGACGGATCCTTTCCATGAGGCCGCCTATCATAGAGGCCAGTATGTCAACTGCGGGCGATAGGTGTCAACGCATTTGGCGCGTGGGATACACTGGAGCGATGCCGGCCGAGAGGGGTCCGTTTCTCCGATGAAAAGTTCGCATTCCTGGCGGGTGGATTGTGCGTTGATCGTCCTGCTAGCGATGGTTTTGATCTGGCCGATGTTCAAAACCACGTACTACGAAAACTGGCTGACCATCGACTCCACATTCATTGCCGATGGACGGTATTTACAGGAGCATTTGCCCCATCCCGGCTGGGATCATCTCTGGTATGGGGGCACCCGCTGGGACTACATTTATCCACCGGCGCTGCGCTATGGAACGGCGCTGTTATCGAAAGCGTTCGGGCTGCTTCCGGCCCGCGGGTATCACCTTTACACGGCGATCTTCTATAGCCTCGGAATCCTCTTCGTTTACGTTCTAGTCCGGACGGGCAGCGGTGTTCGCGCGGCCGGCTGGCTAGCCGCGTTTGGCGCCGCGACGCTCTCGCCGTGTTATCTATTCCTGACAGACATGCGGCTGGATACGCAGCCTTTCATGCCGCAGCGATTGAACGTTCTGGTGCGGTACGGCGAAGGGCCGCACATGACGGCGTTCGCCATCCTGCCGCTGGGGCTGGCCTTCGCGTGGCGCGGGTTGCGGGCCGGGCAGACCCATTGGCTCGCCGGGTCGGCATTCGCTTTCGCCCTTGTCGTATCGAACAATTTTTACGGCGCGGCCGCACTGGCCCTGTTCTTTCCTCTCGTCTCCTGGGCTGTGTTTTGCGAGACGAAGGACTGGAGAGTTTGGCCGCGCGGTGCAGCCGCCGCCGCCCTATCGTGGGGCCTCTGCGCCATCTGGCTCTCGCCCTCTTTCCTGGTGATCACACCCCGAAATCTGGCGCTGGTCTCGCGGCTCGGGCACGCATGGTCGTTTTGGGTGATGATGGCGATGGCCGCGGTCTATATGCTCCTCACTTGGCGCTGGGCGCGGCGCGGCATGGCGAGTTGGACAATCTTCGTGCTCGGCGCGGCGATGATTTTCGGGATCAACGTGATCGGAGAATACTACATCGATTTTCGAGTGATGGGGGAACCGTCGCGTTTCGTACCGGAGGCGGACTTGGCCCTCATTCTCCTTCTTACGTGGTTTGGATACCTGGCCTGGATGCGGTTCCCCACCCGTCCGGCGCGCATCGCGCTCGCTCTGTTGTTCGTTGTCTGTTGCGCGCCGGCGTATCCGTATTTCAAGAAGCCGTGGCATCACTTTACGCGGACAAAGGAGTACAAGCACCGGAAGGAGTTCGAGATCGCGGAGTGGACCGCCAGGAATCGGCC
The DNA here is from genome assembly GCA_016871155.1 of Acidobacteriota bacterium. Taxonomy (GTDB): domain Bacteria; phylum Acidobacteriota; class Terriglobia; order Bryobacterales; family Bryobacteraceae. Next base: position 14,825 of record VFZO01000086.1, on the reverse strand, counting down.
CAATACGCGTTCCTACGTGACTGGCACGCTGCGCTTCTGGTGGAACGCATGGCATAACAACGAACAGATCGGCGGGGGCGCCGAACAGGGCGTGCACAATTTTCATCTGTCCGGGTTCTACTGGCGCACCGTGACGAGCTCCGATCCGCACTTGGATATCGCCTGGATGCAGGCCTTGGGGGTCGACAACCTGATGGTGAACGACAAGACGTCGGCGTTGCCGATCGTCGATTTCGAACATCCACACAAGTACAAAGGCGTGCTGAAGGTGCTGTGGGAGGACGGCAAGGGAAACTGGATCTACGAGATTCCCAGACGGTCCGGCAGCCGCGCCACCGTGGTCAACGCCGCGCTCTATCCGGGACTGCGAGAGCCGGCCAATGGCGACGACGCCGAGGCGGTGAACGCGTACGTGAAGATGATCGAAACCAGCTCGGAGTCGCGCGCGGCTACGCGCTGGCTGGCTTCGGACACGCTGGAGATCGAAACGGAAACCAAGCCGGGCGAGGCCATCGCCGTGCATGTGTCCTTCGACGACTACTGGCGCGCGCGTGAGAACGGCGCCGAGTACCCGGTGCATCGCGATCCGTTTGGGCAGATCCGGATCGACGTTCCGCCGGGCCGCCACACGGTGACTATGCACTTTGACACGCCGCTTGAGAATACGGTGGGGCGATGGGCGACGGGGCTGTCGCTGGCGTTGACGCTATTTCTGGTTGTGAGGCGGCGGCGGGGCTAGTCCGCCGAGGCCGCGATGCTCCGGCCGCCGGGCAGCGCTTCGGGCGCGGCCGGCGCTTGCGCCTCTTGCGCCTGCTGGCCATAGTTTCTGAGCCACTTCATGACCGGCCGTTCGAAGTAGTTGTAGGACAGGGTGGAGATGCCAATGACAATCGCCAGATAGGTCACGAAATAGCCCAGTTCTTCGAACCTCAAGGGCCCGCTGGCCGAATGCAGGGAGATCAGCCAGAACGCCATCAGCACGCTGAAGTGGATCATGTACATCGAATACGAGATGTCGCCAAGGAATCGGAACGGCTTGCTACTGATGAACTTCGAAAACGCGGGCTGCAAAAGCGCGGCGAGCATCAGGCACGGGAACATGCCCATCACCAGCACGATGTTGATTCGGGCGCCAATGAACTTCGAGAACTCGGGGTGGCCCATCAAGCTGTAGTGGACCATTCCGAATGAGACGATGGGCGGGATCAACGCGACGGTACCGGCGATCTTGGCGACCTCCGGCATTGCTTTGAGCTTTTCGTAGACGAAGTGCACGATGCCGCCCAGGAAGAAGCAGTAGCCCACGCGGCCGAAGTGCTCGTTCATGAACGGAATATTCGCGATGGGGCCGCGAATGGCTATGGTCATGAAGAACAAGAATCCGCCCAGGGCGATGAGCGTCCGGTTTCTGCGGCCGAAGCAAAGGACGTAGAAGAGGAAGTACAGGCTCACTTCGAGCGCAATGGACCAAGCCGGGGCGTTGAACGAGTAGCTGGTTTCAAACCACCCATAGTTGAGGAACAACAGGTTCAGGCCGAGGTGGTAGAGATCGAAGTTCTGGTAGTAGAAGGTGGTACCGCTCTTGGCGAAGATGAACCATTGAAACGGGATGACCAGGAAGATGGTTACGAAGTGCAGCGGGTAGAGTCTGGAAAGGCGCAAGGTTGCGAATTCGGTGAGGGTGATCGCCTTGTCCGAAATGAGCTGTCCATACTTCCAAAAAAAGATGAATCCGGATAGAACAAAGAAAAACTCCACCGCGAGCCAGCCGTACTTGTAGAGAACCATGAGCTGATCCCAGAATGGGTTCTTCTGGACCGCCGCGTCGTTCCAGTAGTCGGTTAGGAACCGGTAATGGAGGATGAGTATGGCGAACGAGGCAACGCCGCGAAGGCCGTCTAGGGCGGCAAGGCGCTGTTGATCTTTTTCTTCAGGCACTAAATCTCCTTCTCCACTTTGTCTGAGCGAAGGCACTCGCGGAGCACCTGGATCCCGCCGCGGCCGGAGGCCCGGAAGCGCACGTTTCGAATCCTCATAGTTTACCGCCGTTTCCGAGTGGGTATCCTTGAAGCTACATGTTAATCTCCGAACCCGATCTGGCGTTCCTGCGCGGTGCATTCCCAGCCATCGAAGGCTGGTGCGTGACCGAGCCCGCTTGGCTAACCGTTTACCTGATGCGCCTGCAGCAGGCGCGATTCGGGGCAGCACCCGCCCTTGAGATCGGTGTTTTTAAGGGCAAATACCTTTCGGTGCTGCACCAGGGGAACCGCGGAACCGGGGAGGAGACCGTCGGGATTGACACCTACGAATGGGCTGTATTAGCGGATGTGGAGCGCGGATTGCGAAGCGTGTTGGCGGATTTGAATGGCCTTCGTTTCGTCAAGGCGGACTCCACCCATCTGACAACCGAATCGCTGCTGGAACACCTGAGCGGCAGACAAGCGGGTTTCATCAGCGTGGATGACGCCCACACACCTGAGCCGGTCCACGCGGACCTGGAACTGTGTGAGAGCGTGCTGGCCCGGTGGGGTGTGATTGCAATCGACGATTTCCTGAATCCGGAGGCTATTGGAGTAGCGGACGGCGCGATGCGATATCTGCAAAACGGCCGGACTGCCCTGCGGCCGGTATGCCTGGTTCAGAACAAGCTGTTCGTGACCCGCGAAGAGTTCGCGGGCGAATACGAGACGGAGGTGGAGAAATTTCTCAACAATTACCCAGAGCTGCCTTATGTACGGCGGTTCCTGGATACTAAGGCCGCCAAAGGCTTGCACTGGGTGAAACAGCGGTTTCTGGGCCGCGACGTTTGGACCGTCTGATCCGTCAACCGATTCCCGCCACGAGCTTCGCCAGCAACGCCGTGCGGTCCGCGATGCGATTTACCAGGATCGACTCGCCGGCCGAGTGCGCGCCTTCGCCCACCATGCCGAGTCCATCGAGCGTCGGCACGCCGAGCGCCGCCGTGAGGTTGCCATCGCTGCCGCCTCCGGTGGAGGACTCCTCCAACTGCACGCCCAGCGGCTTAGCCAGTTCCCTGGCCAGGGCGAACAGCGCGGCGATTTCCCTGGTGCGCTCCATGGGCGGGCGGTTCAGTCCCCCCGTCACCTCCATGCGGCAGCGTTTGTCCACGACGCGCAGCGCCCTGAATTTCTTGTCGATGCGAGCCGCGTCGCGCATGCGGGCCACGCGGATGTCGATATCGCAAACAGCTTCGGAGGGCACCACGTTGGTCCGCGTTCCGCCGCCGATCACGCCCGGGTTGACAGTCAGGCCGGATTTCAGATCGGTGAACTCCGCGACGCGGACCAACTGCCGCGCCAGTTCGACGATGGCGTTCGCACCGTTCTGAAAATCGACGCCGGCGTGCGCGCCGGCCCCGATGATGCGCACGCGGAAGCCGCCCACGCCTTTCCGCGCGGTTTTCAATTTGCCGGTCAAGCCGGTTCCGGGTTCCAGCACCAGCACGGCGTTCGAACGTTTTGCGTTGGCCTCCGAAAGCGCGCGCGACGAGTGGCTGCCCACCTCTTCGTCCGAGTTCAACTGCAGCACGACGCGGCGGGGGACCGGAATATCCAGCTCCCGTAGCGCACGCATGGCGTGAATGAAGGCCGCGACGCCTCCCTTCATGTCGAGCACGCCAGGACCCCACAGCCGGCCCTCCGCCTCACGGAAGGGCATCGACGCGAGAGTGCCAAGCGGGTAGACCGTGTCGGTGTGGCCGAGGACGAGGAGTTGTCCCTGTTTGCGGCGGCCCGGCAGATGGAACTCCGCCAGCAGATGATCGCCGTAGGGCTTTCCTTTCTTACGCGTCAGCTTTGCATCGGCGGAAAGCAGATCGCACATCTGGCCGACTTGGCGGTTCACGGCGGCCGCGTCGTCACTGGGCGATTCGCACTCGACCATCGACCGAATCGTTGCGATAATCGCGCGCTCCCGCGCCTGTAGAAATGCGAGCAGAGAATCCATGCTTTGTTACAATCGCTAGTTTACATGGCGATTCTCGATATCGACGCGATCCGCGATATTCTGCCGCACCGTTATCCGTTCCTGCTCGTTGACCGCATTATCGAGATGGAGCCGGATCGCATTGTCGGCATCAAAAACGTGACGGCGAACGAACCGTTCTTTCCCGGACACTTTCCCGACTTTCCGGTGATGCCCGGCGTGCTGATCACGGAGAGCATGGCGCAGGTGGCCGGCATTCTGGTGCTCCGCGAAATTCCGGACCGCCATCAGAAGCTGGTGCTGCTGGCGTCGGTGGACGAGGCGAAGTTCCGAAGGCCGGTTCGGCCGGGCGATCAGCTCCGCGTGGAGATGACGATGATCAGCAAGAAGGCGACGATCTGCAAGATGAGTGGCAAGGTGACAGTGGACGGCGCCGTCGTCGCCGAGGCGACGCTGATGTGCGTGATCCGCGACCGCGCCGTCAGCTAACACCATGGCGATTCACCCGACAGCGCTTATCGATCCCGCCGCGCGGATCGACGAATCGGCGATTGTCGGGCCGTTCTGCGTCATCGGCCCGGAGGTGGAGATCGGCGCGCGGACCGAGTTGAAGGCGCATGTCTTTTGCGAAGGGCCCACGTGGATCGGCGAAGAGAATCTCTTCTACCCATACGCAAGCATCGGGGTCGCACCGCAGGATCTGAAATACAAGGGAGAACGCGCCGAGACGCGCATCGGCGCGCGGAACAAGATCCGCGAATTCGTCACGATTCATCGCGGAACCGAAGGCGGCGGCCTGTTGACGGCGATCGGCGACGACAACCTTCTGATGGCCTACACGCACGTCGCGCACGACGCGCGCATCGGTTCACGCTGCGTACTGGCCAACGGCGTTACACTGGCCGGCCATGTGACCATCGGCGATTGGGCGGTGATCGGCGCGTTCACGGGCATTCACCAGTTTTGCCGTGTGGGCCGGCACGCGATGATCGGAGGCTACAGCGTCGTGACACAGGACGTGATGCCGTTTGCGACGATCGTGACGCCGCGCGAGGCCAAGGCCTTTGGCGCCAACGCCACCGGACTGGAGCGGCGCGGCTTTTCGAAGGACACGGTCGAAAACCTGCAGAACGCGTTGCGCATTCTGACGCGCGGAAAGCTGAACACGTCCCAGGCGATCGAAAAAATCCGGGCGGATATTCCGGCGTGCGAAGAGGTGGAGGAACTGATCGGGTTCATTCAAGCTTCCGAACGCGGCATCATCAAGTAAATGCCTTACGGTCTCATCGCGGGCAACGGCCGGTTTCCAATTCTGGCGCTGGAGACGGCGAAAACATTGGGTGTGGACGTTGTCGCGATCGGCATCCGGGAGGAGGCGTCCCCAGAGATCGAACGGCTCGCCGCGCGAACGTACTGGATCTCGCTGGGCGCGCTTTCGAAGCTGATCTCCATCTGCAAGAGCGAAGGTATCACCGAGTTGATGATGGCCGGCCAGGTGAAACACGTCTCGATTTTCTCCTCCATTCAACCCGACTGGCGTTTGGCGAAGCTGCTGTTTTCTCTGAAGGAAAAGAACACCGAAGCATTGATCGGCGGCGTGGCGCAGGTGCTGGCCGATGAAGGGATCCGACTGGTGGATTCGACCTTGCTGCTGAAGCCGCTGCTGGCCGGCGAAGGCGTGTTGACCAAACGCGGCCTGGAGACGGACGAGGAGAAGGAAGTTCGCTACGGACGCCGGATCGCCAACGCGCTGGCCGGTTTCGATGTGGGCCAGGCGGTGGTGATCTGCGATCGCGCCTGCGTGGCGTTGGAAGCGATGGAAGGCACCGACGCCATGCTGCGCCGAGCCGCGGCACTGGTGAACGGGCGGCCCTTGCGGTTGATTAAGTCGTCGCGCCGCCGGCAGCACATGCTGTGGGATGTGCCGGTTGCGGGGCTCAACACCATCGACGTGATGGTTGAAACGGGCGCTACCGTGCTGGCGTGCGACGCGGGCCGGACGCTGCTGTTGGACAAAGACGAGGTGATCGCGCGCGCCAACACGGCGGGCATCGCCATTGTGGGGTACCCACCTATGGAGCAGGGCGCCGTATGAGTCTTCGCATCGCCGTAGCCGGAGCGGGCGTGTTTGGCCGGCACCATTTGCGCGTGCTGCAGGCGATGGAGGGCGTCGAGTTGACCGGCGTCTTCGATACGGATCGCGAACGCGCCGAGGGAATCGCCGCAAGCCACGGGATTCGCGCCTTCGAATCGTTGGACGAATTGGCCGGGGCGAACGATGCTGCCACCATCGCCGCGCCCACTACCGCGCACGCGGCCGCCGGTTGCCAACTGCTCAACGCCGGGCTGGACGTGCTGATCGAAAAGCCGATCGCGCCCACGCTGGAAGAAGCGGACCGGTTGATCGAGGCGGCTGCGCGCAACAACCGGCTTTTGCAGGTGGGCCATCTCGAGCGGTTCAATCCCGCCGTGGAAGCGCTGGCCGCGAAGATCACGATGCCCTTGTTTTTCGAGATTCACCGGCTTAGCCTGTTTACGCCACGCAGCCTGGACGTTGACGTTGTATTGGACCTGATGATTCACGACATCGACATTGTGCTGGCGCTGACCGGCGCGCTACCAGAGGAAGTCCGCGCGGCCGGGATTTCCATACTTTCCGAAAAGGTCGATATCGCCAATGTGCGTTTGGCCTTTCCCGGCGGATGCGTGGCGAACCTCACAGCCAGCCGCGTCTCCACCGAGCGGGTCCGAAAAGTGCGCCTTTTCCAGCCGCACGAGTACCTGTCGATCGACTACGCCGACCAGAAGGGCGTGGCATTCCACGTCTCGCCCGACAAACAGATCGGTTTCTCGCCCTTTGCAGTTACCAAGGACGAGCCGCTGCGCCGGGAACTGGCGCATTTCATCGATTCTGTAACGCACCGGACGCGCCCGCGCGTCGATGGAATGGAGGCCCGCCGCGCGCTCGCCGTCGCCCTGGAGATTCTTGCGAAAATCGAAGCGCACGGAGAGGTGATCGCGGATACACTGGCAAAGCGCGCAATGGAGTGAAGGAAAACGAGAACGAGTTGCAGAGTCTGTTCGGGCTGGAGGCGCAACTGCCGTCCCGGCCCTGGCGGAGTATTGTCATCGGCACGGCGATCGCGCATATCATCCTCGCCCTAGCCGTCACGCAGCTCCCGCTCTTCGAATACCGCCGATTCCGAGACGCTCCGGACATTCTGGTGGCGCGGAACGTCACGCCCGTGTTCGCGCCCGTGCTGGAGCCGACACAGCCGGCCCCAAACGAAAAGAAGCTGAACCGGGAGTTCGACGTGGACAGCATGAAGCCGCGCCCGAACGTGCAGCTTCCCGACGGGCCGGTCTCCACCACGCGCCCCGCCGCGCGGACGCCCGCGCCGGTGCCCACGCCGCCAGAGCCGCCGCGGCAATTGACCGAGCCGCCGAAGGTGGAGGTGTCCACTCAGAACCGCGGCGTCGCACCGCCGCAAACCGGAGTACCCGACGCGCCTCCTCCGCCCCCGCAGCCGCCGCCACAGGAAAAGCCGAAACTGGCTTTTGAGAAGATCGGCTCCGGCGGATTTTCCTCCCGGCCTGGCACCGGAACGCAGCCGCGGATTCCGGTACCGTCTTCCAGCGTGAGCGAGGCCGTGCGTGACGTGGCCCGCAACCGGAACGCGGGCGGGCTGATGGTCGGCGATAGTTTGGGCGAAGGCGCGGGAGGACTTGGCGAAGGCGCGAACCTCTCGCCGTCACCTGGGCGAACGGGTTCGAATCTGGAGTTGCTGAGCGATCCGCAGGGCGTCGACTTCCGGCCCTACCTGATTCGCGTGCTGGCCGCCGTGCGCCGCAACTGGTTCGCGGTGATTCCGGAGAGCGCACGCCTGGGCAACCAGCGCGGCAAGGTGGTGGTGCAGTTCGCCATCGACCGGGCGGGCGAGGTGCCGAAGCTTGTCATCAGCATTCCGAGCGGCGCGCAGCCGCTGGACCGGGCCGCCGTGGCGGGAATCAGCGCCAGCAATCCATTTCCGCCTCTTCCAGCCGAGTTCAAGGGCGAACAGATCCGGCTGCAGTTCACGTTCTCCTACAACATGCACCCGCGCTAGCCTTCGAAGAGCGACATCTGCGCGGGGCCGGTCCAGTTTGGCGGCCGGTAGCTGCTCATGCGGGAGCAGAGGCCGTAGCGAGCGCGGACGCGTTCCACCCGCGCCTTGAGAACATCCACGTACGGACCGCGCAGGTACGCGGAGCGCTCATACTTCTGCCGGTATTTGTCTTCCAGGTGCGGATACTCCTGGCGAAGCCACGGAAAAAAGACCTTTTGTGCGCATTCCTTCAGAAATAGGGGCTGCGCCCAGAGGTATTTCGCACCCGCGCCGGCGGCAGCGGCGCCCAGTGTGTCGAGGTTCTCCATCGTATCGGTCAGGCGGGGCAGCACCGGCGAGATCGCAACGCCCACTTCGACCCCGGCGGCGGCCAGTTCCGCGACCGCGCGAAGGCGCAAGTCCGGCCTTGGTGCGAAGGGCTCGGTCTGGCGGGCCAGCGCGGCGTCGAGCGTTGTGATCGTCACATTGACGCGGACGTCGTTTCGCAAGCCGAGATTCGAGAGCCGCACGGCGTCGCGGGCGATCAGATCGGACTTGGTGATGAAGAACAGCCGGAGGCCTTCCGCGCCGCGCTCGAGTTCGGTGAGGATGCTGGTCATTAGACCGAAACGGCGCTCGGCGGGCTGGTAGCAGTCGGTGGCGGAGCCGAAGGAGATGGACTCGCCTGTCTTCACGCGACGGAGGTCGCGGCGGAACACGGCCGTGTCCCACAGTTTCGCGTAGATTTTGGTTTCGAACTCTTCGACGGGCAGTTCCATGAACTCATGGGTGTAGCGCGCGTAGCAGTAGCGGCAGCCGTACTCGCAGCCGCGATACGGATTGACGGTCCAATCGAATAGCCGCATTTTGCCGGAGCAACGGCCGATCCAGCTCCGCGACGCGATTTCGTGATAGGACACGCGCCGCTTTTCCGCAAGCAGCGGACCTTCGGCCGCCATCTTGGCGATTCCGACGAGCGTGTCCGGCATTGCTGTAGTTTCGCCTTTTCTTCGCCATTTGTCAAGGCGTGGCACGCGGGTTTCTCGCCGGGCGGCTACAATGAGCGGATACGGGCGGACTGGATTCTATGATCGTCACTCACTCGGACTACTTTGCGGCGCTGACCGAGCCTCGTAAGACGGAACTGGAAACGCTGGATGCGCTTATCCGCAAGCGGGGGCCGCGGTTGGAGCGGTTTATTCAGAACGGATTTCTTGGGTATGGCCGTTGGCGCTATAAGCCGGACGCCGATTGGTTTCACCTGGGCCTGGCCAGTAATAAGAACTACATCTCGCTCTATGTTTGCACCTCGGATGCGAAGGGCATGATCGCCGAGCAGTATCGCGAACGCCTGCCGAAAGCGAGCATCGGCAAGAGTTGTGTGCGGTTCAAGCGGCTGGGCGACGTGGATCTGAAGGTTATCGACGAGTTGATTCGCGCCGGCGTGCGGGCGATCCGGGAAACCTAACCGAGGATTTCTTTCAGACGCTTGCGGAAATCGGCGCCGTAGAGGGGGTCGTTCAACGCGAACTCCACGAACGTTTCGAAATAGCTCGGGAAGTTGCCGATGTCGTAGCGCTTTTCCGACGGGGGCAGCTTGAAGGCCATGACCCGTTTGCCTTCCTCACACATCAACTGAATGGCGTCGGTCAACTGGATTTCGCCCTTCTTGTCCGGTTTCACGCGCCGGATCATGTCGAAGATGAGAGGCGAGAACGCATAGCGGCCGGCAATCGCCCAGCGGCTGGGCGCTTTGGCTGGATCGGGCTTTTCGACCAGGTTTTTGATGCGCACCCAGTCGCCCTCGCCTTCGCCGGGGTCGATGATTCCGTAGTGCCGGGTTTCGTCTTGCGGCACCTCCTCCACCGCGATGACGCAACTGGCCCGGTTCGCCGCAAAGATCTCGCTCATCCGGGAGACACACTTCGAGGAACCGTGCATTCCGATGATCGAATCGCCCAGGGCCACGACGAAGGGTTGCTCGCCGGCGAAGTTTTCGCCGCACAGAATCGCGTCGCCCAGACCGCGCTGCACGCGCTGCCGCGTGTAGAAAATATGGGCGGCCATCTCTTCGTATTTGAGCTCGGCCAACAGGTCGTCCTTTTTGCCTTCGGTCAGGACGCGAGTCAGCTCCGGGTCCATGTCGAAGTGGTTTTCGATGGACGTTTTGCTGCGGCCGGTGACGAAGAGAACGTTTTCGATCTGGTTTGCCACCAGCTCTTCGGCGACGTACTGCACGATGGGCTTGCGCGCCACCGCCAGCATCTCCTTGGGCTGCGATTTGGTGGCAGGCAGGAGGCGGGTGCCATGGCCGGCGACAGGTACAATTGCGCTGCGAATCACCCTCTCAGGATACCCTGGTAACGTGGAGTGGACGATTGCCGAAGAGGCGCGGGGACAACGGTTGGATCACTATCTGCAGGCGCGTCTGCCCGAGTTCAGCCGTTCCCGGTTGCAGGATTGGATTCGTGCGGGGCGGATACGGATCAACGCCGGAGAGACCAAGGCCTCCTTCACGCTGCGGGGCGGCGAGCACGTCTCCGTGGAGCCGGCCGCGCCGCCGCCGCTGCGCGCCGAGGCCGAGGATATTCCAGTTACGGTTCTGTACGAAGACGAGTCGGTGATCGCGATCGATAAGCCCGCCGGCATGGTGGTTCATGCGGGCGCGGGCAACCACAGCGGCACGCTGGTGAACGCGCTGCTCCACCGGTTTGGCCGGCTCTCGCAGACGGGCGGCGAGCTGCGGCCTGGCATCGTTCACCGGATCGACAAAGAGACATCCGGCGTGTTGATCGTCGCTCGAGACGACGCCGCGCACCGCCAATTGGCCGCGCAGTTCCAGGACCGCACGGTGGACAAGCGCTACCTGGCGGTGGTGCACGGGCAGCCCAGCGCAACCGGAAAGCTGCTGCTGCCGATCGCCCGCGACGCGCACCGGCGCACCCGCATGACATGCAAGACGGCTACGGGCCGCACCGCCCACACGGAGTGGACCGTGCGAACGCGATTCGCCAGGCACGCTTTGTTGGAGGTTCACATCTTCACGGGCCGTACGCATCAGATCCGCGTTCACATGGCGGCGGCGGGCCATCCGATTCTCGGCGACACGCTGTACGGCGCGCCGGCCACAACGCTGCTCGCAGGCCGGTTCTTCCTGCACGCATGGCGGCTGGCCTTCACCAGCCCGGCCACCGGCGAACGGGTAAACATCGAATCCCCGCTCCCGGCGGACCTGGTTGCTATCATCGAGTCAGAGCAGCTATGAAACGGTCCGATTTCCTGCATTGTCTCGGCGCGGCGGCGTTCGCGCAGGCGCCGCCGGATAATGTCATCGTCCTGGATGTGGCGCGCGTGAACATGTTGTTCAGCGTCTCCGACAAGAAGGGCCGCTTTGTCACCGACCTGACCAAGGACGACTTCGTCATCACCGAAGGCAAGAAGGAACAGAACATCATCGAGTTCACGGCCGAATCCGATCTGCCGCTGCGGCTGGGGATTCTGGTGGACGCGTCGAACTCCGTGCGGGACCGTTTCCGCTTCCAGCAGGAAGCGGCGGTCGAGTTCGTGAATCAGGTGATTCGTCCGAGACAGGACAAGGCGGTGATCATCAGCTACGACTCCGCGGCGGAGCTGGTGGCCGACCTGACCGGCGACACAGAGGTGCTGGCGAAGGCGATCCGCGGATTGCGGCCCGGCGGGGGCACGGCTCTCTTCGACGCCATGTTCTACGCGTCGCGCGACAAGCTGATGCAGGACCAGCCTCGGCACAAGTTCCGCCGCGCGATGATTGTGCTGGGAGACGGCGACGACAACTCCTCCCGCTATACGCGAGACCAAGCGCTGGAGATGGCGCACAAGGCCGACGTTGTGCTCTACACGATCTCGACGAATAACTCGAAGCTCGAAAAGGAAGGCGATAAGGTTCTTCGCTATTTCGCAGGCGAAACCGGCGGGATCCCGTTCTTCCCATTCCAGGTGCAGGACCTGGCGCAATCGTTCGAGAACATCGCGAACGAGCTCCGGCATCAGTACAACGTCATTTACCGTCCTGAGCCGCTGAAGGCGGACGGCCTGTACCACCGGGTCGATATCAAGGTGCGCGACCGGAAAGAGCTGATCGTCCGGGCCCGAAAAGGATACTACGCTCCGAAGGCCTAGGGAAGTGTGATACCGTCCCGAATTCAGGATCAGGTATCGTACATGTCTCGTACTCTTCTGCTGGCGCTCTTTTCTCTTTCGATTCCGGCCGCGGCGCAATCGACGTTTGCGAGTATTACCGGCAACGCTTCCGACCCATCGGGAGCTTCGGTACCCAACGTCGAGATTGTGCTGCGCGACACAGGCACGAACTACGAATACAAGAGCCTGACGAACGACGCCGGCGTCTACACAATCGCCAATCTTCGCGAAGGAACCTACTCGCTTCGGGCCAAAGCGCAAGGTTTCAAGGAGTTCGCCGTCGAGAATATCATTCTCACGGCGCTGAACACACGCCGCATCGATATCGGCCTGAACGTTGGGGACACCGTGACGACCGTGGAGGTCTCCGGCGGCGCCACGCTGATCGAAACCGAATCGTCGCGAATCGCGGACGTGAAGGATCGCGAGGTGCTGCGCGCGCTGCCGCTGACGCTGCGGCGCGCGTGGGACTACTTCACGCTGTCACCTCAGATCAACAAGACCACCGGCGGGTTCCAAGTTTCGTTTTCGGGGAGCAGGCAGAACCAGGGCGCGGCTAATATCGACGGCACCACGATCGCGCGCTCCGGCGGCGGCTTCGCATCGGGCCCTCTGCTGGACCGCACCGAGTCCTTCTCCGAGTTGCGGATGGATATCGCCGGCTCCTCGGCAGAGTTCGGCACTATCGGCCAGGTGACGATGATTTCGCGCTCGGGCACGAACGATTTTCACGGGACGTTCTCGGACTACTACTCGACGCCGATGTTCCGCGCCCGGAACCCATTTAACGTCGCGCGCGCATCCGGAATCGGACACCGCCTTACCTTCGCGGCTGGCGGACCGATTGTGATTCCGAAAATCTATGCCGGCAAGAACAAGACGTTTATCTTCGGCACGCTTGAGATCAATGGCGGCTCTCCAGGCGTGACCGCGATAAACAGCACAGTCCCAATCGAACCCTGGCGCTCCGGAAACTTCGCGAGCGCGGTGGGTGAGCTCCGGGATCCGTTCGGCACGGCGCCGTTCGCCAACCGGCAGCTGCCCGCCTCCCGCATTCATCCGATGTCAAAAGCGATGCAGGACCGATTCCTGGCGCTGCCGAACTTCGGCAACACGGGCAATTTCACGACGCTCAACTACCGGGAGCTGCGCACGAACATTGCCGCGCGCCAACCCACTCTGACGCTTCGCGCGGACCATCGCTTTTCCGACAAAGCTTTCGTGTATGGCCGGCTAACGAAGGTGGACTGGAACCTGGATAACTGGGAGGCTCTGCCAACTCTGAAGGAACGGTTCCGCCGCTGGCGGACGCTGCGGGCCGCGACGATCGCCTACACGCACAACATCAAAACGAACCTGCTGAACGAGTTTCGCTGGGGGAGTTCGTTCGACGATCTTCCGAACCGTTCCCGCTTGGACGGCAAGGCCATCGCTACGGAGCTCGGCGTGACAGGACTGGCGCCAAACGTTCCCTCGCTCGGAATTCTGCCGCGTGTCAGTTTCGCGACGCTGGGTATTTCTCCCATCGAGGCGATCGGCGAGTGCGTTCCGTGCGGCCGCGATCTGGGCCATCAGTTCATGAATCACATCTCGTGGTTCAGCGGGCGGCACTCGATGAAGATGGGCTACCAGGCCTACAAGGGCTTCACGAATGAAGTACGCAATGGTAACGGCCTATACGGGGATTGGCAGTTTTCGAACAACTTCACGGGTTTCGCGTATTCGGACTTCCTGCTGGGCGTGCCCACGACGTTCCGGCGGGATTTTCCGGCGATCGAGCCGCGGCGGCAGAACTGGACCCACGCGCTGTTCCTGCAGGACGATTGGAAGTTTTCGCCGCGGCTGACGGTGAATCTCGGCGTACGGTATTCGTTGTTCAACGGTTGGACGGAGCAGAATGGACGCCAGGCGATTTTCGATATCGCCTCCGGCGCGATTGTGGTTCCCGATGGCTCGGCGAGCCTGGTGAACCCGCTGATGCCACGCGGGTACGTCGATGTAATTGAGGCGTCGAAGGCGGGCTACGACCCGAAGACTCTACTTCGAGCCGACAAGAACAACTTCTCTCCGCGTATCGGCCTGGCGTGGCGTCCGTTGGACAACAATACTGTGGTACGAGCGGGCTATGGGATCTACTTCGACGCGGCGCCGTTCGGGCCGGCAGCCGGATCCACGGTCCCGTTCAACATCGCCGAGCCCGCGTTCACGAATCAGGTGGGCAGTTTGTTCCGCCTGCCGATCGCGTATCCGTCGAGCGGAGGCTCCGGACCCGCGACCGTCGGACTGCCCAACGCCTTCCGCCCTGACCTGCGCGTACCGTGGTCCATGCAATACACGCTGACATTGGAGCGGCAGCAGTGGGACACAGGTTTCCGGCTGACCTATTCGGGCACGAACACGCGCCAGGGCGTGTATCGCTACGACATCAATTCGCCGCTCGTCGATGGAAGCCTCTACGTCGACAAGCCGCGGCGCTTTCCGCGATACCCGGGCATCAACTATACGGACAACGGCGCCGGGCACCAGTATCACGGGCTGAGCTTCGAGGCCGAACGGCGCAACCTGAGGGGCTTGCATTGGCAGTTCTACTACACGGTAACGATCCCCCGGCAGAGC
>VFZO01000085.1 GCA_016871155.1 Acidobacteriota bacterium | reverse complement strand
GGCTTCGCCTGGGCATGGAGTCCAAGGCGGAGCGCCAGCGCCGGGGACTTCTGGCACTAAACGAAGTGCCCGCGGGCCGGCAGGCGAACGTGGTCAGTGTGTTCGAGCGCGACCGCCAGTTGTTGGAGTACCTGGACGGCCTGGGCATCAAGCCGGGGTCGCTGGTCGAGATGGTCTCCCGCAACGTCGACCAAACCGTTACGCTGCGGGTGCAATCGAAGGCTGTCCCATTGGGCAGCGCCGCCGCCGAGCGGGTGTGGGTTACGCTGCTGCCGGTGTTGGAGCCTATTTCTTCTTCCCAGCAGTCGCGGTCTTCGTAGCCGCGGGCTTCATGATCGCTTCCACGCTGCGCGCCAGCGCGGCGTACTCCGCCTCGCGGCCGGTGGTCTGCATTCCGCCCACAAACCGTTCCGTCATCACGCCGTTGCGATCGATGAACGCCATGGAGGGCACGTAGAAAGGTTTCATCATCGACAATCCGAAGAAGCGATAGGAGTCGTCGCGTGGAACCGAACCCATCTTGTAGGTCGCGCCGTACTTGCGGCGGAACTCGGGGAATTGGGCCCGGAACGTTTCGTCGGTAACCACCGAAACGATCTCAAGTCCTTTGGGGCCGTAGTTGCGCAAAATCTTTTCAAGCGACGCCGCCGACTCCTGGCAGTGCGGGCAGGTGGGCGAGAAGAACTCCACGAGCACGGGCTTGCCCTTCAGTTGGCTGAGTTTCCAGATCTGGCCGTTCTCCATCTTCACGACCAATTCCGGTGCGGGCGCATTCACGGGCTCGGCCTGGACGGTCGCCAGGACGGCGAGTAGAATGGCGGCAATTCGAGTCATCAGTTGTCTCCTGCTAAGTAGATTGGAAATAGGCGATGGTCTGTTTCAAGCCATCTTCCAATGAAACCACCGGTTCCCATCCCAGGATACTGCGTGCCTTGGTGATATCGGGGCGGCGGCGTTTGGGATCGTCCTGCGGCAAGGGTTCATGCACGATCCGGGAGGCGGACCCGGTCAGCCGCTGGATGCGCTGGGCGAACTCGAGCATCGTCAACTCCACGGGATTGCCGACGTTCACCGGATAGCGCTCCTCGGACTGCGAAAGCAGATAAAGGCCTCGGACCAGATCGCTGACGTAGCAGAAACTGCGCGTCTGCAATCCGTCGCCGTAGATCGTGATGGGCTTGCCGTGCAGCGCCTGATCCAGGAACTGCGGCACGACGCGGCCGTCGTTCAGCTTCATGCGCGGGCCGTAGGTATTAAAGATGCGGGCGATGTTCGTGCGCACGCCGTGCTTCCTGTGATAGGCCATGGTGATCGCCTCGGCGAATCGCTTGCTCTCGTCGTAGCAGGACCGCGGCCCCACCGGGTTCACATTGCCCCAATAGGTCTCTACCTGCGGATGCTCCAGTGGATCGCCGTAGCACTCCGAAGTAGAGGTCACCAGGTACCGCGCACCGTTCGTTTTCGCGATCTCCAGCAGATTGCGGCTGGCGATGGAGCCGACATCTAGGGTCTCGATTGGATACTCGTAGTAGTCCTTGGGACTGGCGGGCGACGCGGCGTGGATCACGCAGTCGATGGCGGGCAGGCCGGGCAAGGGCTGGCACACGTCGGCCTGCAGGAACTGGAAGCGACCGTTCCCCTGCAAATGGGCGATATTGCGCGGGTTTCCGGTTAGGAAGTTGTCCACGCCGATGACGCTGTGCCCATCAGCCAGGATCAGATCGCACAGGTGGGAGGGCACAAAGCCGGCGGCTCCCGATACAAGAAATCGCAGAAGTGAAAACCTCTCTCTTAGTGTAGCGTGGTAAGGATGGAACGCTTGAGCACAGTCGAGACCGGGCTCTTCGCGCTGCTGTTGGCCGGGGCTATGTATGGCTTCTGGCGGCGGTTCGCGCCGGTGGCCGAACTGTTGAAGAAAGCAAAGAAAGACGCGAGCTTCCGTCTTGAGCCCCTGGGTCCGCGCATCCGCGAATTCGTGTGGGAAGTGCTATGCCAAGGCAAAGTCATCCGTGAGCGTCCCGCCGCCGGGCTGGCGCATGCCTTCCTGTTCTGGGGCTTCTGCGCCTTCGGCGTGGTGACGATCAACCACTTCGCCATCGGCCTCGGCTTCCCGCTGTTCTCGCTGCACTCCGGCTGGTTCGGGCCGGTGTATGGACTCCTGGCGGCCTGTTTCGGATTCGCCGTCGCGGTGTCGATTACCGGGCTCGCCATTCGCCGGCTGGTAGTCCGCCCGAAGTGGCTAGGCGAGGTGAGCTACGAGAGCGGCTTCATCGCCCTGCTCATCCTCACGCTGATGGTGACCTATCTGGCCGACTATATTCTGCAGCCCGAGGGCGTCGAGTATCGGATTCTCTGGTGGCTGCACACGCTGGCGCTGCTGATCTTCATGCCGTTGATTCCGCACACCAAGCATTTGCATCTGGTGTTGAGTCCGGTAACGGTCTTCCTTTCGCGCGGCCGTTTCTCCGCCATTCCTCCGCTCGACGGCGACGAGGACTTCGGCCTGGTGGCCAGCAAAGACGTTACAAAGCTCGCCGTCCTGCAGGCGTTCTCCTGCGTCGAATGCGGACGCTGCACCGAGCACTGTCCGGCCTACAACACCGGCAAGGAGCTGAACCCGAAGGAGATCATCCTGGGACTCCGCGCACACCTGAACGAGTTCGGTGTCACCGGCGACGAACCTCTCCTGGGTAAACACATTTCGCAGACTGCCGTGTTCCAATGCACCAGTTGCGGCGCCTGTGAAAATCAATGCCCGGTGGGGATTGAACACCTGCCGATACTGATCGGCCTGCGGCGCGGCGCGGTGAATACCGGCGCGTGGGAGGACGACTACGGCGGCAAGCTCTTCCGCAACCTGGAGCGCAACGGCAACCCGATGGGGTTCGCCGCCAGTGAGCGCGAGAAGTTCGTACAGAAACAGGCGTTCCCCATCTACGACGGATCGCAGGAGTATCTCTTATGGATGGGCTGCATGGGCAGCTACGATCCGCAGGGCCGCGAAATCGTCAGCTCTCTCGCGAAAGTCCTGCGCCATCACAACATCTCCTTCGGCGTGCTGAAAAAGGAAAAGTGTTCGGGCGACTCGGCACGCCGCCTGGGCAACGATCTGCTGTTCCAAACGCTGGCCGAACAGAACATCGCCGCGCTGCGGCCGGCGAAGAAAGTGCTATCCGCCTGCCCTCACTGCGTCCGCACCATCGGCGAGGACTACAAGGAACTCGGCGCGGAGATTCCGATTGAGCATCACAGCGAACTGCTGGCGCGGATGGCCGCGCCGGCCGCCGAATCGGGCCGCGTCGTGTTTCACGATCCCTGCTATCTGGGCCGCTACAAAGGCGGCTACGAGCCACCGCGAACGGCGGCGGCGCAGGCAGGGCGGCTGGTGGAAACGCCGCGCCACGGGGAGCGCGGTTTCTGCTGCGGCGCGGGCGGCGGCCTGGCATTCCTGGGCGAGGAGACCGGCGACCGCGTGAACGCGACCCGCGCTCGAGAACTTGCCGCGACTGGGGCCGATGTAGTGGCCGCGGCGTGCCCGTTCTGCAACACGATGTTGCGGGATGGCATCTCGGCGCTGCAAATGGAAAAGCCGCCGCGGCTGCTGGACATCGCCCAGATCGCGGCGGCTAAGCTGCCGGATTAGAACCGGTAGAACAATCCGAACTGCAGCAACCTGCGGCCGGAGATTCCGGTGCTGGTGATCTGCCCAAACGTCGGCGAAGTTATCGTGTGATCGCCGGAGACGTCAAAAGTCGGGTGGTTCAGAATGTTCGACGAATCCATACGAATCTCGATCGACTGCCGTTCGGTGATGCGCGTCTCTTTCTGGAGCGAGAAGTCGAGGTTGAAGTTCGTTGGACCCGAAAACCAGCGGCGTTGCAACGTTCCCAATTCTCCGGCACCCGGCTGGAAGAAAACCTGGCCCGCGAACGGCGCCGCACCATCGGCCGCGACGGCGCGGCCATCCGGCCCGATAATGCTGGCGGCGGCGATGTAGGGCCCGTTGCCGGTCATTCGGAATTTCAGCACTTCGTCCAGCTGCGCCTTATTCAACGTGGTGATCGCCGTATTGTTCGTGGACCGGCCCATGCGGTTCAGCGTGCCGCGCCCGGAGAGAATCGAAAACGGCGTGCCGGAGTTCCAGGTGGCGATGCCGCCCATTGTCCAACCGCCCACGATGCGGCTGACAACGCCATTGCCCGGATCCCACGCCCGGCCTTTGCCCATGGGAAGCTCGTAGAACCCATTGACCTTTAAAGAGTGGGTGAGGTCGAAGATCTGCCGCGCCCGTTCGATCTTAGGACTGTTCGCGTCCAGGAACGCCTCAAAGCGATTCTGCCCGTCACCAACCGAGTCGGACAGGGTCTTTCCGTAGGTGTAGTTGCCTTGCATGTTCAGCCCCGTACGCAGACGGCGCCGAACGTCCACCTGCAGAGAGTTGTACGTGGAGTTGGAATAGTTGGTCATCATGTTCATGCCTAGCCCGAACGGGTTGGCATAGAAGTTCGCGCCGGTAAACCGGTTGGTCTGATAGACGTTCGCCAACTCGCCGGGCTGTTGCGTTTGGATCAGATTGCGCACAAGGGCGGAGGTGAGTGAACCGCGGTCCTGCAGACGGTCAAAGGCCGGCAGTGTCTGGCTGCCCGGAACGTTTGCATTGAACGCCGGATTGAATCCGAGGCCGGCCGTCTGCGCCAGGACGCCATTGTTATAGGCTTTCCGGAAGTCGCCCAGAAAGCCGCCCTGATTGATGTTCACCTGGTTGAAGTCGAACGCGCGGAATAGTTTCGTTCCATGGTTTCCGACGTAGCGGACCTCGAGGATCGTGCGTTTGACCTCATGCTGAATACCGATGGTGTATTGCTGTACGTACGGCGTGCGCAGGCCGGGATCCACAGCGCCTTGCGCGTTTTGAGAATCGTTCGCGTAGTTTTCCGCGGCGGTGCGCGGTATACGGTAGGCGGGGACCTGAATCGATGGCCGGTTGGCCAGCCGCGCCGTCAATCCGGCGCGCGTAGACGTCGCCGAGAGTCCTGCGTTCGTTCCGGCGGTATTGCGAATACCCGTAATGTTCTCGTCGTTGACGAAATTCACCGCGTACCCCATGCGCAGCGCTGTTTTGCCGTTGCCGAAAATGTCCCAGGCCAGTCCGGCGCTGGGGCCAAAGTTGTTGCGGTCCGGGTTGTACCAGGGCCTGCCCACGCTCTTGCCGGCAAAATCGTATGTCGCGTCGCTCAGCAACGTCTGGATCGGATTGCCGTTCACGATCCTGGGAAGCAGAAACAGGCTGTCTCGCTCGTCGAGGACGGTGAAGTACTCATACCGCAGTCCTAGGGTCATGGTCAGGCGGCGGTGCAGCTTCCAGTTGTCCTGAACGTACAGCGCCCAATTATTCTGGGCGAAGTAGCGAAGATTCGTTGCGCCATTGACGAAACCGGAGTCGCGGCTGGTGATGTTGAATGTTTGGGTGTAGCCACTCACCATGCCGGCCAAATTCGCCAGCAGGTTGTTGGCGGCCGTAATGTCGGCCGCCGCCGCTCCGGGTAGCTGGGCGCCGGTCAATCCTCCTCCGCCCGCGGCAATGCCGAGAGTGTATGCGGGAATAATTCCACCGTCGTTGAACGGCGCTGTGGTAATGCGCTGCAGGTTGAATCCGTACTGAAAATTGTGCCGGCCCTTCATCGTCGAGGCGTTGTCCTGCAGGTTATAGGTATTCGTGTCGCGCCCCTGGCGCAAGAAGGTGTTCTCGGGATTGCTGAAGAGCAAACCGGTTGTGACAAAGTACTCCGGATTCTTGCTTGAGGTGTTGAACACGCTTGGAGCCAGGTTGCCGCCGCCGCGGAGCTCGTTGGTCGTCGACGCCGTGGGTGTCCAACGCCACGCCACCGAGAAAAGCTTCGCCGAGTTGTCGTTAAAAACTTCCGGAATGGTGGCGTAATTGGTCCCGCTGCCGGGGCGGTCCAACAGATCCCGGTTCCAGGTGTAGGTGCCGGTGAATGTATTCTTCACCGAATGAATGTAGTCCAATTTTCCAAGCGCGTTGTCGCGCGTCCGATTGTTCCGAACGACGAACGAAAATCCGGCCGTGTTGCGAAGTACCGCCGGGGTGGAGTCCCCTACGCGGTTATTGTTGATCCTGGCCGCAGGGGGAATCTTCGCGATCAAAGCCGCCATCGCGGAATCCGCCTGCAGCCCCGCGGCTTGGAGTACGTTCACCTTCCGCGTCTCGCCGCCGGCGATGTAAGTGAATAGTCCGCGCCGCGCATCCTCCGTTAGAATCGTCCTGTTCAAAGTCGTCTGCTGCCGCAGCCGGAACGCCTCAAAATTCGAATAGAAGAAGAGCTTGTCTTTTTTGAGGAATCCGCCCACCGAGCCGCCAAACTGATTCTGATTCAGGAACGGCAGCGCAATGCCGTCTCGATTGTTGAACCACGTGTTCGCGGCCGTGATGTTGTTCCGGTTCGACCAGAACAGAGATCCGCGGTAGGTATTGGTCCCGGATGGCGTGACGAAGTTGATCTGGTTCGCGCCGCCGCCCAATCCCACGTTGTTGTTCGAGGTGCCTACGTTGGCCTCGCCAATCTGGTCGAGAAGCAAGAGGTTCGGCTGATAATCGATGCCGTTCTGCCGGATGAAGTTGTCCTGGATGTTGATGCCATCCAACGTGACGTTGGTGAAGGAGGTGCGCATTCCGTTGATCACCGTGTCGGATCGATTCGTATCGCTGACGCCGGCCTGCGTGTAGATCAGAGCGATCGGATTCCGGTTGATTGTCGGCAGGTGGCGCAGTTGTTCGTTCGTCAGGGTAGTTGAGATTTCGGCGTTCGAAACCTGCACGGATTGTCCGCTTGCCGAGACTTCGACGATTTCGGTCAACGCGCCGACTTCCAGTCTGATCAGCCCCAGCGGCGTCTCCTGCGCCGGGTCCACTTTCACGCCGCGGACGAGTTCCTTACGAAATCCGCGGGCCTCCACGCTGACCGTATACGTTTCGGGCCGCACGGATACGAACGAGACGGCGCCCCGCTCGTTGCTCCGGGCGGACAGTACGGCGGCCTTGCCGCCAGCCAGGAACAGTTGCACCTCGGCGTCCGGGACCGGGGCGCCGGACGGATCGACGACGGTCCCGGACAGCCGGCCCTGGACCTGCGCCGCCAATTGAACGGTAAAGAGAAAACACGCCCCCAGCGCGGCGAGTAGTCGTTTGGTCATGAATGAACCCCTTCTGCGCGCAATGATGCCGATAGCCCCCAACAGGCGCCGGCTTCCGCTGTCACATGGCTGAATTGTACCGCTTCCGCTAACCTGCCAACGGGGACACCGCGCCACGGTACACTTGCCTTTTCCGGCATGTTGGATCGACGCGCTTTTCTTCAGACCCCGGCCGCCGTTGGCCTGGCCGCCGCACCCGCGCCCGTCACGGCGGCGGTCCGGCCGCATAACGGCAAGCCCACGCTGTTCATTCGCGAACAGCCTGTCTACGCGAGTTTTTACGCGCTCACCGACTGCACGGGCGGCCGCTGGAGCTACGACGAAAACCCTCGAATGGCCATTCAGTCTTTCGTCGACACCGGCTGCACGCTCTTCCAGCTCGACGTCTTTCTAGAAGACTGCTGGACCGCGGAAAAGACATTCTCGATCGATCCCGTGCGCAAGCAGTTGCGCGGGATTCTAGACGTCTGTCCGGAGGGCGCCGTCGTTCTGCGCTGGCATCTGAACGCGCCGGAATGGTGGAAGAAGAAGTACCCCGGCGAGCTGGTGCAATGGGCCAACGGCGGCTTCGAAGCGCCGGCGCGAACGCAGCCGGTGCGCTACATCCAAGACGACCTGCGCCGCCTGCCGCGCAACTCGCTCGCGTCGGAGCTCTGGTTCGACGCGGCCAAAGCGCAGACCTCCCGCATGCTCCGGGAACTCTCGCGCACGCCAGAAAATACGGCGCTGGCTGGGGTACACGTGGCCTGCGGCGTTTACGGCGAGTGGCACTACTGGGGCTTCATGCGCAATGAGCCGGACGTGAGCGAGCCGATGCAAAAACACTTCGCCGCATGGCGCGCGGCGAAGGGAAGGCCAGCCGTGCCCGTGCCCGGCGTGGAAGAGCGCAAGGCCTTGGACGACGGGATCTTTCGCGACCCGCGCAGACGGGAAACCGTCATCGACTACTATCGATGCCAGCAGGAACTTACCGCCAGCCGCATCGTCGAACTCTGCGCCACTGTCAAGAAGAGCTGGCCCCGCCCGCTGCTGGCCGGCACTTTTTACGGCTACTTCTTTTCGATGTTCGACCGGCAGGCCACCGGCGGCCATCTCTGCTTGCACGAGGTTCTGGCCTCGAAGGATGTGGATTACCTGAGCGCGCCGCAGGCTTACGGCGCGCACTACCGCAACGCCGGCTCCAACGGCATCACGCGCGCGTTGATCGAGACCATCCGCGCCAACGGCAAGCTGTTCCTGGACGAAATGGACCAGACGCCTTCGTGGAAGTGGAACAACAACGTCGACAACGCGTTTTCGTTGACCGATCTCGATCTCGACGTAGGATTGATCCGGCGCAATATCCTGGAGAGCTACACGCGCGGTGCGGGCGTGTGGTGGTACGATTTCGGCCCCGCCAATCACGCCGGCTGGTGGTTGGACTCGCGTCTGATGAAGGAGATCGCTGCCCTGCAAAAGGTGTTGACGCATTATCACGCGCGGCCCTACCAGCCGGCCGGCGACGTGTTGCTGGTCTTCGATACCGAGGTGTTCTATTACACGGGTTCCATCCAGGGAACCGATCCGGTCACCGACATACTCGCCGTGAACCGCACGGCCGTCGAAGCCTGGAAGTGCGGAGCCGCCATCGAGACCGTTCACCTGCGCGACCTGGAAAAACTCGACCTATCGCGCTTTCGCGTGGTGATGTTCGCCAATACCTGGTTGATGACGGCCGCTCAGCGGCGCTTCGTGCGCGAGCGCGCGGTGCACCCGTCACGCCACGTGGTCTTCCAAGGCCAGCCCGCTTATTGCGACGGGCAAACGCTGAACGCCGCGTTCACCCGCGAAGTCACCGGAATGGACGCGCCCGGCCGCAAGGACAACGTCTGGTTCTTCGCCGCGCCGCCCGTGTCCACCGCCGATTGGCGCACCATCTGCAAGGCGGCCGGCGCGCACGTCTACTTCGAGCAGGACGATATCCTGCATGCCGGCGGCGGGCTGGTGCTGGTCCATTCAAAAGACGGCGGCCCGCGCCGCGTGACGTTGCGGAACGGCCGCGTGGTCACCGGCACGTTGAAGGCCAAGAGCTCCTGGGTGCTGGACGCCGAAACCGGCGAGCACGTGTTATAGCTTCAACTCCCAACCGCGGCGGAACAGCGGCCGCACGTATTTGTTCGCTTCGGCCGAATTCGTGAAACGCAGATTCTTGCTATCCCAATTCAGCTTGCCGCCTACGCGCATGGCGATCACGCCCAGCAGCATCCACTCCGTGTAGGGGCCCGAAATGCCGAAGTGGGAACAGGAAGCCTCGCCGCCTTTGCAGGAGCGGATCCAATCGGCCATGTGGCCCGGCGAACGCGTGAGCACTTGCGGAGGCAGGTCGTAACTCTTCCAGCGTTCCGCCGGCAGCAGATGCACGCCCTCGCCGCGCTCCACGGTCGCAAGCATGCCCTTCGACCCGACGAACACCGCGCCGTTGCCAGCCAGCACACCGGGCGTACGCTGCAATCCGAAAGAGCCGCGGCCGAGCACCGGCACGCCCGGCCCGCCTGGGCCCGTTCGCTGACCGGGCGGCAGATTCGCGCGCCGCGCCTGCCCTCCGCCGCCACTGCGCGGAGAGCCGCTGCCACGGCCCTTTTCCCTCAAATTCCCGCTCAGCGGAAGAATATCTTCGCTCTCCATTCCTGGAACCTTGTACGCTTCCGGTTCACCCGGATAGGCCGAGTCGTGCCAGAACACCGAGACCGGCGCCAGCCCGCCGCGCTGCGCGAAATCGAAGCGGAGCACCGCGCGGTCCGGAAAGGTAATGCCGCTCGGATTCTCCACGCTTATGCGCTCTACCGTCACCGGCGCGCCCAGCTGCAGCGCCAGGTTGACGGGCCCCATCGTGTGAATGCCCCAATTGCCGATCTGTCCAGTACCGAAATCGAAAAAGCCGCGCCAGTTGTAGGGCGTGTACTCGGAGGCGTAGGCGCGCATCGATGCGCCGCCTAGCCACAGGTCCCAGTCCAGGTTCGACGGCACGCTCTTCTCGCCGGGCGGCTTGGCCAGACCCGTGGGGTGCGCCCCCGGCGACGCCGAAACGTGCACTTCCTTCACCTCGCCGATCTCGCCCGACCAGATAATCTCCGCCGTCGTGCGAATGCTCTCGTGCGAATAGCCCTGGTTGCCCATCTGCGTCGAGACGTTGTACTTCACCGCCGCTTCGGCGAGCAGCCGGCTCTCCCACGCCGTGCGCGTCAAGGGTTTTTCGACGTAGACGTGTTTGCCCCGCTGCATGGCGTTCAGCGCCACGGTGGCATGCATGTGGTCCGGAATGCCGATCGTCAGCGCGTCGATGTTCTTGCCTTCCTTGTCCAGCATCACGCGGAAGTCTTTGTACTTCGGTTTATCTGCGAACTTCTTAAAATTATCGGCGGCACGATTCTCGTCGACGTCGCAGAGCGCGACGATATTTTCGGTTGCCGCGGCCTGATTCAGGATCTGGCCGCCCTGCCCGCCGCAGCCCACCGCGGCCACGTTCAGCTTGTCGTAGAACGGCTTGTACCCGAGCGCCCGCAGCGATGGTACGGAACCGTACCCGGCGCTGGGCACCGCGCCGGCCAGAAGAGACCCGAAAAAGAAGTGACGGCGAGAAGTAGACATGGATTCGATGATATCGCGGCCAGGTAACCGCCTGTGATATCTTGACGCCCTGAAGCTTATGGGCCGCATTTTCCCGCTCCTTCTCGCCGCCGCCGCGGTCACCGCGCAGGAGGCGAACCCCGATCTGCACTATCAACTCGGCCCGGATTCGCTCGTCAGGGACGGCGTTCCGAAGGGCGCCATCAAAGGCCCGCACGTTATTCCCAGTCAGGCATACCCGGGCACGCAACATACCTATTGGGTCTACGTGCCGGCGCAGTACGACGCTTCCAAGCCAACCGCGCTGATGATCTTCAACGACGGGCAGGCGTTCATGCACCCCGACGCCGACATTCGCGCGCACAACGTGATGGACAATCTGATTTTCCGCCGCGAGATTCCGGTCATGATCGGCGTCTTCATCAATCCGGGCCGCACGCCCGAGCAGCCCGAGCCCCACCTGAAGGAATGGGGCGACCGGACCACCAACCGGCCGGCCGAGTACAACTCGCTCGACGACAAGTACGCCCGCGTCATTGTCGACGAACTGTTGCCGGCGTTGAAGAAGGAGTACAACCTCTCGAACGATCCTGAGCAACGCGGCATCGGCGGCGCCAGCTCCGGCGCCATCGCCGCGTTCACCGTCGCCTGGGAGCGGCCGAACGAATTTCGAAAAGTCCTCAGCTTTATTGGCAGCTTCGTCAATCTGCGCGGCGGCCACGCCTATGCCGACATCGTGCGCAAGTCGCCCAAGAAGCCGCTGCGCGTGTTCCTTCAGGACGGCCGCAACGACAATCGCGGCCAGCGCCGCGACGGCACCTACGACGAAACGCGGGACTGGTTCTTTCAGAACGTACGCCTTATGAAGGCGCTGACAGAGAGGGGCTACGACGTCAACTACGCGTGGGGCATTGGGCGGCACAGCTCGAAACACGGCGGCCTGATGCTGCCGGAGATGATGCGTTGGCTGTGGCGGGACCACGCCGTCTCCACCGACGTCAACGACAAAGTGGAGCGCTCGTTCCGCGAGCCGGCGAAGAAATAGGTGCGCGCCGCACTCGCGTTGTGCATACTGCCGCTGGCCGCGGAGCCTTCCGGCGAGGAGATTTATAAGAACCGGTGTTCGGGCTGTCACGAACAGGCGTCGCCGCGCATTCCGCACCGCGATTCGCTGCGGAAGATGACTTCGGCCCGCATTTTGCGCTCGCTCGATTTCGGCGCGATGATGACCATCGCCTACACGATGAATCGCGCCGAGCGCCAAGCGGTTTCGCAGTATCTGGGCCAGCCCGGCGGAAACGACGCGCCCCGCGCGGAGGCCTACTGCAAGGACCGCCGGGCGCCCCTGCCGGCGCGCCCGCGCCACTCCTGGAACGGCTGGAGTCCCGCGAGCGACAACGCCCGCTATCAACCCGATGGCGGCATCGGCGTCGCGGACGTCTCGAAGCTCGAATTGAAATGGGCGTTTGTGTTCGACGGCGACGTGAATTCGTTCGCCCAGCCCTCGGTAATCGGCAATACGCTTTTCACCGGTTCGGTCTCCGGCGCGGTCTACGCATTGCACGCGCGCACCGGCTGCGTGCACTGGTATTTCCAGGCGAACGGTCCCGTCCGGACGGCGATTCGCATCGTCGATGGAGCGGCGCTGTTTGCCGATCAGACCGGCTGGGTCTACTCGGTCGACGCTGCAACGGGGACGCTGCGCTGGAAGCGGCGGATTGAGGATCACGACGCCACGCGGCTCACCGGTGCGCCCGCCGTCTGGAAGGGAGTGGCCTACTTTCCGGTGGCCAGCTGGGAGGAGACGCGCGCTCTCAGCTCGGCGTATCCGTGTTGCACGTTTCGCGGCAGCGTCGCCGCGGTCCGCATCGCCGACGGCGGGGATGTGTGGAAAACCTACTTCGTCGATGAACCGAAACCCACCGGTATAACTCGCGCCGGCACGCAGCGTTTGGGGCCATCCGGAGCGGGTGTGTGGTCCACACCGACGCTCGACGAAAAGCGCGGGCTGCTTTACGTCACGACGGGTGACAACTACTCCGCGCCCAACACTGGAACCAGCGACGCAGTGATCGCGCTCCGGCTGCGCGACGGGAAAATCGAATGGGTTCGTCAAACCTTTCGCGGCGATGTGTACAACAGCGCCTGCGGTCCCGGCCTGCCAAACTGCCCGGAGGAGAAAGGACCGGACTACGACTTCGGCTCCTCCACCATTCTCGCCGGCGACCTGCTGCTGGCTGGGCAAAAATCCGGAATGGTGTATGCGCTCGATCCAGCGGCCGGCGGGCGGATCGTATGGGAGCGCCGCGTCGGCAAAGGCAGCCTTGTGGGCGGCGTGCAGTGGGGCATGGCCTCGGACGGGAAGCAGGTGTACGCAGCCGTTGCCGATACGGGGATGACGCGAAACACAGGCGCCAGACCAGACGATTTGCGGCGATTCCTCCTCGATCCCAAGACCGGCGGGGGCATTACGGCCCTGCGAATTCGCGACGGCGAAGCAAGATGGCACAAACCGGGCACGCCGTGCGAACCTCCGCGCGCAGGCTGCAGCCCGGCGCAATCGGCAGCGGTGACGGCGATTCCGGGCGTGGTGTTCTCCGGCTCCATGGACGGCCACATGCGGGCCTATGCGAGCGAGGACGGCAAGCTGCTATGGGACTTCGACACGGTCCGGGAGTTCCAGGGAGTGAACGGCCCAACCGGGCACGGCGGCTCGATCGATGGCCCTGGCGCGGTGGTGGTGAACGGCATGGTCTACATCACGAGCGGCTACGCCCGCTTCGGCGGCATGAGCGGCAACGTGCTGCTGGCGTTTGCTCCGCGGTAGCGCGGCGGCCGGCTCTCGTCTGACCGTTCGCACGCGGAATTAGATATACTCGCGTCCTTAGATATCGAATGCCGGAGTGCTATCAGGAGCCAGACGATGCGAGGAAGAGCGTGAGTGCAGCGCCTGCGCCGAGTCCTGCCGAGTCACGACAAACCGCGGCGGTGAGTCTCCGCGGGCTCACGCAGCGGTTCCGATCGAATTCGGGCGCCTACACCGCCGTCCAAAATATCGACCTCGACGTTCGCCCCGGTTGTTTCTTGTCGTTAGTCGGCCCAAGTGGCTGCGGCAAGTCCACCGTCCTCAACGTCGTTGCCGGCCTGATGACGCCGAGCGAAGGCACCGTGGAGGTGTTCGGCGAACCCTTGCGAGGAGTGAACCGGCGGGCGTCCTACATGTTCCAGCAGGATGCGCTGTTGCCATGGAAGACCGTGTTGGAGAACGTTCTCCTTGGACTTACGTTTCAGAATCGCGACGGAGCGGAAGCCCACGAGCTCGGCCGTGTCTGGGTGCGCCGCGTAGGCCTCTCCGGCTTCGAGCACGCCTACCCGCATCAACTCAGCGGTGGCATGCGCAGGCGCGTGGCGATGGCCCAGAGCTGGATCGTGAATCCCGGTCTGGTGCTGATGGATGAACCGTTTGGAGCGCTGGATGTCCACACCCGTCAACGCATGGAAGGCGAAGTCCTCGATCTTTGGGCGGGCTCGGGAAACACTGTCCTGTTCATCACGCATGATCTGGAAGAGGCCATCGCGCTGTCCGATGAGGTCGCGGTGATGTCAGCCGGTCCCGCTAGCCGCATCGTCGCCAGGCACCATATCGACCTCGCTAGGCCTCGCAATCTTCTCGACATCAAGACAGAGCCGCGTTTTGGCGAGTTGTACCGTACCATTTGGTCGGATCTGCGAGAGGAGGTGCTCAAGAGCTATGCCCGGGACCGCGAGTAGGCGTCTGGTGCCAATGTTTGTGTGGCAGGTATTGCTTGGTGTTGCCCTGCTCGGCACATGGCAGGGGCTCGTCGGCGCGGGCGTGCTCGACAAATTCTTCTTTAGCCGCCCAAGCGAGGTAGCCATGCGCGTGTGGCAGTGGCTGGTAACGGGCATGCTTGGGGAGCACCTCGCCGTCACGCTGCTGGAGGCGTTTCTGTCCTTTACCATCGGAGCGGGCGCGGGCATCGGCCTGGGTTTTCTGCTGGCGCGGGTAGGCTGGCTCGCCGAGCTTCTCGATCCCTACATCCGCATCGCGAACGCCCTGCCGCGCGTAGTGCTTGCGCCTATTTTCCTGCTGTGGTTCGGGCTGGGAATCTGGTCCAAGGTTGCACTAGGAGTGACGGTGGTGTTCTTCATCGTCTTCTTCAATACCTTCCAGGGCGTGCGTGACGTGAGCCCGGCGCTTCTCAACAATGCGCGCATGCTTGGAGCCTCGGAGCGGCAGTTGGCACGCCACGTTTTGCTGCCGAGCGCGCTTACCTGGATCTTTTCGAGCCTGCACGTGAGCGTGGGCTTCGCCATCATCGCGGTTGTGGTCGCCGAGTATCTGGGTGCGTCGAAAGGTGTCGGCTCGGTGATCTCGGAGTCGGAGGGACTCTTCGACACGACCGGAGTATTTGCGGGAATGGCCGTGTTGGCCGGGGTTGTCCTGGTGGTCGGCACGGGTGTGAATTGGCTGGAGCGGAGACTCCTGCGCTGGAAGCCGGAGCGCTCCGAAAGTTCAGGGACACGAGCATGATGACACGGCGTCGGGCGCTGGCGATCTCCGCACCGCTCGTGGGCTGCCGCTCGCGGGAGTCCACGGGGCAGGTGCGGCTGGTGATCAACGGCTCCTCGTCGGTCCTCGGATACCTGCCTCATGTGGTGGCCCAGCAGTTGGGTTTTTATCGGGAGCAGGCACTTCGCTTGCGGGTAGAGAACCTGTTGGGAGCGCCTAAAGCGCTCATGGGCGGCAGCGCGGATGTTGTAGTTGGCTACTTCGATCATCCGGTGCGAATTACGGCTTTGGGCCGTACAGCCAGGGCGTTCGTTATTCTGGCACGGGCTCCTGGGGCCGCGATTGTGAGCTCCGGGCGAGGATTGAAGCCGATTCGACACATTACTGACCTCAAAGGCGGACTCGTAGGTATACCGAACCGAGGTGGGGCGTTGGATTTCTTCGCAAAATACTTGCTTCTTCGGAATGGTCTTTCTTTAGACGACGTGCGCCTGGTACCCGTGGGATCTTCCGCAAGTGCGATTGCGTCACTGGAACTAGGCAAGGTTGATGCTTGGTCAGGGACTGACCCCGGAATCACTCGCTATAGCCGCATGCATCCCGAAGCGGAGATCCTGGCGGATGCGCGGACGGCGGACGGGCTCGAGCGGTGTACGGGTGCTCGTGAGCAGGCCGGAGCGGTGTTCTACGCGACAGCGGAGTGGCTGGACAGGAACGCTTCGACGGCGCGCCGCCTCGCGCGAGCTATCCAACAAGCCCTTCAATGGATTCACGCACACACGGCCGAGGAGATTGCGCGGCAAGTCCCTCCTAATTATTACGGAAGCGACTTTGAAGGCTATGTGCAAGCTCTCGAGAAGGCTAAGGATATGTATTCACGCGACGGTCACATGAGCCAGGAGGCCGCCTCGTCTGTGCACAGGATGCTTGCTGCTTCCGTGGAATCCGTGCGAATTTCCCAGCTTGATCTTTCTAAGGCCTACACGAATATGTTTGTCGCCGCGGAGCCGGTGAAATGAGAGCCGAAGTTTCGCTTTTTGAAAGCATGGTCTGACCGGACCAGAGCGCCCTGTTAGCATTGGAGGATGCCGGACCGAAAAGTCGGAATCGTCCAGGAGTTGTGGCGGTTTCCTGTGAAGTCGATGGCCGCCGAGCCGCTGCAGACCGTGCCCGTATCCTGGCACGGCGTAGCTGGGGACCGGCGGTGGGCCTTCGTCCGGCCGGGAATGGAGCGCAGCGGATTTCCCTGGCTCACCATTCGCGAGAAGCCGGACCTCTGGCGCCACCAGGCGCGCTTCGCCGATCCAGAAAACGTCGAGAGTTCGAAGACCTTGGTCAGGACTCCGGAAGGCGCCGAGTGGGATGTTGCGGACCCGGAGCTAGCGCGCAGTCTCGGCGAAGGCGTCCGTGTGATCAAGCAGTACGGCGGAGTTTTCGACACTTTCCCGCTTTCCTTCCTCACAATTCAAAGCGTCGAGGGATTGTCCGGTTTGGTTGGCCAATCCCTCGCGCCCCTTCGTTTTCGCCCGAACATCGTGATCGACACGAGCGACGCGGATTCGTTTCCGGAGGACCGGTGGGTTGGAGCCATTCTCCGGATCGGCACCCTGCGCTGCCGCGTGGATGTGCGCGACAAGCGCTGTGTGATGGTGAACGCGGATCCTACGGGCGGCGCCGCGAACCCGGAGGTACTGCGGGCGATCGCGAACGAACGCGACGCACGATTTGGCGTGTATGGCTCCGTGGTCGAACCCGGCGAGGTCTCAACCGGCGCCGGGGTCTTCCTGGAAAACCGCTGATTAGAAGCTATACTTCAGAGCGAACTGAATCTGCCGGGAGTCCACCTTCGTGGCGCCGATGACGCCGTAGTTCGCTACGCCAAGAGTCGTTCCCGGCGGGGCGAAGATTGGATGATTCGGGAAGTTGAAGACCTCCGTGCGGAATTCCAACTGCTGCTTCTCGGTCAAACGGAACGTCTTGTTCAACGAGAAATCGAGCGAAGCCAGCGACGGGCCGGTAAAGTTGTTGCGGCCGGAGAAGCCGTAACGGAACGCACCCGCCGCGGCGACAGCGGCCGGCGTCGTGAAGCCGATTCGATTCGTGAACGCATTGGTGTTGAAGAAGCGATTCGGCGTCTGGCCGCTTTCCAGATCCGGCTTCTGGCCCGGGACCGGGTCCGGCTTGCAATAGCCGCCGCCGTTCTGCCAGTTGCCCGGTGCGCAGAACGCCGTCAACGGGAAGCCGGTTTGGAAGGTCACGATTCCGCCGGTTTGCCATCCGCCAAGGATCAGGTTTCCGGCTTTGCCTAAATCATGCTTGCGCCCGGCGCCAAACGGGAGTTCATAGAGGAACGAGGAGGTCATCCGGTGACGGAAGTCGAAGGCCGAAAGGCCGCGTTCGGCCGCAAGGTCATAGTCGTTGGAAGGGGTCAGCGGATCGCCGTCGGTCGTGCGAATGCCAGAGCCGTTGTCGATCGACTTGCCCCACGCATACGAGCCCAGCACCGTGAAACCGTGCGCGAAGCGATGCTGAAGGCGCGCCTGGAACGAATTGTAGGAGGCGTGACCGGGCGCGTTCATAACCTGGAATCCGCCGAACTTCGGGAACGGACGGCGCTCATTGATATTGCCGACTCCGGGCGGTGCGTTGTTGTAGGTCTGCAAGCGGCGTAGCTTGGCTCCCATGGAGCCCATATACGTCAACTCCAGCGACATGTCGCGCGTGAGCTGGCGCTGGACGCCGAAGCTCCACTGGCCGACGTAGGATGTGCGCTCGCCGTACTGGTTGATGAGAATAAACGTCGGCGCGCCAAGTTGGGTGAAAGGCCGTTGCCAGCCCAGGTTCGGAACGCCAACGGTGTTGGCCGGCTCGTTGCGGCGAATGGTGAACGGGGCGTTGCGAACGATATCGAATACCGCGTTGCCGATGTCGCGGACATAGTAAATGCCGGCGCCGGTCCGGATGACCGTCTTTTCGTTCAATTGATAGGCGATGCCCAGGCGCGGGCCGAAGTCGTTGCGGTCCGGAGCGTAAGCGCCCCGGCCGAAGCGGCCGTCGCGCACATATTTCACGTCGGGAGGCAGCGGGAACAGCGGTTTGCCCTGGAGCGGATCCCCGCTGCCCGCGCGTACATAGGTGGGCTCCATGGAGTTATCCCAACGGAAGTCGATGTTCACGATCGCGTCGTGTTTGTCGGCGTAGGGCGACTCGTACTCCCAGCGGATGCCGTAGTTGACGGTCAGCTTCGGGGTGAGCTTCCAGGTGTCCTGCAGATAGAGCGCGATATAGTTGTTGCGCATGTTGGCGATGGGCGCGCCCACCTGCCCTTCGGTGTTGGACATCGTGCCGAGCAGATAATCCGCCATGGGCGAGCCCGAGTATTGGCCGTTCCAGGAGAAACGTCCGCGGGGCACGACGGCGCCAATCTGGTTGTAACGCAAACGGCGGAACTCGCCGCCAAACTTCCACTGGTGCTTGCCGCTGGTCCAGGAAAAGTTGTCGGTCAACATGCCGGTGGTGTTCCAGTTCACGAACGGGCAATCGTTGCACTCGCCGACGTTGGTGAACCCGGAGATTTGAAAAACCGGGATGCCAAAATAGAGCGGGTTGTCGCGCGACACGTCCGGTATGTTCAGTTCCTGGACGACGTTGCGCTGGAACGCGCGGGTCTGGATATTGGCGCTCTTGAAGTAGTTAACGCCGAACTTGAACTCGTTCACCTTGTTGGCGCCGATCACGCGCGTCCAGCCGAGCACGCCTTGCTGGGCGTAGATGTCGACGCTGTTGCCCTGCCCGTTGATTGAGGACGGAATGTACTGCGGCTCCAGCGTCTGGGAGAAACGGAAAAAGAAGTTTGAGTTCGCCGACTGGATCCAATCCAGCCGCCCGGAGCCCTGATTGGCGTCGCTGCGGCGGCCTTCGTTGTTCAGATAGTTGTTGGCAAGGCCGGTGGCCGATGGATTGTTCGGCAGCGGATAAAACTCCTGCAGAACGCGGGCCGAGTTCGCTTGAACGCGGCTGGCCGGAACGGTCGTCGTGGGAAACGGGTCGCCTTGCGGATTGGCCGTCGAACGGGTGAACGGATCGCGAATCGTGGATCCGATGTTCCCGGCGCGCAGAGCCGCCGTGGGCAGCGTGCCGGTGATGGTCAACGCGCGGCGTTCGCGCAGCCCTTCGTAATTGCCCATGAAGAACAGCTTGTCCTTGAAGATGGGGCCGGTGGCGGTGACGCCGAACTGGTTGCGCTTGAAGGCGGGCTTGGGCAAATCGGCGCGGTCGAAGAAGTTCTTGGCGTCCAGTTTCGCGTTGCGCAGAAACTCAAACGCGGTCATGTGGAACTGGTTCGTGCCGGACTTGGTGGTCGCGTTCACCTGCGCGATAGCGCGGCCGTACTCGGCGGGGAACATGCCGGATTCGACCTTAAACTCCTGCAGCGCGTCGATGGAGGGCAGGAACAAATAGGTATTGAAATTCGGATCCGTATTCTCCATGCCGTCGAGCGAGTAGTGGTTGTAATGCACGCGCTGGCCGGCGACGTTGAGCGCGAAGCTGTTGCGCGCGCCACCCATGCGCTGTTGGCCCTGGGAGGAGCTGGGACCGTTGGTCGTCGCGCCCGGAATCAACGAGGCCAACTGTAGATAGTTCCGGCCGTTCAGCGGCAGTTCGACGATGCGCTTGTTTTCGATCACCGTGCCAACGCTGGTGGTCTCGCTTTCGAGCACGGGGGCCGAGGCCTGCACCTCCACCGTTTCGGAAACGGCGCCGACCTTGAGACTGAAGTTCAGCGAGAGGACCTGCGCGGTCTGGAGTTCAACGGAGTTCTGTACCTGCGTGGAGAAGCCCTGCTTCTCTACCCGCAGGTTGTAGACACCGGGCTGCAAAGCCGGGGCGCTATAGAGACCTTCGTTGTTGGTTTCAAGCGCGCGCTGGGCGTTCGTACCCGCGTTTGTGATGGTGACCTTCGCGCCCGATACGGCGGCGCCAGAAGAGTCCGTGACGAGACCGGTGAATTCACCGGACGGAGTTTGCGACAGAGCGGCCGCGGCAATCAGACAGGCAGTGGCGAAACGATAAAGGAGTGACCTCATTTGTCTCGACAAGGTAGCAGGAAAATGCCGAGCAGGTCAATGTCACTTACGAAGTTTCACAATCCGCATCATTTCATGAAACGCCGGTAAACCGCCCGCGCCGGCCTGCATGTGGGCCACCATGCCGTCGCGATCTACGAGAATATAGGCGGGCAGGCCCGCGCCGTCGAAGAAGCGGCGCAGATCGGTATCGGGCGCCATGACAATCTGGGCGGAGCGCTTGTGTTCCTTCAAATACTCGAGAACTTTCGCCTTTGGCTCACCGGCGTTGACGGCGAGGACGATCAACCCTTGTTTGGCGTGATCGTTGATGACCGATTCCACCGACGGCTCGTCCTTCCGGCAGTAGCCGCACCAGGTGGCCCAGTGCTGGATGAGCACGATCTTGCCGTGTGTGCTGTCCTTCGAGTAGCTGACGCCCGAAAGAGACCTGGCCGAATACGGCGGCATTTTCTGCCGCGGCTCTTCCTGCGCGCCTGCGCTAAGAGCGGATAACAGCAAGGTGGCTTCGCGTCGCGTCATTCTCTTTCTCTATTCCAAGCTATCATGCGGATATTCCTTCTATGAGGCTCTTTCTTTTTCTCGG
This sequence comes from Acidobacteriota bacterium, assembly GCA_016871155.1. Classification (GTDB taxonomy): domain Bacteria; phylum Acidobacteriota; class Terriglobia; order Bryobacterales; family Bryobacteraceae. The sequence continues at coordinate 2,452 of VFZO01000085.1, read as the reverse complement.
CTCGCTCGCGATGGCAGCGGAGTGGCCGCTGGAGAAACTGTATACGCGGCCGTTCGCGTGGGGTACCGCGCCGCAGACGCTTACCTGGGCGAAGGAAAAGCCGGTGCTGGCGTTTCTTTGGAACGAGTCCGGGAACCGGTTTCTGGATATCTACGTGTGGAACGCCGAAACGAAAAAGCGGGTTCGCGTGACGGCGCTAGACACTGCGCGGGACGAGTTCAATCCGTTGCCCGACGAGAAAGACGAGCGGCTGAAGGCGAACAAGATGCCGGAGGCCGGACTCACGGCGTTCGATCTCGCTGCCTCGGGAGACCGCGTGGCGTTCGCGTGGAGGGGCGATATCTACATCGCGCCGGTTGGCGGCGGCCCGGCCCTGCGGTTGACGCAGACGCGCGCGCCGGAGGCCTCGCCGAAGTTTTCGTCTAGCGGCGAGTGGCTGGCGTTCACACGGGGCGGCGAGTTGTTCAATCAAAACTTGAAGACCGGCACGTTGATCCAACTTTCCGAAGGCAATGTGTCGCAGTTTCAGTGGGCGCCCGACGGAAAACGGCTCGCGTATCTGTCGCCGGCGCGCGGCACCCGTACGCAAGTGTTAACCAACTACTCAGGGCAGTTCACGGCGGCGCGGCCGTTTCAGCGCAACGTCGCCGGCGATGCGATGCCGGCGGGCGAGGTGTTCCTGGTTCCAGCCGGCGGCGGCAAGGCGTTGAAGCTGGCCGATGCGAAGGGCGCGGCGCTGCCGGAGTGGTCGCCGGATTCCAAATCGCTGCTGGGTGTCAACATCGCTGAGAATCGCAAGAGTGCCGCGGTGGTTGTACATGACGCGGCGACAGGCCGCGGCCGCACCGTCGCGACCTTGAAAGACGACCGCTGGGTGGCCCGTACCTTTTCGATGTGGTCGCCCGACAACGCTTCGATCGCCTATTCGAGCGATGCCGATGGGTTTATTCATCTGTATAGTGTGCCGGCGGCCGGCGGCGACGCGGTGCAGTTGACGCGCGGCGCGTGGGAGTTGGACACCGAGCGCTTCGGCTACGAACCGCAGTGGATCGCCGGAAAGATCTACTACTCGTCGACCGAGGCGGGAACCAGCGAGCGGCAGTTCTATTCGCTGCAGGGCGCCGAGAAGCGGAGGCTCTCGACGGGCGAAGGCATTCACGTTGGCCGCGTGAGCGAGGACGGACGCTTTGTGGCCCTGCTGAGCGCGGACCTGAACAATCCGTTCGACCTGTTCGTGAACGGCGAGCGAGTGACGCGTTCGCCGCGCCCGGAGTTCGCCAGTTACGATTGGCCGCGGACCCGGTTTGTGGAGTTTCCTTCGCGCGGCGACAGAGCGAACGTGCGGGCGAAGATTCTGCTGCCTCCCGGCTACGATCCAGCCCGGAACGACGGTAAGAAGTGGCCGTGCGTGTTCTTCATTCACGGCGCCGGCATCGCATCAAGCGTTCTGAAGCAGTGGGGCAGCTATCAGGATCACCGATTCGTGTTCAACGCGTATTTGGCGAACAAGGGTTATGTGCTGATGGATTTGGATTACCGGGGCTCGTCCGGCTACGGCAGGGATTGGCGCACGGGAGTGTATTTGCATATGGGCGGTCCGGATTTGAACGATGTGCTGGGCGCGGTGGACTATCTGAACGGCCTGGGCAACGTGGATATGAGGCGCCTGGGAATCTGGGGAGTCAGCTACGGCGGCTTCATGACGAACATGGCGCTGTTCCAGGCACCGGGCACGTTCAAGGCCGGCAGCAGTTGGGCAGCCGTGAACGATTGGGAGAACTACAACGCCGGCTACACGCGCGAACGGCTGACTACGCCGGCGGAGAATCCGGAGGCGTACCGGCGCTCGTCGCCGATTACGTTCTCGCAGGGATTGAAGGACAACCTGCTGATTGTGCATGGCATGGTGGACTCGAACGTGTTGTTTCAAGACGCAGTACAACTTTCGGAGAAGCTGATTCAGGAGAAGAAGCATTTCGAAGAGATCTTCTATCCGCAAGAGGATCACGGCTTCGTTCGCGACGAGTCGCTGTACGATGCGTTCCGGCGGACGGCGGAGTTCTTCGAGAAGCACCTGCGATGAGCCTTCCGCGTTTGTATCCGATTCTCGACACGGCCGCGCTGGAGCGGGCCGGGCTGCCGCTGCTGGAGGCCGCGGCCGGATTGATAGAGGCCGGCGCGATTCTCCTGCAGCTTCGGCACAAGGGCCACTACTCGCGGGAGTTGTTCGAGCAGGCCGCGCATTTGGCGGTACTGTGCGAGCAGGCGAGCGTGACGCTGGTGATCAACGACCGATGCGATATCGCCAAGCTGCTGAACGCGCACGTTCATGTGGGCCAAGACGATTTGATGCCCGCGTTCGTGCGGCAGTTGGCCGGGCCGGCGACCATCATCGGGCTTTCGACACATACCGAAGAACAGCTCCGGGCGGCGAATTCGGAACCGGTGGACT
>VFZO01000084.1 GCA_016871155.1 Acidobacteriota bacterium | reverse complement strand
GTCGGTGCGAATCAGCCGCGCTTCGCCGCCGAACTTGATGGTGTGCCGTTCCAAAACCCAGGACGTGACATTGACAAGCGATTTGGAGTCCTGTAATTCGAAAAACAGCGTATCGCCGGAGGAGCCGAGCGGCGCGTAGTTGGTGAACTGAAAATCGGGCGTGCCGAGTTTTTCGTCGCCGTTGGGGAGTCCGAGGATTCCCAGCGAGTTCGTGGACACTTCACCGAAGCCGGCCACGATGCGCTTGGGGTAGGTCTGGAACCAGCCCAAATGCAGGTCGTTAGTGACGCGAGCGGAGAAGATGCGGACATAGTTTGCCACTACCTGGCGGCTATGATTCTTGGTGGCGCCGAAGCCAAGCTGGCCCGGATTGCGCCCGCCCGATTTGAAGTCAGGGAAAGCGGAGGCCGGCGTGGAGTTCGTCTTCCTGCCGGAATAGCGTGCAAAGAACTTGTCGGCATCGCTGAAGTTGTGATCCACCTTGGCGTCGTACTCGACATTGTCGTTCTTGACGGAGCCGAAGTTCGTGTAGTTCGCAAAGTCCGTGTTCACTTGCGGCGTGGGGTAGAGGGCCTGGACGTTTCGCGCCGCCGCGCTAATGCGGCTGGCCGGAATCATGTTACCGGGGAACGCGGTGCGCTGATTATTGGGTCCCGTTGTGGTGGCGGGATCGAAGATCGATATGGGAACGCCCCCGGCGTTCCGCAGCGCGGAAAAATTGCCAGCGCGATGCGCGGCCGTGGGCACGGTGAGGTTGTTGAAGGCCGAGGTCCCCCTCTGCGTGGTGAACTGCATGTCGCCGAAGTAGAAGGTCTTGTTCTTCTTGATTGGGCCGCCAATAGTGCCGCCGTATTGGTTTTGCCTGAGGATCGGCCGCCTTTGCGTGTAGTAGTTGCCGGCGTTCAGCTTGTCGTTGCGGAAGAACTCAAACAGCGAGCCGTGAATTTCGTTCGTGCCGGACTTGGTCGTCGACTGCATAACGGAACCTGACGTCTCCCCGAACTCGGCGGAGAAGGAGTTGGTGACGATCTTAAATTCGTTGATCACGTCCGGATTCGGATTCACGGGATTGCCGGCCCAAACGTGATTGGAGGAGTGGGCGCCGTCGATGTAGTAAGGATCCTTGCGTACCAGTCCGCCCTGGGTGATCGTGTTGCCGTCGCGATTCTGGACGACGCCAGGAACCAACAGGCGAAAGTCCTGCGGATTGCGGCCCAGCGTCGGCAGACTGATCACCTGGCGGTTTTCGATGGTTCCAGAGAGCGTGCCGGTCTCAGTTTCGAGCAGCGGCGTCTGCGCGGTAATGTTGACCGTCTCGGTCACGGCGCCGGTTTCCAACGCGACGTCGATTCGAAGCTGGCGTCCCGTTTCGAGATTAATTTGATCGCGTACGAATTTCTTGAATCCGGTGACTTCTCCTTCCACGCGATACGTTCCGGGAGACAAGAAGTTAAAGATAAAATTGCCCTGTCCGTCCGTGGGATTCTCCGATTTGACACCGGTGCGAATGTTGGTGACGGTGATCCTTGCGTTGGGAACCACGGCGCTGGTGGGGTCAGTAACCGTGCCTACAATGCTGCCGGTGTTGCCCTGTCCATAGAGCCCGATGCCAATAACGAAAGCCAGTGAGATCCTTCTAGTCATGGCGGGAGCATATCACTTTCCAGGGACAATAACCGGTTAGGTCCTCTATTTCCGCGCGCCGCGCCTGTAAATTAACGACGGCTTGCCGCGGCGTTCGGATTCGTTGGCGTGCCGCAACTCTTCAAACGCCCGCGCGGCGTCCGCGTCGCGGTTGCCGCGCTTATAGGCGTGCGCCAGACTCAGAAGGGCAGTGGCATAGAGGGGACGCAACCGCCTCGCTTCTTCCAGGTCCTCAATCGCGCCCTGGGTGTCGCCACGCTGCAGACGCAGCCGTCCGCGCAGCGCCCGCGAAGCCGCGAAACGGGGCTGCATGGCGATCGACTCATCGAGGAGCGATTCACATTCCTCCTCCAAGCCGTTGCGGCCCACTGCGAGGAAGTAGGGCCCGCGAAAATCAGAGGGATTCAGCCGCCTGTGCTCAGCAGCCAGCGCTTTCACATCCGCGAATTTCTTCGTATGCAGGTAGACGGTAGCCAGACCATCGAAGCAGACAGAGAAGCCGGGGCGGCCCTCCAAGCACCGGCGGAACTCTTGTTCCGCCTCGTCGTAAAGGACCAAATCCTTTAGCGCGAGGCCGCGGCCGGCGCGGAGCAGCACGGAGGCGGGATGCAACGCCAGCGCATCGGTGAAAACTTCCAGCGCGGCGCTCGGCGTATTGTTCCCTAAGAAGATTTGCCCGAGTTGCACGTGCGCGGCCTCCGCTGCCGGCGAGATCGCCAAGGCCGCTTCCGCTTCCCGCACGGCGCCAGCCGCGTCGCCGAGTCCATCGAGAGCTTTCGAAGCCAGCAGATGCTTTTGCAAAGACTCCGGCAAAGCCCCGGCGCGGGTTAGCGCCTCGCGATGCCTTCCGCTTGCGATAAGCTGCTCGATCATGGGCACGGAATCGCTGGCAGCTTGGGCAAAGAGCGCGACGATGACCGCCGTCCACATGCTGGTGATTATAAACTTCCAGGCCGCCGCATCCGAGCCGTGCGCCGGTTGCCACGCGCAACAGGCGGCAATGCATGCCGCCACCAACCATGCGCGGACGCTACGAAAAGCCACTACCACCGAGTTCGCCCGCGCGATTCCAGACACTGGAATCGCCGAGGCCCGGAACGGATTCACAATTCATTACCGCGCCGCCGGCGAGGCGCTGCGCGTGCAGGCGGACAAGGCCGAGGGCGTTATCGAATGGGTCATCGGCGCGGGCGAACAGGGTTTGACGCCACTGGTGAGCCGGAACGGGGAGTGGCTGGAGCACCGGTTCAGCTTCTATACAAAGCCGGGCCGCTTCGACCTGACGTTGGGGCATTCGCCGGGACGGTCGCGCAACGGCCAAGCCGCACTGGGGATTGTGCAACCGCCGCGAACGATCAACGCCTGCTTTTCCTGCCACTCCACGCACACCAACACGAAAGTGGAGGAGCCGGGCGTAACGTGTCAACGCTGCCATCCCGCCGATGGAAAGCACTTCGCGCGGCCCGTGAAGAACCAGGTGGAGCGATGCGCGGAGTGCCATAGGCTGGAGGGACCGAATGACAAGCTGGCCATTCGCTTTCAGCCGCTGCGGCTGGTGAAGAGCCAGTGCTACAGCAAAGGCCAGATTCAGTGCGGCCACTGCCATGAGCCGCACACGAACGCGGTTCGCAACAACCCGGACTACTACCGCGCCAAGTGCGCGGAGTGCCACGCGTCAGCGCACGCGCGGGAGGCCCAGGACTGCCTTCCCTGCCACATGCCGAAATCCAGCCCTGCGCCGTATCTGGAGTTTACCGATCACCGGATTCGGTAACGGGCATCTTCAAGTACTTTGCGTACCAGGCCAGGTAGCGCTCCATTACATCGCGCCGGAAAGCCGGTTTGGCGATGCCGTGATTCTCGCCCGGATAGATTACGAGCTGCGTGTCGACGCCAACATTCTTTAGCGCCTGATACATCTGCTCGCTCCCCAGCAAAGGCACATTGAAGTCCTTGTCGCCACAGAGAAAAAGAGCCGGGGTCTTAATGCGGTCGGCATGCAGGAACGGATAACCGATTTTCAACCAGGGCTCCAGGCCGCCTTTCCAGGGCGGTCCAATTTCGTGGTCATACTGCCGGATGTATTGATCGTGCCCATAGAAGGCCAGCGGGAAGGCGACGCCGGCTCCGGAAGTGGCGGCCTTGAAACGGGTCGTGGTGGCGATGAGATAGTCAGTCAAAATACCGCCGTAGCTCCAACCACCCACGCCGAGGTTGTCCGCGTCCGCAACACCCATTGAGACGATGTGATCGACGCCGGCCAACAGATCCAGCACCTCCTTGTTCCCCCAGTCCTTGGCAATGGAGGCGGTGTATTGCTGGCCGCGGCCGGAAGAACCGCGATAGTTCACTTGCAAGACCGCATAGCCTTTGGCGGCGAAGATGTGCCGGTCAAATTGCCAGGAATGCTGATCCTGCGCGTTCGGCCCGCCGTGAATTCGCAGCAACGCCGGATACCGGCGGCCGGCGATGTAGCCTACGGGTTTGGTCAGCAGACCGTGCGCCTCGTTACCATCCCTGGCTTTGAAGCGAACCTCCTCCGTGGCGCCCAGGCTGATCCCGGCCATCAGCGCATCGTTGTGGGAGCTGAGTTTTTTCCAGGCGCCCGATGTCCAAATGTGCACTTCGGCGGGCTTGTCGACGGTAGAGACCAAAGCCGCGGTGCAGGCGCCGGCTGAATTGGTGGAAGCTACAACCTGCCTGGCGGTGGAGAGCTTCTCCACAGGGCCGCCCTGCAGGGAAACGCGCGCCGCGTAGACGGTCATGTCGTCGGTGACCAGGAACTCGAGCACCTTAGAATCGGCTCGAAAGGAGACTTGCGAGACGCCGCGATCAAGCGAAGCGGTCAGGATCCGAACCTCTCCGCCATCGGCGGGCACAACGGCCAACTGCGTCACGTTGTACTCGCCCATCATGTGATCGCTGCCCTTCAAATAGGCGATCCACTTTCCATCCGGGGACCAGACGGGCTTCGTATCCTGCCCGGGAAACGAGGTGAGTTTCTTCGGCGGAGCGCCGGGTATGGCATCAACTACGAAGATGTCGCTGGACGGCACACGATCCCAGTCCGGCGCGTGATTTGAGGTGAAGGCGAGCCGGGCGCCGTCCGGCGACCAGGCGGGCGAAGCTTCCTCGAAATCCGTGTTCGTGAGCAGTTCGAATTTCTTCGATTCGATGTCGAACAGATGAATCCGGCTGTGCTTTTTCGCGCTCAGATAGCCTTCGCCGTCGCGTTTAAAGGAGTATCGATCAAGGACGATAGGCCGGAGTTTCTCTTTGTCCTTCTCGGAGAGCTTGGCGATATCGTCCTCTTCGTCGCGAAGCACGATGGCCATGCGCTTTGAGTCTGGCGCCCACTCGAACGCGGAGATTCGCGCCTTGGAATCGGTCAACTGTTGCGCCTCCCCGCCCCGGCGGTCCAGCAGCCAGATTTGGGACCCTTTGTTCTTTCCGGTGCCCGGCCGGCCGGAGAGAAAGGCGAGGTAGCGTCCGTCCGGGCTCCAGCGGGGGGAGTTCTCGGCCTCGGCCGAGGTCGTGACACGAAGCGACGCGGAGCCATCGATGGCGGCGATCCAAATGTCGGTGTCGCGCTTATCGGCCTCTACGTTTGTCGAGGTCAGGGTATACGCGACCCATTTCCCATCCGGTGAACATCGAGGATCCGCCACATCTTTGAAGCGATGCATATCTTCGATGCTGAGCGGCCGGGGGGCCGCATAGGCGGCGAAGGCGAACACGGCGAGTGTCAACTTCATTTCGATATTATGATGGACCTGATGCGTTCATTGCCCTACTTTTTCGCCGTAGCTCTATTCTTGTGCGGTTGCGGCGGAGACTCAAAACCCGCCGAGGAACCGAAGAAAGCCGTCGCGCCGCCGGCCGACGCTGGGGCCGTGGGGAGTATAAACGGGAAGATCACGTTCTCAGGAGAGAAGCCGGCCTCCAAGCCGTTAAACATGGACGCCGTGCCGTCCTGCGCCAATCAGCACAAGGGGCCCATCGACCCAGGCGACGTTGTTGTGGGCAAGGCGGGCGAGTTGAAGAACGTTTTCGTCTATGTAAAGGCCGGCCTGCCGCAACGGCAGTGGGCGGCGCCGCAAACCGCTGTGGAACTCGACCAGAAGGCCTGCATCTATTCGCCGCGCGTGCTGGGCGTGATGGTGGGGCAGGACCTGGCGATCTCGAACAACGACCCTGCGATGCACAACGTGCATCCTCTGCCGAAGAACAATCGCGAGTGGAACACATCGCAGGCCCCCAAAGGCGAAAAGCTCGTGAAACAGTTCGACAAAGAAGAAGTCATGATCACATTCAAGTGCAACGTGCATCCGTGGATGCGCGCCTATGTTGGTGTGATGGCGCACCCGTTCTTCTCGGTCACGGGCGACGACGGATCGTTCCAATTGAAGGATCTGCCCCCCGGCGAGTACACCCTCGAGGCCTGGCACGAAAAACTGGGAACGCAAGAGTTGAAGGTCACTGTGGCGGCCAAGGAAGCCAAGGCCGCCGACTTCGCATTCAAGCGCTAAAAGGTTACGCGCAGCGACATTTGCCAGTTACGAGAATCGCCGGCGGTACCTGTAATTCTTCCAAAGGCGGTGTTCGTGGGCGTCGTGTTCGGATTGTTGAAGTTTGTGTGGTTCCAGGCGTTGTATGCGTCGGCGCGGAACTGCACCTTGAAACGCTCACCCACGGGGAAGCTCTTCACGATGGAGAAGTCCCAGCTATTCTGATTCGGACCGCGGATGGACGAGAACCGGAGCGGGAATAGCCGGTAGTTCGAGGCCAACTGCTGGTTCGCGTTGCGATTGAAACCGGCGCCCTCATTGAACCACCGGTCGACGTGGCGCTGGCCGCTGGGCAGGTTGATGTCCTGAATGTTGCCGTTGAAGATTGCGTTACCGAAACCTAGCGCCTGGCCGGATTGCACGGCGACGATTGCGCCGATCTGCCAGCCGCCGAGGAAAAAGTCCACGGGCGCGGGCAGTGTGGGCGCAAATTTGCGGCCCTTGCCAAAGGGAATCTCCCAGATGCCGCTGGAGGCGATGCGATGCGGCCGGTCGAACGCGCTGATCGACTCGTAAGGCAACGCATCGGCTTCGTTCATGAACTCGGACGCTTCCATCAGTTTAGCCCACGTGTAGGCTAACTGGAACGTGAAGCCATTTACGAATCTTCGTTCGGCGCGTACTTGTAAAGAGTGATACCAAGAGTAGCCGATGGGCTCCTCCTGCGACAGCGCGCCAAACTGGGGATAGGGCCGCAATAGGTTCGCGCGGCTGATATTCGCGCCGAAGATCGGATCGGTTCCCCGGAACGGATTCGGAAACTGCTGGCTGAGGAAGTCTATGCGCGGCTGGTCGCGAACAGGGGAACGGCTGAGCACTTCATTCGGCGTCGCGTTGAAGCTGCGTGCCACATCCAGGCGCGTGCCTCGGTTGGCGACGTAGGACGTGTCCAAAAGCAGTTGACCCGGCAGGATGCGCTGCAAGTCCAGCGACCAGCGTTGGGCATAGCCCTGTTTATTCGGGAACAGATAGGTGGTGAGGCCCTGGCCGAGGTTGGTCGCCAGGCCGCCCGCGGTACCGCGGGGCGCAATCAGTCCGGTTGGAAACGGGCTCGCCGTCGTGGCGACATAGGTCAAGCCATTGTCGAGAGACGCTTGAATCGGTGTGGACTGCGTGAAGCCGGTTTGGTAGGGGATGGTTGTGTTAATTCCGAGCGAGTTGAAAAAGATGCCGTAGCCGCCGCGCACGATGGTCTTCGGCGTGAGTTGGAAGGCGAAGCCAAAACGCGGCATGAAGTTCCGCTTCTGCCCTTGAAATGGGCTGCGGTTCGAGGCGCTGACATAAGTGGTCCCGCCGAGTGCTTGGAAGCTCGCGGCGGGCAGATCCGGAATTGGGTTCCGGGCATAGTTGGCCCGCGCCGCGCCGTTCACGGGGTTCGGAGTGGTCTGATCGAAAAACGCCTGGAGGCGATCATAGCGTTCCGTGACCGGCGTCTCGAGTTCGTAACGGATGCCGATGTTGAAGGTCAGATTCCTCGAGTATTTCCAATCGTCGTGAACGTAAAGGCCAAGGAATTTGTTCTGCAGCGCGGAGTTGGCCGCAATCTCCATGGACCCGGCCGGCACGCCCAGCAGCATAGACGCCAGGTCCTGGCCGATAGGCGCCGCGGGCGAATTATCCAAAGGCCCTCGGGTGAAATTGGTATTGAACGAGATATCCGGAGAAACGCCGGCCGGCCGCCGGTTGTTGAAGCTGCGATAGACGCGATACTCGGTGCCGAAACGAATGGAGTGGCTGCCACGCATCCTGGTCACATTGGCCGTTGCGGTATGCGTGAGCGACGAGTTCACGCCGTCGCCGGGATCCTCCCACCAGGAGAGCTGCGAGTACGCGCCTGGCGAGATGCGCGGCAACGGCGCCTGGCCCTTTTCCGTCAGCGCCACCAGTTGAGGCGAAAAGCCGAGCGAGCCGAGGTCGTACCCGCGCGAGGTGCGGTACTGCCACCACTTCGTGCTTGTAAAGCCGTAGCGGAGGTTCAACACCATGGTGGGACCGAGCACCAGCACGTCGTCGATGGCCGCTCCACGATTGGGACGGTTTTGATGAATGCCGTTGATCTCGTTGAGAAAATCGTGATTCTTGTCTTCCTTCCAAAAGTCGTAGTGAGCGCGGAGGAAGAGGCGATGGTTCTCATTGACGGCGTGGTCGAAACGGACGAGGTTGGAGTACGTCTTTTGAATCGCTTTCGGAAAGCTGAAGTAGTTGTTGCGGCCATCGGCCGTGGCAGTAGGCGGGGAATTTGGCAGCGGATACAAATTGGCCAGGTTCATACCGAGGGCGTCCAGACGCGACCTGGGAATGACGTTACCGGCAAAGGGGGTGCGAGCGAACCGTCCGTTTGGCGCTGGGGTTGTGCTGCGCGGATCGTAGACCGCGTAGTTCGCGTTGGTGAGCGGCAACAGCGCGGAGAAATCCCCGTTTCGCTGCGCCGCCGTGGGTACCGTGCGGCTGAACTGCGTCGGCACGCCGAACTGATTGCCTTCATACGCGAAAAAGAAAAACGTCTTGTTGCGGCCGTCGTAGACCTTGGGAATGCGGATGGGCCCGCCGAGCGAAAAGCCGTAGCGGTTGTCCTGATAGAGCGGCTGCGGCGTTCCGTTTTTGTTGTTGAAAAAATTCGGCGCGTCGAGGGCAGAGTGGCGCAGGAACCAATGCGCCTCGCCGTGGAGTTCATTGGTGCCGCTGGCCGTCGACACGTTTACGATGGAGCCCATGGTGTGGCCAACGCTCGCGTCGTAGGCCGAAGTCTGCATTTTGAATTCGCGCACGGCCGACGCCGGCGGTGCGTAGGCCACGCGGGCGTACCCGCGGCCCCGGTCCGCGGCCGTGTTCGAAATGCCGTCAATCTGAAACTCGTTGTTGTACCGCCCGGCGCCGTCAGCCGCGAAATCTGAGGTCGCCTCCGGGGCCATCGACTTGCGCAGACGAAGATTCGTCGTGTTGGCGACGCCGGGCGCCAACAGCGTCAACTCGAGCGGATTGCCGCCACGCTGCGGCAGATCGTTAATGCGCCGCTGGTCCATCACCAAGCCAAGCGAGGCGTTGGCCGTTTCCAGTTGAGGCGTCGTGTCCCGGACTTCCACAATCTCAGTGACCAACCCGACTTCTAGCGGTATCGTCAGCTCCGTCGTCTCGCTCACGCGTACTTCCACATTGTTCCGCACGAACGCCTTGAATCCCGTGTGTTCCACGTGCACGCGGTACATGCCAGGAATCAGATACGGGATGTTGAACAGCCCCGATTCATTGGCTTGCGCCACGGCGGAAACGCCGGTGTCATTGGCGGTCGCGCGCACCTTCACGCCAGGAATGACGCCGCCCGAGTTATCGGCGACAGTACCTTTGATGAAACCGCGCGGATCCTGCGCGAGAAGGGGCAGCGCAACGACCGTCGCCAAGACGAGACGAGAAGAACCCATGCCAACACTGTACCGGATCTACCCGCAGAGAGACGCGGTGGCCGGAAACTTGACGTGGGCCAGCCGCCACTTGTGGATCAAGCTTTCCGACAGGTCATGATCGAATGGGTGGATGGCGTCAGAGACGACGCTCACCTGGTAGTTGCGCTCCAACAGGCCATCCACGGCGAATTTCACGCAGACGTCGGTGACGACACCATAAACTACGACACGCTCCGGCCGCAGCCCGCGCAGCAGTTCGGCGGTCTGTGGCGTGGAAAAACAATCGAACTTCTGTTTCTCGACGATGTGTTGATTCCTGGGCAGCAACGTCGTGGACAACTTGCGCTGCCCGAATGTGCCGCGGATGCAATGGTGGGCGTAAATGCCGAACTCCGGATCGCGCTCCGCGTGGGCGTCCATCGTCGAGATCACGGGGATGTTGTTTCGCTGCGCGTATTGAGTCAGGCGCGAAAGATTGCCACAGATCGCCTCAGCGCCCGGAGCGTAGAGCGCACCACACGGAAAGAGGAAATCGAGTTGCGTATCGACATCGAGAAAAACGACGCTCATGTGTTTCTTTTTGCCCGCCGCGCCAGTTCGAGCAATTCCTCGGAGTACTTTACTGGCCAGGGCTGGCGCGGGGGCGGCACAGCCTGCCGGATCTTTGGCAGCGGTTCCACGAGTTGGCCACGAATGATTGTAGGCCGCAGCAGGGCGCGCCCGCTCAGGCACTCGCCGGCGCAGCCAACAATGTCGTGATCGGCCTGGCGAAAGATCTGCTTAGCGCCAGGGATGGTGGATTTGCTCTCGCTGTACTTCGCGATGTAGCGCGTAATGCCGCTGATGTCGAGTTCGACCATCTTGTAGACCTCGGCGATTGACGGGGAATCGGAAGATGTCACAAGGTCGGTCCCGACGCCAAACACATCAATTGGCGCATCGGCCAGGGAGGCGATCTTGTACTCGTTCAGGTCCCCGGTGGCCATGATCTTCGCTTCGGTGTAACCGGCCTCATCGAGGATCTTTCGCACTTCCCGAGAAAGCGACGCCAGGTCGCCGCTGTCGATCCGCACGCCCCACATGGGCTTGCCGACGGAGACCGCATTTCGCGCGCCTTGCAGCGTGTCGTAGCTGTCGATCAGATAGACCGTCTTTTCACCCAGCAGCGCCTGGAGCTTTTCGAAGGCTTGCTTCTCGCCGGCGAACGACAAAACCCAAGAGTGCGCCGACGTCCCATACATGGGAATTCCGAAGTGCCGCGCGGCCGCCACGTTTGACGTGCCCAGGCAGCCGCCCACGTAGGCCGCACGGGCCGCGTAGAACCCGGCCTCCGGCGAGTGGGCGCGCCGCGTGCCCATCTCGACGACACCGCGGCCGCCCGCGGCCTGCACGATCCGGGCCGCTTTTGTCGCGATGTTCGTTTGGAAGCCGATGGTGGCAAGCAGAAACGTTTCGGGGATTTGCGCTTCGATAATGGGGGCCCGCAGAGTAAGCAGAGGTTCGCCGGCGTAGACGGGCGTGCCTTCCTCCACGGCGAAGAGCTCGCCAGTGAACCGCAAACGAAGGAGCGCATCGAAGAAGCCGTCGCTCGCGCGCGCGAACTGCGGCTGCGCGCGGAGCCACTCCACCTCCTCTTCCGTGAATCGAAGATTCAGCAGATATTCCACCGCCTGCTCGATGCCGCAGGCGATGTAGTAGTCGCGGTTCTTCGGCAAGCGGCGGACAAAAAGCTCAAACGTCGCGCGTTCCTTAGCTTTGCCGGCTTCGTAGTAGCCGGCGGCCATGGTGAGCTGATAGAGGTCGGTAAGAAGCGCCGTCACTGCTTCTTGGCTGGATCGGGCTGTTTGATGGCCGCGGCCTTTTCCTTGATCTCGGCAACTACGGCCGCTTCCACGGTAACAACCTCGGTGGAGTCCGCGCGCCTGGCGAAGTACTTGTCGCCCTGCTTGCTTATGACGACCTTTTCGCTCTTCACCGTGTACTCGGCGAACACGGCGCCAGTGGCGGAATCGGCAAAGCCCGTGCCCGTTAGGTCGCGCAAGCGGTCGATCAACTGTTGGACGTCCCCGGGTTCCACGGACTTGCCGTCTTTTGTCCAACCGGTGCCGGATTTCGCGAAGACGAAGGAGGCGCCGTCCTGCTTGACCTCCACCTTGTCCGGCTCGGCGAATCCGAATTCGAAAAGTTTCTTGTTGCGATAATCGTCCAGCTTCTTGCCCAACGCTTCGCCGAGCTCCGCGCTTGTTTTGAAGACGCCTTCAACGGCGGAGGATTTCGCGAAATAGGCATTGTCCTTATCCTTGCGAATCTCCACCTGCATAGTGCCCTTCTTGTCCGTCACCTTCGCCACGCCCACCACGGCGGCCGCTGCGAATTTCCTGGGCCAGGACTCCTCCTCGGTCACGTCGTTTACCGCTTCGAATTTGGCTTCGCGAATTTTGCGAATCAACTCCTCCGCCGCAAAATTGTCGGTGCGAACCTGCCTGGGCTTCAGCAGCGTCCAGTTGTTGGCATTGTTCTTGCCAAACTCCAGTGCGCCCGTCTCAACGCGAGTGAGCGAATCGGCGTCGAATGGCATCAGCCGCTTGTCGCGCAAGTCGCGCCAGGTTTTGTCGAGCGACGTCTTGGTAAACGCCGCAACAGTAAACAACCGCGGATCTCCGTCCAGCCGCGCATACGCGGCCGACCCAGTCGGAGTGTCGGAGCCGATGCGCAGCGTATGGGACTTTCCGTCTTTTCGCGAAATCGCCACCGTCAGAATGGGTGTCTGAAATCCATACGGCGCGAAGTCGGCGACTTTTTCGTCGACGAGGCGATCAGAATTCAAGACCGAAAGCGTGGAGAGCAGCCCGGACACGGCTTCGGCGTCGGCTGGAAGCTCTCGCGGTGCTTTCAGCCGCCAGGCATCGGGCTTCTCGAGCACGACCGTTTCGCCGCCCATCCGTTGGATCTCCACCCGCGCGATTTGATCCTGTGGGATTTCCAGCACTTTCGGCGGGTCGTCCGGGCCCGGCTTCTTATCCTTGTTCGCCTCTTCCTTGTTGGACCACCAGAGCGCACCGGCAAGCAGGGCCAGCACTCCGGCGGCCACCATCAGCCGTTTCGGTTCCATGCGCCGCTACCTCCGCTTCAGCCACACCAGAATGCCACCGCCCAGCACGAGCAGCGTTGGCAGAAAACTGGTTGCGTACAGAATCCAACCTTGTGACGGCTTCACGGTCAAGCGCCGGTCCTCTGGCTCCTTGGGACGAATCGAGATGAGATCCTCATCGGCAGAAAGCCAGTTGATCATGTTCAAGAACAGGTCCCGGTTGCCATAGCGGCCGAACATCGCCGCGGCCAACCACTCCGACGAGCCGGCCACTACGACTCGCCCCTGCTTCTTGATGTCGCCCGCATTCGTGCCGCCAACGGTTGTCGCGGCGGCAACGGTGAAGGGACCGGAAAAGTCCTTCGACGGAGCACTGCTTTGCAACTTAGTGATGTCGAGGGTCTTCGTGCCCATCGCGTCTCCGGAAGACGTAATTAGCTTCTCTGCGCCGGTCTTGACGTCCAACGCCCGCGCCAAGGGAAGGATGGCGGGCAGGCCTCGCATGTCGCGCACAATCGGGTGCTGGGAATACTCATCCGCCGCAATGACGGAGACGCCCGAGGCGTCAAAGAGCAGGTTGTTCTGGACGGTGATATTCCAAGACTCGAGCAGCGCATTGAGTTTCGGATCGTCGTCCACCTCTTCGGACCGGCCCTTCAACGCGGGCGAGAGGAGGAACATCGCGTCGCCGCCCTTTTCGACAAACGCCTTCACCGCGGCGATCACCTCGTCGTTGTAAGCGCGCTTCGGTCCGGCGATCAACAGAATCGAACAAGCCGGAGGGATATCCGCCTTTTCGACAATTTTTACCGTTTGTGTTTTGTAGTTGTTCCGCTCCAACGCCGTTTTTGCGGTGGACATACCCGACGTGTCGGCAGCGTCGAAGGACTTTTCGCCGTGGCCTTCAAACGCGCAGACGGTCTGATCGCCAGCCTGCTGCATACGGACCAGTGCGCCGGTAATCTCCTGTTCGGAAATCGCCTTCGCCTCTTCGCGTTTCGCACCGCCGTCCAGAATGAGCGTGCCGTAGCTGCGCGCGCCCATGGCTCGCGCTTTGGCCGGATCCTTATCCGGGTCGACGTACTCGACCTTGAAATTGGTAGAGAGATTCGAATACCGGTCCAACATGCCGCGCGCCGACTCGAACCGGCTTGTGCGGTCGAAATAGTACGCCTTCGTTTCGGCCTTGAGGTTTTTGACGATCTTCTCGGTTTGATCCGAAAGAGAGAAGCGCTTGTTCGCCGTTGTGTCGATCGACTTGTTGTGCCGGTCCGCGAGCACATTGACGATCGTAAGGCCCGCTATTACCACGGCGGCGTAGACCGCGGTGTAGGAGACAAATTTCGTTTGCCGGTTGGACATGGTTACGCCCTCCACCGCAAAGACTCCAGCGACCGCGCCGTCAGGAAGATCCCGAGCCCGATCACGGAGAGGAAGAAGATTGCGTCCTTCGAGTCGATCACGCCGCGCGCGAACGAGTTAAAGTGCGCCGTCAAGGAAAGATAGGCCAGCACTTTGGCCCATCCGTCGCTCTTGAAAGTCGTACCCCAGTCAAGCGTCCACATCAGCAAGGCGAGACCGAAGGTAACGACGCCGGCCACGATCTGATTTCGCGTTGTGTTGGAGACGAACATGCCGATGGACAATAGCGCCGAACCCTGGAGGAACAGGCCCAGGTACGCCGTAAGCAGCGGGCGCCAATCGGGGCTTCCGAACATGAAAACGAAGCTCAAGCACAGCAGCTTGATGAGCAGGACCGCCCCGTACATTCCCATCGCTCCGAGCAGCTTTCCGAGAATGATCTCCATATCGGTGATAGGCGATGTGACCAGCAGTTCAATCGTGCCCTGGCGCTTCTCTTCGGCGAAGAGCCGCATCGTGATCATCGGAATCAGAAACAAGGAAAGCACGCCGGCGTTCGAAACAACGGGCGCGATGACGTAGCCGTTCAGGTCGGCCGGCCCTTGTCCCATCTGGGACATTTCAATGAAGTTCGCGATGGCGATCAGCGAAAACCACCCGCAAATCAGCGCGTATATGGCCAACAGCGCGTACGCGATGGGCGAAACGAAATAGCTCTTCAACTCTTTTTGAGCGATCGCAAGTATGTTGTTCATTGGGCTTTCTCCTCTTTGGCTTCGGTGGAGGTCAACTGGAGGAAGACATCTTCAAGGGACACGCCAAGCGCCTTCAACTCG
Organism: Acidobacteriota bacterium; assembly: GCA_016871155.1. Classification (GTDB taxonomy): domain Bacteria; phylum Acidobacteriota; class Terriglobia; order Bryobacterales; family Bryobacteraceae. The sequence continues at coordinate 8,728 of VFZO01000084.1, read as the reverse complement.
GTCAGGTTGTAGCCGCCCTCAACCACGGCGCGCGCCAAATCGGCGTTGACGTCCTTGGCTTCGGCGGTTTCGATTTCAAAATACCGGCGTCCGTTCTTCTCGTCGCGAGCGGTCACTTTGGCGACGCCGCTTACCTTTTCGAGGCGCTCTTGAACGCCGCTGAAGTCGCCCTGCACTTCCAGGCCGATGCTCGCCGCGCCGCGCATGCGGCTGGTGAGATTTTCCACCGTGTCGGTGGCCACCAGTTTGCCTTTCGAGATGATCACGACGCGCTCGCAGGTCTGTTCCACCTCCGGCAGAATGTGCGTCGAAAGAATAATGGTGTGGTCGCCGCCAAGGCTGCGAATCAACTGCCGCGTTTCGTTAATCTGCTTCGGATCCAGCCCGCTGGTTGGCTCGTCGAGAATCAGCACCTCCGGATTATGCAGCAGCGCTTGCGCCAAGCCGACGCGCTGTCTATACCCTTTGGAAAGCTTGTTGATCAGCTTCGGCAGCACATCGCCGATGTTGGTCTTCTCGGCGACTTCGCCGACGCGCTTCGCCAGGTCCGCGCCGCGCACTCCCTTCAGCTTGCCGGCGAATTGCAGGTACTCCGCCACTTCCATGTCCGGATAAAGCGGGGGATTCTCCGGGAGATACCCGATTCGCTTCTTCACCTCCAGCGGTTGCGCTATGACGTCAAACCCGGCCACGGAGGCCGTTCCTTCGGAGGGCGGCAGGAAGCACGTTAGCATGCGCATCGTCGTCGTCTTGCCGGCGCCGTTTGGGCCGAGAAAACCGACGATCTGGCCTTTCGCCACCTCGAAGGAAACATCATCGACCGCTGTGAAGCGGGCGTAGCGCTTACTTATACCTTCGACTTTGATCACGTTGGAACCTCGATTGGTAATCGTTAAAGACCCATGATTTGGTAGCCCGAATCCACATAGATTGCGTTTCCGGTCACGCCCCGGCCAAGGTCACTGGCAAGGAAGACCGCCGTATCGGCGACTTCCGCGGGCGTGCAGTTTCGGCGTAGCGGCGCTTTCGCCACGATGCCATCCAAAATCTTACTAAAATCCTTTACGCCGCGCGCGGCCGCGGTCTTGATTGGGCCGGCGCTAATGGCGTTCACACGAATATTGGCGGGTCCGAGGTCGGCCGCCAGGTAGCGCATGGATGCCTCCAGCGCGGCCTTGGCCACCCCCATCACGTTATAGTTCTCAATCACTCGCACCGCGCCCAGATAGGTGAGGGTGAGGATGGAGCCGCCTTCGGTCATCATCGGCGCAATCGCCTTCGACAGCCCAACGAGAGACCACGCGCTGACCTCGTGCGCCAGTTTGAATCCGTCGCGTGACGTCTGGCTGAACGGCCGGCTCAGATCCTCGGCGTTGGCGAATGCAATGGAGTGCACCACAACGTCGATTTTCGGAAACTCCGCGCCGAGCACTTCAGGCAAGCGAGCCAGATCCTCGTCCTTCGTCACATCGCAGGCGAAGACCTTCTTCGCGCCCAACTCCGCACCCAACTCTTCCACGGTCCGCTGCAGGCGCTCGCTCTGGTAGGTCAACAGCAGCGTGGCGCCCTCGCGTTGAAAGGCTTTGGCGATGGCGTAAGCAATACTCCACTTGTTGGCGACACCCGTAACGAGTGCCGTCTTTCCTTGCATGAGGGAAGACATGACTTTTCAGTTTAGCGCTTCACCTTCACCGGCTTGCCACCCCGCTCCTTCGATCTCTGGGCCGCGTCCATGAACGCGAACAATTCCAGAGTCTCTTCCTCGCTCACCGGCGCGACGCCGGTCTGGAAGAACTTGACGATTTCCCGCAGCATCGGGGTGTAGTTGCTCTTGATGCGCGCGGCGTCCAGAGTCTTCTTCTCCGTGTGCACTATCGCGCCAAAATCGCCGTATGGACGCAGCACCTGGATGGTTCCGATCCGGCCGTCTTTCCATTTTCCGATCACAACGTCGTCATGGCCTACGACGCGAATCACCTCGTCGCAACCGGGTCCGTAGAGCGCGTAAAGCATCTCCACCGGGTGAATGGCGTACCAGGATAGGTCCAACTGGTGCGTCTTGTCGATCGGCCCGGGCCCCCAAACCGCCGCCGATTTCGCATCGGGCGACTTGATCGCCACCAGCGCCTCCGCCCAACGGAGGCTTGAGGACGAGAACCACTTCACACCGGCGGCCTTTGCCACTTTGGCGATCGCCACCGCGTCAGCGTATGTGGACGCCAGCGGCTTGTCGATGAACATCGGCTTGCCGCATTTCACCGCCTCGCGAGCTTGTTCCAGGTGCTTGCGGCCATCCACGGACTCGAGCAAGATCGCATCCACCTTGCCGCACAACGCGGCGATCGAAGGCACAATCTCCACGCCGAACTTTTCGGCGAGCTCCTTAGCGTAACCGTCCACGCGCTTGTAGCTGGACTCCAGATCCGCGCTGCCGCCCTTAAACGCGGCAACGATCCGGGCGCCTGGAATCTCCTTCGTTTCGTTCAGCACCTTAGAGAAGGCGGTGACGTGCGAAGTGTCCGTGCCAATGATGCCGAGACGCAGATCGGCGGCTGGAAGCCACATGGCGGAGAATAGAAACAGTAATCGTGTCATTCCAGGAATTCTATCGCGCGTGAACCTCGATACACCCCTCGTCTATGTCAAAGGCGTCGGACCGTTCCGGGCCGAGATGCTGGAGGCTAAGGGTCTCGTCACCGTCAACGACCTGTTGCACTACCCGCCGTTCCGCTACGAAGACCGGACCAATCTAAAGCCGATCGAGAAGCTCGCGCCTGGCGAAATGGCCACGGTGATCGTGGAGGTGCAGGCCACCCGTCTGCCGAAGGCGGGCAGAAAAAACCTCGGCATGTTTGAAGCCACCTTCGGTGACGGCTCGCGTTACAAACTCCTGGGGAAATGGTTTCATGGGGCCTATCTGGCCAACGTGCTCGTGGAAGGCACCCGCGTCGCGCTCTACGGAAAGGTGGAGTTCGACACCTATACCGGCGAATTGCTGATGATGCACCCGGAGTTCGAACCGCTCTCAGCCGGCGACGAGGAGGGCGACCACTCGTTGCACACGGGCCGGGTTGTGCCCATCTACGAAGCCGCCGGCAAGGTCAGCGCGAAGCTCCTGCGTGTGATCACGCGGCGAATCCTCGACAGCGTCACGCCGCCTGACGACTTTCTCCCGTCGCAACTCCGTGAGCAGATGAAGCTGCCCTCGCGCTGGGATGCGATGCGCACGATACATTCCCCTCCCGAGGATTCCGACCTGCGCCTGCTCAACGCCTTCCGTTCACCGGCCCACTTGCGGATGATTTTCGAGGAGTTCTTTTGGCTGGAATGCGGACTGGCCCTGAAACGCCGCAAGGCGAAGACGGTGGAGGGCGTGCAGTTCCAACTCACCGAACGGGTCCGCGAGAAGATCAAGGCCATGCTTCCGTTCAAACCGACTGGCGCGCAGAAGCGAGTGCTGGGCGAGATCGCGCACGACATGGCCGAACCGCACCCGATGAATCGCCTGGTGCAGGGCGATGTGGGCAGCGGGAAAACCCTCGTCGCCGCGGAGGCCGCCATCATCGCGATCGAAAACGGCTATCAAGTCGCCGTGCTTGCGCCAACAGAAATTCTCGCGTCGCAGCACTTCGCCTACTTTAAGGCGCTGTTCCAGAAACTTGGTTACGCGGTGGTGATGCTATCGGGTTCCTACCGGCCGAAGGAGAAGGCGAAGCTGCGGCAACTGATTGAGCAGGGTCTGGCTCATGTCGCTGTCGGCACGCACGCGATTCTCGAGGATGATGTGAAATTCAAGAAGCTCGGCCTGGCCATCGTGGACGAGCAGCACCGGTTCGGCGTTATGCAGCGGCTGAAGCTGATGGAAAAGGGTGCAAAGAAGCCAGACGTTCTGGTCATGACAGCGACGCCGATTCCCCGGACGCTGGCTCTGACCATCTACGGCGATCTCGACACATCGGTCATCGACGAGCTTCCACCGGGGCGCCGTCCGGTTGTTACGAAGCACGTCTTCGATTCCCGCATTGAAGAGGTTTGGAGTTTCGTCGGGCGAGAGGTGCAGGCGGGCCGCCAGGCCTACGTAGTTTATCCGGTGATCGAAGAGTCGGATACGACGGCGCTTAAGGCGGCCGAAAAGATGTATTTGCACCTGCGCGATACCGTCTTTCCGGACTTCACCATCGGCCTGTTGCACGGCAAGCTGCCCCAGAGCGAGAAAGAGGGCGTGATGGCCGATTTCAAAACTGGACGCATTCGGATTCTGGTTTCGACAACGGTGGTGGAAGTGGGCGTGGATGTCCCGAACGCGACAGTCATGGTGATTGAGCAGGCGGAGCGCTTTGGCCTCGCCCAGCTTCATCAGTTGCGCGGCCGTGTGGGCCGCGGGGGCAATCAAAGCTACTGCCTGCTGGTCACCGAAAAGCTGGGGGAAACGGCCAGGGATCGCATTCGGACTCTTACCGAGTCCAACGACGGATTTCACATCGCCGAGATGGACCTGCGGCTTCGCGGACCCGGCGAATTTTTTGGAACCAAGCAAAGCGGCTTGCCCACGCTCCGTTTTGCCAACATCGTCCGCGATAGCGAACTGTTGGAGGTCGCACGAACGGAGGCAAATGCGTTCATTTCCCATCCACCCAGCGAGGAGGCGCTCCGCCGCGCTATCCAGTACATCCGCGACCATTGGCAACGGCGCTACGGATTGGTACAGGTAGGGTAATGCGCATTATCGCGGGAGAGTTTCGCAGCCGCAAGATTGAAAGCGTTCCGGGCATGGATGTTCGTCCGACGCCGGATCGCCTCCGCGAGTCGCTGTTCTCGATTCTGCAACCCATTCTCGACGGCGCCGCTTTCGTCGACGCATATGCCGGTTGCGGCAGCGTAGGGCTGGAAGCCATCAGCCGCGGTGCGCGCCGCGTTACATTCATTGAGAAATCCAGCGCAGCTCTCGACGTGGTGCGCCGTAACATCGCGGCGTTGCGGGTAACCGCACGTGCCAGCGTCGTGCGGGGCAGCGCTCCCCAGGCTCTGGAGACGATCGCAGCTGATATCGTCTTCCTCGATCCGCCCTATACACAGCCCGGCGAATACGACGCTGCGCTCGCCAAAGCCCATGCGCCGCTCGTCATCGCGCAGCACTCGTCCACGCACGCGCTTGCCAACTCCTACGGTCCGCTCACCCGCTACCGGATCGTCAAACAAGGGGACAACTCGCTGAGCTTTTACAGGCGCTGACTACTCGGGCTTGTGCTCCCGCCCTTCACGAAACGCCTCTCTATCCGGCGCGGGCAGCGTAGTATTGAACGACGCGCCGAAGCCGATCGTTTGCCGGTAAGGATAAGCCTCCCAGGGGCTGGCGCCGTCAATACGCGGATCGCGGGTAGCCCGCAGCTCGGACTCGAGGATGGTTCGCAGATTTGCCGTCACTGCGGACCGCTCAGCGGCGAGATTTCGAACGCAACGCGGGTCGGATTCCACGTGGTATAACTCCTCGGCCGGCCGCTTGCCGGCACAGAGTTGATATTGCACCGGAAAGCGTCCGCTCAAAAGCACGTCCTTGGTGGGAGCGCCGTCGATGTCGCCGTGCAGCGTCTTGTTGCTGGAGACGAACTCCGGCCCTCCCGTGGGCCACCGGTCCGGTTCGAAGTTCCGGATGTAGAGATACTCCGCCGTTCGGAGACTCCGGCACGGATAACCGGCGCCGCCGGGCCGGCAGTATGTATGCCGCTCCAATCCGGCCAGCACGTGGGAGTGTACCGAAGCTGCCGGGTCCTCCAGCAAAGGCAGCAGGCTCTTTCCGCCCGCGCCCGGCAGCTGGGCGGCGCCGCACGCGTCGAGAATCGTGGCAGCGATATCGGTATGGGAGACCAGCGAGTGGCACTCAGCGCCGCGCCGCGCACCAGGCATCCGGATCGCCAAAGGCATCCGCAGACCGTCGTCATAGAGATTTACCTTCGCCCTCGGGAACGGCATTCCGTTGTCGCTTGTCACGATAATGAGTGTCGAATCCAGCAGTCTCTTCGACTCCAGGAGCGCCACGGCTCTACCCAGTTGCATGTCGTACCATTCGATCTCGGAGAAGTAGGCGGAAAAATCGTGCCGCACCTCAGGAGTGTCGGGAAGGTAGGAGGGTACGGCGATTGCCTCTCTCACAGCAGCCTGCGTGTCATAAAGCCTGTGGGGTTCCGTTGCACCCAGCCAAAAGAAGAACGGCTGCCCCGGTGGAACCTCGTTTATGAAGTCTTCAAAGTTGGCTGCATAATCGCGTTCGTCGACGGCCGGAGGCGTCGACGCGTGCTTTCGCGAGTTGTACTCCTTGCCAATCGGGTGCCGGGTCAGGCCTCCGGCTTTCCAATCACCTGGGCCCCAGCCCTTGCCGGTGAACCCGCACGCGTACCGGGCAGACTCCAAAGCATGCGGCATGAAGGGAAGATCCGGCGACAGAGTGCCGTACAGAACACCCCCCTCGCCAGTTTGCCAGATGTGCCGGCCGGTCAGCAGGGCGGAACGCGATGCTGTGCAGGAAGGGCAGGCCGAGTAGCTATTGGTAAACAGCGTCCCCTCTCTCGCGATTCGGTCGAAAACCGGGGTTTTCACATTAGGGGAGCCGTAGATCCCGGCGTGCGGATACGACTGGTCGTCGGCAACCACCAATAGGACGTTCCGGCGGGCGCGGGACACGGTGCATCCGCCAATAAGACCAGTACCAGCAAGGAGTTCGCGCCGGCTAAGAATGGGCATCCGTTTGGTGTATCAGGTGGACAGAATGTCCGCAACCGGCGGTCGGCCGGGACAATTCGGCGCAAGCGGGGCACCGTTGCGGCTTTCCCCTTATTTCCATGGGACTGGAGTTCCACCTTGTTTTGAATCGGCAGACCTATTGGGGCTACTCCTTTAGTTGGTTACTGTCGATATACGATCACCTGTCCAGAGATGAAACAATGAATTGGAAGTCTAGGGCATATATAGCGGGAATAGTGCTGGTTGGGGTGATCCTTGCCGCCAGTGTCTACGTTCAGTGGTTGCCTGAGAACCCTGACCGATTCGTCCTTTTCGCGATTCTTGCGGCGCTGACCTCCTTCTGGCGATTCCAGGTTCCAGGCTCTAGCGGGCAGCTTTCGGCGAGTTTTCTTTTTGTCCTGATTTCGGCCGTTCAACTGGGCGTGACCGAAACGCTCGCAATCGGCATTTGCGCGAGCATCGGACAAGTCTTCGCCCCTTACAAGACAACCGGGTTGGACCGCTCAATGGAGGCGATGTTCCGCTTGAGCGGCGCGATGATCGCGGCCAGCGTCACTGGCCGGGTCTTTCATCTGTTGCTGCCGGAGTTCGATTTTCTACACTTTCCGATGCGCCTGGCCATCACGGGCGGCGTCTACTTCTTCACGGCGACCATCCCCTTTGCGATCCTCGGCTCGCTGACGGACGACGCGAGCGTGGCAAAGGTCTGGCGAACGTGCTCCTTCTGGGCGTTTCCCTACTACGTCGTCGGCACGGGCGCGGCGGGTTTTCTGTGGGCGCTCAGCACCTACGACGACTTTCAGGCATCGATGCTGGTGGTCCCCTCGGTCTTCCTTCTGTTCCGATGGTACGAACTCTATGCGCGCTCGCTGGACACCGAGAAACGGCGGGCCGAGAAAGAGCGTGCGGTTGCGGAAAGCAACACCTCGCTTCACCTTCGGACCATTCACGTTCTGGCGCGGGCCATCGACGCGAAGGAACAGGCCACCGAGGACCAACTGGGCCGGATTCAGGTCTACTGCATCGGCATCGCGAGAGAGATGCGTCTGAGCGAAGATGACCGGTTGGCGGTTGCCGCGGCCTCCCTGCTCCATGACGTGGGCAACCTCGCCGTTCCGGAACACATTACGTCCAAGCCCGGCCGCCTGACGTCCGACGAGTTTGAGAGGATAAAGATTCACGCGGTGGTGGGCGCGGACATGCTCGAAGGGGTTCGATTCCCTTATCCCGTCGCGCCCATCGTCCGGTACCATCACGAACGCTGGGACGGCACCGGCTACCCGGATGGGCTGTCGGGAGACGCGATTCCAGTGGGCGCGCGAATTCTCGGCGCTGTCGATGTGTTTGTGGCGCTTACCAGCGATCGAATCTACCGGCCCGCGTTGTCCATCCGCCAGGCGCTGGCGTACCTGCGCGATGAAGCCGGCGGCAGCTTCGATCCGCGCGTCGTGGAGGTGATTCTCGACAACTGGGAACGCTTCGAAGCGGAGGCCAAAAACGGCGCGGCGGCCGAACAGGTATCGCCCTCGCAGACCATCATCAGTACGATCGCCGCAACCAAGGAAGAGGAACACTTCCTCAACACCATGTCGGCGCGGTTGTTGAATTGCAACGACGTGCCGTCGTTCTTCACAAGCCTGAGCGAGAAACTGCGCGGTGCGATTCCCTTCGAGGCCTTCGCCTTCTACCGCCGCGCCGGTGATCGCCTCATTCCGCTCGCCGCCGGCGGCGTCGAATCCCCTTCGTTCCAGCGTCTGCGGATCCCGGTCGGCACCGGTGCGACTGGCCTGGCCGCCGAGCATGCGTGCCTGAAATTTAACGTGGATCCGGTGGAAGAACTCGGCTCGCTCACCACATTGCGTTCCGCCATCTCGGCCCCGGTCATCGGCGCCGACGGTTGCGTGGGAGTGCTTACGCTCTACAGCCGCCGCCCGAACCGCTACACGAAAGACGATGGCCGAATTCTCACCGCGGTGGCGGGACGGCTCTC
>VFZO01000083.1 GCA_016871155.1 Acidobacteriota bacterium | reverse complement strand
CAGCGGCGCGGCCGCAGCTATCTCGGCGCAACATGCCTCGGCGCAGCGTCTCTGTTGCTCCTCGCCACCGCGTTCACAACCAACCGGGACTATGCCGTGGCGCTGCTCTGCATCGGTTTTGGCGTGCTGGACCTCATGCTTCCCTCGGCCTGGGCACTGTGCCTGGATATCAGCGGCGCGCATGCCGGCGCGGTCTCCGGCGCCATGAACATGGCCGGCCAGTTCGGCGGCTTCCTGTGTACAACGATTTTCGGCTACATCGTCGGCCAGACCGGTAACTACGATCTGCCGCTATTCCTCATCGCCGTGCTTGTCGCCTGCAGTGCGCGCTTGTTTTTCCTTCTCGACGGAGGTGAGTCCATCGCATGAGTCCAAACCGCATTGCCGCCCGTTACTGGATCGAATCCGCCTTTCCCCTCGCGCAGGCCGCGGAGGTTCTGGCCGGGGAACAATCCTCGGGCACCTTCGTCCGCGTACCGGGCGAAACGGAGGAGTTGCGCGAGCGGGCCGGAGCGCGCGTGGAGTCGATTCGCGAGCTCGACGAGTCCCCCACCCCATCGCTGCCCGGCGCCGGCGCGCCGCCCGGTGCGCCGCCCGTCTACCGCCGCGCCGAGATCTCCGTCACCTGGCCGGTCGAAAACCTGGGCCCTTCGCTGCCCAACCTCATGGCGACTGTCGCCGGCAATCTGTTCGAGCTGAAACAGTTCTCCGGTTTGAAGCTTCTCGACATGACATTGCCAGACGATTTCCGTCAGGCCTATCCGGGACCGGCGTTCGCCGTGGCCGGCACGCGGCGGTTGGCTGGCGTGGAGCGCCTTCCGCTCATCGGCACGATCATCAAACCGAGTATTGGCATGAATCCGCGGGAAACCGCCGCCATGGTGGAACAGTTGACTGCCGGCGGCATCGACTTCATCAAGGACGACGAACTCCAATCCGACGGGCCCTATTGCCCCTTCGCCGCTCGCGTTCACGCCGTCATGGATGTCCTCAACCGCCACGCGGATCGAACCGGCAAGAAGGTCATGTTCGCCTTCAACCTCACCGGCGAAGTAGACCAGATGCGCCTTCGCCACGACCAGGTCTTGGCGGCGGGCGGCACCTGCGTCATGGTCAGCGTGAACGGCGCGGGCCTGGCCGGCGTGAGCGCCCTGCGCCGTCACTCCCAATTGCCGATTCACGGCCATCGAAACGGCTGGGGCATGTTCGATCGATCTCCGGCCATCGGCATGTCGTATCGGGCGTATCAGAAATTCTGGCGGGTCGCGGGAGTCGACCATCTTCACGTCAACGGCCTGCGTAACAAGTTTTGCGAAAGCGACGAATCCGTCATTGCCTCCGCCCGGGAGTGTCTCACGCCGATGTTCCCGCCGCCCGGGCCGGACTTCACCATTCTGCCCGTATTCTCCTCCGGCCAAACGGCCGCGCAAGCGGCCGATACCTTCCGCGCGCTCGGTTCGGCGGATCTCATCTTCGCCTGCGGCGGCGGCATCATGGGCCACCCGGACGGCATCGGCGCCGGCGTTGCGGCCGTGCGCCAGGCATGGGAGAAGGCTCTGGCCGGATGAGGACGCTCTCCTGGTATGGCGACGACTTCACGGGTTCCACCGACGCGCTGCAGGCGCTCGCGCCATTTCTGGACGCCGTTCTTTTCCTCGGCCGCCCGGACGCAACCGCTTTCGCGCCGTTCCAGGACTACGAGGCGTTCGGTCTGGCCGGCGCCACGCGAAGCGAGTCCCCGGAAGCGATGGAGCTCCATCTTCCCGAAGACCTCGCCTGGCTGCGCGGTTTGAACGCCGCCGCCTGCCATTACAAAATCTGTTCGACCTTCGATAGTTCGCCAACCGTCGGCAGCATCGGCCGCGCCATTGAGATCGGCCATCGTATCTTCGGCGGGCGCTTCGTTCCGCTTGTCGTCGGCGCGCCGCCCTTGCGCCGCTACACGTTTTTTGGCCACCTGTTCGCCGCCGCGGCCGGCGGCGTCATCCACCGCATCGACCGGCATCCGGCCATGAGCCGCCACGCCGTCACGCCAATGCGCGAGGCCGATCTTCGCCTGCACCTGCGCGAACAAACCACTCTGCCCGTCGATCTGCACGACGCGGCCGCCCCGGATGACCGCTACGCCGCCGGCGCCACCGGCGCGGTGTTGATCGACGTGTTCGACGACGCCACGCTGCGCCGCGCCGGCCGCCTGCTCTGGGATCAGGACCGCCAGCCGTTTCTCGTCGGCTCGTCCGGCATCGAGTACGCCCTTCTGGCCCATTGGGACCGCCCGTGCCGCGCCGTGCCGGCCTTGGCCCCCGCCGATCGAGTCGTCGTTCTCTCCGGAAGTTGCTCGCCCAATACGCAGTGCCAAATCGCACACGCCGGCGCGAACGGATTCCGCCTGATTCCCATCGATCCGCTCGACGGCGCAGGTGACAACGCGGCCGTCCAGTTCGCGCTCGATGCACTCTCCGGACCCGGCTCCGGTGTGGTTCTGTATTCGTCGGAGACGAGAATCGAGACGCTCGACACCACTGGCCGCCGTGCACTGGGCGAGCGTTCTGGACGCTTGCTCGCCCGCGTGCTCGACGCCTCGGCCGTCCGCCGCGCCATCGTCTGCGGGGGCGATACATCCAGCCACGCGGGCAGCCAACTCGGCATCGACGCGCTTACGTTCCTCACCCATTTGGCGCCCGGCGCGCCCCTGTGCCAAGCCTGGTCCCGCGCGCCGCGCCGCCACGGCCTGGAAATCGTTTTCAAAGGCGGCCAGGTGGGCGGCGACAACTTCTTCACTCTCACCAAAGGAGATCGTTCGACATGAAAAACATCGCGCTCTTGGGCGCCGGCGGCAAGATGGGTATGCGCCTCGCCGCGAACCTGGCCGGCAGCCCCTACGACGTGCGCCACGTGGAGATCCGCGAGTCCGGTCAACAGGAGCTGCGGGCTCGCGGGCTGGAGCCGGTGGCGCTCGAACAGGCTCTTGCCGGTGCCGAAGCGGTTATTCTCGCCGTGCCCGACAATCGAATCCATTCCGTCATGGCCGGCCTGGAACAACAGTTGGCGCCCGGAACGCTCGTCGTGCTGCTCGATATCGCGGCCGTGCAGGCCGGCCTGCTTCCCGTCAATCCCAGCTTGCACTACTTCGTCACTCATCCATGCCATCCGCCAATCTTTAGTGATGAGATCGAGCCTCTTGCCCAAAGGGACTTCTTCGGCGGGGAACACGCCAAACAGCACATCACCTGCTGCCTCGTGCAGGGGCCCGAAACCGCCTATACGGATGGAGAAGCCATCGCGCGAACCATCTACAAGCCCGTGATGAAATCCCACCGTTGCACGCCGAAGCAGATGGCGATTCTGGAACCGGTGCTCTCGGAAACGGTGCTCGGGACCTGCTTGACGATTCTGCGCGAGGCCACTGACGAAGCCGCGCGGCGCGGCGTACCCTACGAGGCCGCCCGCGACTTCCTGCTCGGCCACATGCGCGTCGAACTCGCCATCGTCTTCCAGGAAAAGGAAGGCGCGGTCTTCTCCGACGGCGCGATCAAAGCCATCGAACGCGCCCGCCCCGTCCTGTTCCAGCCGGACTGGAAACGCGTTTTCGAACCGGAGGCCATAGCCGAAAGCGTGGCGCACATCACAAGGGCCGGCGCATGACTCCCACTCTCGCGTTCATCCATACAAGCCCCGTGCTGATTCCCGCCTTCACGCAGCTCGCCGCCGAACTGCTCGATGGCGTGAAGTGCTTCCACATGGTCGACGAATCGCTCATCAAGAACACCATCGCCGAAGGCCATCTGACCAGCAACACCGCCCGCCGCGTCCTCAGCCTGATCGAATCGGCGCGCCAGGCCGGCGCCAGCGCGGTGCTCGTCACTTGCTCGTCTATCGGCGAGGCCGTTGCGGCGTCGCGTCCGTTCATCGACGTGCCGGTGCTGCGTATCGATGAGGCCATGGCGGAGGCGGCAATCGGCCTTGGCACTCGCATTGGCGTTGCCGCCACGCTCCGAACGACTCTCGAGCCGACGTTGGCGTTGCTTCAAGCCACCGGTCACCGCTTGAACCGCCCCGTTCAGACGATCCCGTGCCTCTGTGAAGGGGCGTTCGAAGCCGTCCTTGCCGGCGACACGGCCCGCCACGACGCCATGGTCGTCGAAGCGCTCACCCGCCTCGTAAAGGAAGTCGACGCCGTCGTACTGGCCCAGGCGTCGATGGCGCGCGTGCTGGGCTCGGTCGATGCCGGCGGCACTCCCATCCTCGCCAGCCCCAGGCTGGCCGTGGAGAGCGCCCGCCGCCTGCTGCTGCCTCAGTGATTGTGCCGCGGAATCTCTTTGCCCACGTCCTGATACTTCACCGCGAACTCCAGCACCGCCCCGGAACCGAGTTGCCCCACATGCGCGCGGAATAGCTCCTGCCACGGTGTCTGCGAGGGCGGAATCGTAATCGTCAACGCCGCGCGCCGGGCCGCCAACTCCTCGTCGGAAACCAGCACGTCCACGCGGCGCGCGTTCAGGTCGATCCGCACCATGTCGTTCGTCCGCAGGATCGCCAACCCGCCGCCCACCGCGGATTCAGGCGACGCGTTGAGGATCGAAGGACTCGCCGAGGTGCCGGACTGCCGGCCGTCCCCGATGGTCGGCAGATAGTCGATTCCCTTTTTCACCAGATAGTCCGGCGGCAGCATGTTCACCACCTCCGCCGCGCCTGGATATCCAACCGGACCTACATTGCGAATAATCAGAATGCAGGTCTCGTCGATGGCCAGCGCCGGATCGTTAATCCGGTCGTGATAATCCTCCGGCCCTTCGAACACAATTGCCCGGCCGGTGAACACGTTGTCCGCGAAGTACCGGGAGCGGAACTCCTCGCTGATGACCGAAGTCTTCACCAGCGCGTTGTCGAACAGATTTCCTCCAACCACCAGGAAGCCCGCGTTCGGCTTTACCGGATTCGTCAACGGGCGGATCACGTTCGTGTCCAGACTCTCGCGGCCCTTGTAGGACTCGCCCATCGTCTTGCCTGTGCAGGAGATCGCGTTCTCGCGAATGTGGCCGCCCTTCATCAACTCGCCGATGATCGCGGGCACGCCGCCGGCCAGATGATACGACTCGGCCAGGTACTCACCCGCCGGCTGCACGTTGGCCAGCAGCGGCAGCTCATGCCCAATCGTCTCCCACTCCTTCACCTCTAGCGGCACGCCGATGTGCCGCGCGATCGCGATGATGTGCGGCGGGCAGTTCGTCGAACCGCCAATCGCCGAGTTCACGACGATCGCGTTTTCAAACGCCTCCCTCGTCAATATGTCTGACGGCCGCAGGTTTTCGTGAACCATCGCGACGATCCGCGCGCCCGTGTGGTACGCCATCTGGCTGCGCTCCCGGTACGGCGCCGGAATCGCGGCGTTGCCGGGAAGTGACATACCCAGCGCTTCCACCAGCGAGTTCATCGACGTCGCCGTCCCCATCGTGTTGCAATGGCCCGGCGAGGGCGTCGAATTCACCACCTTCGTAAGAAACTCGTCGTAGTCGATCTCGCCCGCGGCCAGCATGCGCCGCGCGTCCCATACCGCCATGCCGCTGCCGTCCAGCTTGCCTTTGTAGTAGCTGTTAATCATCGGCCCGCTGTTCAGCGCGATCGCCGGAATGTTGATCGTGCAGGCCGCCATGACAGCCGCCGGCGTCGTCTTGTCGCAGCCGGTGCAAAGCACCACGCCGTCCAGCGGATAGGCGTGCAGAATCTCTACCAGCCCAAGGTAGGCCAGGTTCCGGTCGATGGCCGCCGTGGGCCTCCGGCAGCTCTCCGAAATCGGATGCGTCGGAAACACCAGCGGCACGCCGCCCGCGTCCCGAATGCCGTCGCGAACCCGCTCCACCAGTTCCAGGTGAATCCGGTTACACGGCGAAAGATCGCTGCCGGAGTTCGCCACGCCGATAATCGGCTTTCCCGAACGCAGCTCCGTGCCGGTGAGCCCGTAGTTCTGAATACGTTCCAGATACACGGCCGTCATGCCCGGATTGTGCGGATTGTCGAACCACGCGCGGCTGCGCAGCCGGCCCTTGACCTCGTCCTTGGGTGATCGCATCGTTCCCTACCGTTGAATGCGGGCCGAGCCGCCCTTGGCGAATTCGCGAACCTGCTCGACGGTCGCCATCGTCGTGTCGCCCGGATACGACGTCAGCAGCGCGCCGTGCGCCCAGCCCAGCCGCACGGCCTGCTCCGGCGCTTCGCCCTTCAGAATTCCGTAGAACAAACCGGCCGCGAAGCCGTCGCCGCCGCCCACACGGTCCAGCACATCCAGTTCGCACATCGGCGCCTGATAGGTCTGCCCGTTGATCCACGCGACCGCCGACCACGAATGCCGGTTCGTCGAATGCACCTCGCGCAGCGTGGTGGCGATAACCTTCACGTGCGGATGCAGCTCGCGGACCTTGTTCAACATCGACACGAACGCCGCCGGATCCAGCTTCGAAGAAGACTCCACGTCCTGCCCTTCAATGCCCAGGCCCTTTTGCAGGTCCTCTTCGTTGCCCACCAGCACGTCCACCAGGCTGACAATCTTGTTGATCGTCGCCACGGCCGTGCTCTCGCCGCCGGCGATCTTCCACAGCTTCGCGCGGAAGTTCAAATCGAACGAGATCACAGCGCCCTGCGCCTTGGCCGCCTCCATGCCTTCCAGAATGACTTCGGAGGTCGTTGGCGAAAGCGCCGCGAAAATGCCACCCGAATGGAACCAGCGGCAGCCGCCTTTGAACACTTCGTTCCAGTCGAAATCGCCGCGCTTCAACAGCCCCGCCGCTTCGTTGGAGCGGTTGTAGAACACCACCGGCCCGCGCGGTCCCTGCCCGCGGTCGGAGTACACGGCGGCCATGTTCGGTCCATTCACGCCATTGTGTTCGTAGCGCTTGTAGAACGGCTTCACGCCCATCGCGCGCACGCGCTCGGCGATCAGGTCGCCCACCGGGTAGTCCACCATCGCCGACGCCACGCCGGTCTGCAGGCGAAAACAGTCGGAAAGATTCGCGGCGACGTTAAACTCGCCGCCCGAGATGTGCACGGAAAAATCCTGCGCCTTTCGGAACGGAATAATGCCCGGATCCAGGCGGTGCACCAGCGCGCCCAGCGATACGCAATCGAGCGCCGCGTCCTTCCGGATGTTCAATCCATAACTCATTGTGTCGAGGTTCTCCTGTGATTGGTTCTTGCTATGTTATCCGCTCGCGGACTGCTCCCGCGCGGCGCGCGAGGCCAGTTCGTCGCAACGGTTGTTGTCTTCGTGATCGGCGTGGCCCTTGGTCCATTTCCAGTCGGTCTTGTGGCGCGCTGCCTGCTCGTCGAGTTCGACCCACAGGTCCTTGTTCACGACCGGTGATTTGTCGGCCTTCACCCAGCCGCGTTTCTTCCAGCCGTGAATCCACTGGGTAATGCCGTTCTTCAAATACTCCGAATCCGTGGTGATCGCCACTTCGCAGGCTTCGTTCAATGCACGTAGTCCGCGAATCGCCGCCATCAACTCCATGCGGTTATTCGTCGTCTGCGGCTCGGAGCCCCACATCTCCTTTGTGTGTTTGCCGTAGCGCAATACGCACGCCCAGCCGCCCGGCCCGGGGTTGCCCAGACAGGCCCCGTCAGTGATCAACTCGATTTTCTTCATGCGGCCGCGGCGTCTCCCAGAAAGAAGCGGTCTACCGTGTGGCGAACGTCGGAGACCGTCTGGGAGTGGTAGATGGCCGTGCGCAGCTTCGCGCCGTTGCGAACGCCGTGCGTGAAATAGGTGGCGAACTGTTTCATTTTTCCGATCGCGTCGTGCGGCTCGCTCTCCGCGTCCATCATGCCGTAGTAGGTGGCCATCATCTCATGGCGGTCCCGCTCGCTCGGCTGAAAATACGCGCCGGTGGCCAGATACTCGGCGATCTGGCGGAAGATCCAGGGATTCGATGACGCCGTCCGGCCAATCATCACCGCGTCGCATCCGGTCTCCCGGTGCATCCGCACCGCGTCCTCGGGCGTCACGATGTCGCCATTGCCGATCACTGGAATATGAACCGCGCGCTTCACATCGGCGATCCGCGTCCAGTCGGCGCGGCCGGAATAGCCCTGCTCCCGCGTCCTCGGGTGCAGCGCCACGGCCGTCACTCCGATCGATTCGGCTATTTTTGCCGTCTCGACGTGTACTAATTCCTCATCGTTCCAACCCGCCCGGAACTTCATCGTCAGCGGAATCTGAATCGCGGCGCGGCACTGTTCAAGAATCGAACGGACAAGCGGAAGGTCCCGAAGGCAACCGGACCCGCCGTTGCACTTGACAACTTTTTTCACCGGACAGCCGAAATTAATATCGACGGCATCGAAACCCAGGTCCTGGCAGATCCGCGCCGCATCGGCCATCACCTTCGGATCGGAGCCGAACAGTTGCGCGGAAATCGGATGCTCTTCAGGCTCGAAATGCAAGTAATCGAAGGACTTGCGCTTCCGCCCGCCGTCCGAACCCACAACGCCGTGCGAACTGGTGAACTCGGTCATGATGAGCCCGCAGCCGCCCTGATTGCGAATCAAACGGCGGAAAACGGTATCGGTGACTCCGGCCATCGGTGCCAGCACCGTCGCCGGTTGAATGGGAATGCCTCCAAAGCTATAGTGCTGAGGGAAGTTCTGCCGGTCATGCGGCAGGACGGGGTTCATGCTTCCATTGTAGCGTTTGGCCCTCCGGTTGCTCCACATTTGAGCAACGGCATGTTAAGGAGAATGTGATATGCGAACCATCTACCCGGTAGCCGCGGCCGCCGCCGTCCTCATCGGATGCGCCACCGCCCCGCCCGCTGAGCCCGTCAAGGAGTCCTCGTTCAAACCGGTCCCGGTCAAGGAAGCTCCCAAGGAGGTACCAAAGCCAGCCACCCCGAAAGCCAGGCAGATAACGGTCAAAGGGGGAGCCGTGCTGGTAGCGAGGGTCAGCGAATCGATGACCTCGGAGAAGAACGAGGTGGGCGATACGTGGACCGGCGTCCTGAGCGAGCCCTTGATTTCCGATGGCCTCGTAATCGCGGAGAAAGGCTCGCCGGTCACGGGCAGAGTCAGCCATCTGAAGCGAGCCGGTAAGGTGAAGGGCAACGCCGAACTGTCGATCCAACTGACGCGATTTACCTCGGCGGACGGACAAAAAGTTGAGATCGCCACCGCCCCGTTTCTCACCGTGGGCAAGGACACGACGAAGAAGGACACCGCCAAGATCGCCATCGCCACGGGTGTCGGCGCAGCCATTGGCGCCATAGCGGGCAAAGGAAAGGGCGCGGCTATCGGCGCAGGCGCCGGTGCGGCCGGCGGCACCGGCGTAGTCCTGACGACCCGCGGCGGCCCCGCCACCATCGCCAGCGAGACCATCGTCCGCTTCCGCGTGCGGGACGCCGTCACAATCACCGAAGCGGTGAAGTAATCGGAGCCGGATACAATGCAACTGAACTCATGCTTGCTTTGCGCCTCCTTCTCCTCCTCCCCCTAACCGCTCTCGCCGCCGAACCCGTAAGCCTCCTCCCCACCTGGCAGGGCATCCCAGGCATCGAGCGCACTCCCAAGGGCCGCCTCTTCGTCAGCTTCTTCTCCGGCGGCCCCAAGGAACCGTCCATCGAAAACACCGTTTATCTCGCCCACAGCGACGATAACGGCCGCCGCTTCTCCGAACCCGTCGCAATGGCCGGCCCCCAAGGAACCAGCCGCGCCTTTGACCCCACTCTCTGGCTCGACCCCCAGCGGCGTCTCTGGTACATCTTCAACCGCGGCGACCGCCACGAAGGCGCGCACGGAGTCTATGCGCGCCTCTGCGAGAAGCCTGACGCCCCGTTCCCCCAATGGTCCAGCGAGTTCCGCCTCGGCTTCGACGAAGCGCCCTTCAGCTTCCGCATGAATAAACCGGTCGCACTAAAGTCCGGCGAGTGGCTCATGCCCGTGACCCATGCCTCCACGCGCCCTTTCGAATGGTTTGCCCGTCCCAGCCAGGTGCAGGGAGTTGCCATTTCCACCGACAAAGGCCGCACCTGGAAACTCCACGGCTCGGTGAAAGCGCCGGATTTCGCGCTCGAAAACATGATCGTCGAACGCCGCGACAAAACCCTCTGGATGCTCATCCGCACCGGGGACGGACAACTCTGGGAGAGCGAGTCCGCCGACAAGGGACGCACCTGGTCGCCCGGCAAACCGAGCGCCATCGCAAGCCCCGGCGCCCGCTTCTTCCTTCGCACGCTCGCCTCAGGCAACCTGCTGCTGGTCAACCACTACAAGTTCAAGGGCCGCAGTCATCTCACCGCGCGGCTCTCCACCGACGATGGCAAGTCTTGGAACGAGGGGCTGCTGCTCGACGAACGCGCCGGCGTCTCCTATCCGGACGGCGTCCAAGCAAAGGACGGCCTGATTCGGGTCGTCTATGATCGCGACCGCATGGGCGCCGGCGAGGTCCTAATGGCCGAATTCCAGGAGAGGGACGTCGCCGCCGGCGAGAACAAATCCGGCGCCGTCAAGCTCCGTCAGGTGATTCAACGGCTGGACCGCACCGCCTCGCAACGCAAGCTCCTGCCGCCGGATTGGGATCCGAAGGCCGCCGGCGATCGCGTCATGAAAGGTCTGCTCCAGACCACCGGCCCGGAGGTCAAGGGCGCGCACGACGCCGACATGGTCCTGATCGGCGACCGCGCCTATGTTGCCCAAATGGCCAACGACATCCAACCCGGTGAGACCGCCGAATGGCCCTTCATCTATGTCACGCTCTCACTCGTCGACTTGAAGACCATGACGGTCGAACAGCGCATTCCAATCGCCCGAGGCGGCCAGGCCTTCGCCAACGAAACCCTTGCCGAAGGCGCCTGCTTCGTGCCGCGCATTCTGCGCAGGGACGCGCGCACGCTTCGAATCTTCTGGGCCAGCGAAGCGCCCCGGCAGCGCCAGGCCCAGACCTACTATCGCGATTTCGACATCGAAACGCTTCGCCTTTCGGACTCGATTCACAAGGCCAAAATTAAGACCGCCGCCGGCACGTTCGACATGCGGCCGGACCGCTTTTACGAGGACGCCCAGCGCTTCGGCTTCGAGCGCGAAGCCAAGGACTACGGCCTGTACATGATCGATTCGTTCAAGGTCTTCGACGGCAGGACGCATGCCGTGGTCAACAACTACCCAATCGGCCAAAACGCCTGGGCGGTGCTGAACACGGAGCTCGACACCTTCGAAATCCTCGGCCACTTCAATCAGCCGGCGTCGCTGAAACTCACCGAAGCCGCGGTCAATCGCCTGCCCGATGGCACGTGGCTCGCCATCTGCCGTCAGGAGGCCGGCACGCGCAACTACACCTTTACCACCAGCCGCGACGGCCGCGAGTGGAGCGCCAACGCCTACCGCCCCTCCGTGCCGAACGGCGTCAACTCCAAACCGCTGTTCGAAAAGTTCTGGGGCGTCTACTATCTCGGCTGGCAGGAGTCCACGCGCGTCAACGGCGTTTCGCGGTCGGTCTTCAACATCGACATCTCCGTCGACGGCCTGAACTGGGAGCGCAAGTACCGCTTTGAATCCGCCGAATCGTTCCAATATCCCGGCCTTCGCGAACACCGCGGTTCCATCTATCTGTTCGCCACGCAAGGCGCCAAGGAGCGCATCATGTTTGGCCGCCTCGAGTAGTTAAAATAAAAGGTCCGCATGCTACTCGAATCGAATCTGCCGGGCCTCGACCTTATCCGCCGGGGCAAAGTCCGGGACGTCTACGCCGTCGGCGCTGACAAACTTTTGATCGTCGCGACCGATCGCATCAGCGCCTTCGACGTCATCCTCGGCAGCCCGATCCCCGGCAAAGGCCGCGTCCTCACGCAGATCAGCCTGTTCTGGTTCGACTTCCTCAAGGACATCGTTCCCAATCACCTAATCTCCGCCAATGTCGACGAGTACCCCGCCGAACTCCAACGCCACCGCGCCCAGTTGGAGGGCCGTTCTATGTACGTCCACCGCGCAAACATGATCGACGTTGAATGCGTCGCCCGCGGCTACATCTCCGGCTCCGGGTGGAAAGAATACAAGACCACCCAATCCATCTGCGGCATCGCACTGCCCGCCGGCCTGCGCGAAAGCGACCGCCTTCCAGCTCCCATCTTCACGCCCGCCACGAAAGCGCAGACCGGTCACGACGAGAACATCTCGTTCGAAACCGCCGCGGCGGCCATTGGCCTCGATCTCGCCACGAAGCTGCGCAGCCTCACTTTGAAGATCTACGACCGCGCCGCCGCCTACGCCGAAACGCGCGGCATCATCCTCGCCGACACGAAGTTCGAGTTCGGCTTCGTCAACGGCGAACTGCTGCTCGGCGACGAGGTGCTCACGCCTGACTCCTCCCGCTTCTGGCCCCGCGCCTCCTATGCGCCCGGCGGTCCGCAGCCCTCCTACGACAAGCAGTACGTCCGCGACTATCTCGAAACGCTCACCTGGGACAAGCGCCCGCCCGGCCCCGTTCTGCCGGATGAAGTCGTCCGCCGTACCGGTGAAAAGTACAACGAGGCCTATCGCGTACTCACCGGCCGTTCGCTATGAATTGGCTCGACATTTTTCTATCCGCCGCCATCGCAGGCTCCACCATCGGCGGGCTGATGAAGGGCTTCGCTCGCGTCACCATCGGACTCGCCGCAACCGTGCTCGCGTTCCTCCTCGCCAGTTGGTACTACGTTCCCGCGGGCGAGTGGTCGTTACCCTACGTCAGCGCCAAGGGCGTGGCCAATTGCATCGGCTTCGTCACCGTCTTCGGCGGTGTCGCCGCGCTGGGCGCGCTGCTCGGCCGGCTCGCCGCCAAATTCTTTAAATGGGTAGGTCTGTCCTGGCTCGACCGTCTCGCCGGTGGCGCGCTCGGAGTCCTGCGCGGCGGATTGGTCGGTCTCGTCGTCGTACTCATGCTCTCTGCCTTTCTGCCCGGTGACCCGCCAAAAGTCATTGCCGAGTCCCAAATCGCTCCCTATATCTTGGACGGCGCCAACGTCCTCTCCATCGCCACGCCGAAAGAAATGAAGGAACAGTTTCGCCAGACCTACGAAAAGCTGAAGAAGCACTGGCTTGACCCCATCAGGAAACATGCACCTACTGATCTTTGACCTCGACGGCACCCTCGTCGACTCGAAACAAGACCTCATCGACTCCGTCAACGCCACGCGCGGCTACATGGGCCTCGGCGCGCTGCCCGGCGAAACCGTGGCCCGCTACGTCGGGCGCGGCGCCATGGCGCTTATCCAGAGCGCACTCGGCGAATCGGCGCCCGCTTCCGACGTGGAACGCGCCCACGAGTTCTTCATCCGCTACTACGGTGAGCACATGCTCGACAAGACCACGCTCTACCCCGGCGCGCGCGAAACCCTCGACGCACTTCTCGAGGGCGGCCATCGCCTCGCGGTTCTCACCAACAAGCCGTACAAGTTTTCCGAGCGCATGATGGCCACCCTCGGCCTCGGGAAACACTTCGTGCGCGTCTACGGCGGCAACAGCTTCGAACCCAAAAAGAAACCCGATCCTGTCGGTATCAACGCGCTGCTGTCGGAAACCGGCGTCGCCAGGGAGAGGACCGTCATGGTCGGCGATAGCGCCGTCGATATCCGCACCGCGCGCAACGCCAGCGTCCGTGCCTGCGGCGTCGCTTGGGGATTTCAGCCGGAGTCGTTTCAAACGGATCCGCCCGATTTTGTCATTGACCGTTTTCTCCAACTGGCCGAATGGGTCCTGAAGGAGTCCCGATGACCCTGCCCTTTCTGCTCGCCGCCTTCCAACCCCTCTATACCTTCGTCGACATCGAAGCCGTTCGCGCCACCGGGGACCCGGCCGCCTTCGTCCGCCAGGCGCGCATTCCCGCGAATCCTGTCGAACTGCCTTGCGAAATCCTCATCGCCGGCGCGGGCATGGGCGGCATCGGCGCCGCCATTCGTGCCGCCGAAATGGGCCGCTCCGTCTGCCTCACCGAGGAGGCTACCTGGATCGGTGGCCAAATGACCGCCGGCGGGGTCTCCGCGCTCGACGAGAACAAGTTCATCGAAATTTCGGCAGCGCCGCGCAGATACGCCGAAATGCGCCGCCGCATTCGGGATCACTATATCCGCGTCTATCGCCCGCTCAACGCCGTCGAGAACTTCAACCCTGGCGGCTGTTACGTTTCCAGTCTCTGTTTCGAGCCCAAAGTCGGCGTCCAGGTTCTCGAGCAGATGCTCGCGCCCTACCGGAATATCCGGCTTCTGCGCCGCACTCGCGTCCTGGATCTCGATCGCGAGCGGGACTCCATCACCGCTGCCCTGCTCTGGCAAATGGACACGAAGACCGCCTCCATCACGCGGCCTAAATACGTCCTCGACGCCACCGAAATGGGCGATCTCCTCCCGCTCGCGAAGACTCCCTACGTCGTCGGTTCGGAGCCGAAGTCCGAAACACAGGAGCCGCACGCCGCCGAAAAGGCCAACCCCGCCTGTGTCCAAAGCTTCACCTATCCGTTCATCGTCGAGCATCGCGCGAACGAAAACCACGCCATCCCCAAACCGCCCAACTACGAAAAGATCCGCGACCATCAACCCTTCACTTTCAAGTTCAACTATCCAACCGAGTACGGCTGGCGCGGCGCGTTCGAATACACCATGTTCGGCGACGATCCTCCCGTTCCCAACAACATGTCGCCGCGGCCCTTCTTTCCCTGGCGGCGCGTCTTCAACGCCAAGGCCTTCCCCGGCCAGCGCAATGATATGGCGCTCATGAACTGGCCGCGCCAGGACTATCACGACGAATCGGTCCTCGACCGTTCCCCGCTCGACACCGCTCGTGTTCTCCAGGCCGCCAAGCAGGTCGCCGTCGCGTTTCTCCACTGGCTCCAGACCGATCGGAAAACGCCGTCCCTCAAACTCGTTGCCGGCCAGATGGGCACGGCCGATGGCCTCTCCATGCTTCCCTACATTCGCGAGTCGCGCCGCATCAGTGCCCGCGGCTCCGTCCGCGAACAGGACATCGTATTTGAAAACAGCCCCCGCGCCCGGGCCGTGCTCTTCGACGATTCCGTCGGCACCGGTTTCTACATGGTCGACATCCATCCCTGCGGCGCCAACGAAAAAGGCCGCATGATGATGCCCAAACCCTTTCAAATTCCGATGGCCGCCCTGCTGCCTCGCGATCTGATGAACTTCCTGCCCGCCGCGAAGAACCTGGGCGTCACCCACCTGACCAACGGCGCCTATCGCCTCCACCCCATCGAATGGAACATCGGCGAAGCGGCCGCCGTTATCGCTTCGCTCGCCATCGCAACGGGGCAGCAGCCCGCGCCCGCCGCCGTGCAGGCCGAACTCGCTAAGGCCGGCGTGCAACTGTTCTGGTTCGACGATCTTCCGCAGTCCCACCCGGCATTCGCCGCGATTCAAACCGCCGCTCTGCGCGGCTGGTACCCCGTCCGCTTCGACGATCTTCACGCCTCGCCCGATTCGCCCATCACGCGCGCCGAGGCGGCCCGCGCCCTCGCTGCCCACCGCAACGCGCCCGGTGACCCCATTCAATCCGCCATCGCGAACAACTGGATGGCAGTCGACCATCGCAACTGGTTCCACGGAGACCTGCCGCTCTACTGGACCGACATCCGCCTGCCCAACTTCGCGCCCGCCAAACCCAAGCGGACCGGCCCCGTTTCTCGCGCCGAGTTTTTCCTCGCGCTAACGAAACGGTAGTTAGAGAATTCCCTTCTCCACTCCGCTGATCTTGCCGTTCACCCAGAGTGTATCGTCGGGCGGCGGCTTGAAATCGTCGGTGTCAAAAGGCCTCCAACTCTGCTCGTCCGGCCGCTTCACCTCCACCATCAAGCCGATGTGAAAGCCTGGCCCCTGGAAGTAATCCACCGCATCGTGTGGATGCCGCGGGTCAGCAAGGCGCTTCCTTCCACCCGGGTCATCGCGTGAACGCCGTCGTTGTCCACCAGCACCTTGCCGTCGATCAATAGCTTCGAACCGTCGTCGGACGTTGTCTGGAACCGGTAACGCCCGGGCTGTTCCACCCAAAACCGTCCCTCGTATCCGATCGCGAACCACTCGTTACGGTCCGTCACGCCCGGGAAACCGGCCGTGAAGTTCCGGGGCGTCACGCGCAGCGAGGTCGTGTAGATCTCGCCAACCGGCTTCATCTTCGTCAGGTTCGGCAGCCAAGTTGTGTCTTTCTTGAGAATGTAAATCGAGCCCTTCAAGCCCGTCGTACTCACAACCGTTGTGCCAAATACGAGGTCCGGCTTTTCCTGCGCAGCCAGCGCCGCGCAGAGCGCCAGCCACCTACAAGCCGAAAACATACAGCACCTTGTCCGCAGCCAATGCCACGTGCTGCTTGCCGTCGATCTCAAACGAGATCGGATTCGCGGTCACCGGCCCGCCGGCGTGGAAATTCCAAAGCGGCTTTCCCGTCCGCGCGTCCAGAGCGAAGATATTTCCTTCGTTCGAGCCGGAAAAGACCAATCCGCCTCCCGTCGAAAGCACGCCCGCCCACGGCGGCGAGAGCAGCCTGTACTCCCAGGCCATCTTGCCTGTCGCCGTCTCCAGCGCCCGGATCGCGCCCCACTGCTGATCGTTTGGAATCCGCTGCTCCCCGCCGCCGGCGAAAAACGTCCCCGGCTTGAACTCCGCCTCCCGCTTGAAGTAAGTGGCCCCCACCTCCCGGGTCGCGACATAGACCAAATTCGTCTTTGGACTATACGACGGACTAAACCAGATCGTCGCCCCGTTCAGACTCGGATACACCAACACTCCCTCCTCGGACGGGTCCATTCCAGGAATCAGAATCGGCCGGCCCTTGTCGTCCAGCCCCTTCGCCCACGTCTGCTTCGCATACGCCGCGCCCGCCAAAAACTCTCCGGAAACCCGGTCCAGCGCATAGTAGAACGCATTCCGGTTCGGATTCACGATCATCTTTCGCTTCTGCCCGCGCGCCATCCCGTCCACAAGCATCGGCACATGCGCCGCGTCCCAGTCGTGGGTATCGTGCGGAGTGAATTGAAAATGCCACTTTAACTCACCGGTCTTTCCCTCCAGCGCGACAAACGAACACGTATATAAGTTATCCCCCGCACGCCCGTCGCCGTTCCAATCCGGCCCGGGGTTGCCCACGCCCCAATACACCAGGTCCAACTCCGCGTCGTAGGCGCCCGTCACCCAACTGGACCCCGCTCCGGTCTTCCAGCTCTCGCCCGCCCAAGTCTCGTTGCCTTTCTCGCCCGGCCCGGGAATCGTGTAAAAACGCCACTCCCGCTCGCCGGTCGAGGCGTTGTAGGCGTCCACGAAGCCCCGGATTCCGGCCTCTCCGCCGCTGACACCCACCAAGATTTTGCCGGGAATCGCCAACGGCGCCAGCGTCATCGAGTAACCCGGCTTGTAATCCTCCACTTTCACCGACCATCGTTCTTGCCCGCTCTTTAAGTCCAGTGCGACTAAGTAACAGTCCAGGGTCGCCACATACAAGTTACCGTCCAACGCGGCCGGCCCGCGATTCACCCGGCCGAAACCGATCGACTGGTAGTCCGCCGGCACCGGCCGTTCCCAGGTCCATAACTCCCGTCCCGTGCGCAGGTCCAGCGCCGCCGCCCGGTTCGGCGACGTAACATAAATAACCCCATCCGCCACGATCGGCGAGGTCTGATTCCTCCCACCCGGAAACTGATATGCCCACCGGACTTTCAACCCGGCCGCGTTCAAGGGCGTCAATCCCGTCAGCGCCGAATGCCGGTGCCCGTGCAGGTTCCCCGAGTACGTCAGCCACTGCCCCGGCTCCTTGGCCGCGTCCCGGATCCGTTCGAACGGCACCTGCGCCGAAACCGCCAGCGCGCCCGCCAACAAAAGTCCTCTCATTGGTTCCCCCGCAAACTCGCCAAATAAGCCACCAGGTCGTCGATTTCGTTCGCCGGCAGCGAAGTGAACGCCGGCATCGAACTCTCACCCGTCTTCCGCGTCAAGGCCTTCAGCGCGGATTTTTGAAAACTGTGGACCCGCCCTCCGCCGTCGCGCACCTGAATCGAAAACAGGTCTTCGTTCAGCTTCACGCCGCGAACCTTCCCGCCCCCCGCCAGTTCCGCCTCCACCACCAAAAACCCATCGGGCAGGTCCGCCTGGGGCTGCAAGAGCGATTCGCGCAAATGCGCCGCGCTTCGCCGCGCGCCCGTATTCGAAAGCTCCGGCCCGGCCGAATTTCCCTTCCCATTGATGATATGGCAGCCGCTGCAGCCGCGCCCGGCGAATAGCGTCTCGCCGTTAAACGGGTTGCCGGGAACGATCTCCACGGCGATCTTGCCCATCTCCCGCACATAACCGGCGACGCTTGCCACCTCGCGCACCGAAAGCTGCCACGCCCCCGGCATCTCCGGCGCCAGGCCATTAGAGATCACCCGCCGCAACTCCTCGTCGGTGGCCGCCTTCGGCAGCTTCGGCCTCCGCAAGTTCGGCCCCCGCCCCCCCCGATCCATCCTGGCCATGGCACAGCGCGCACTGGGATTCAAAAACCTTCTTCCCGATACGCAAATCCACCGTCGCCTCATGCGCGCCCTGGCCAAACAGACCGGCCGCCGCCACCAGCAAGTAAAGCCGCATGGGTCGATTATCCTTTAAGCGGATCGCGATGTCTAACGCGCCCCCTGTAACGTTTGAAATGGTCCGGCGCGGCGCGGCGCGCTGTTTCCGTAAGCCGCGCAGGATTGAAACAAACAACACCCGCATTGGCGTACCGCCGCTTCCAATCGATCCGTTAGATTGAGGAGGGAGGATCGCTATGACTTTAGTTCGAATCCTGGCAGAGGAACCCGTGTCCGGCTTCGTCGTGCGCCTCCGGCTGGCCAATGGCGAAGAAGTAGACCGGGACTTGACTCATCGCTTGAACGGCCCCATCTTCGATTCCATTCGGACCGATGAGGCGCGGTTCCGGCAAGTACAAGCCCTGGAAAGGACGCTCGTTTGGCCGGGAGGCGCGGACCTTCGTCCGGATGCGGTGATCTGGGGCGGTTTGCCACCCAAGGATTCCGCCTTGCGCGCCGCCTGGTTCGCGCGCCGGTTCCCGGCCGGTTAATTTTCGCCCCCGCCCCCACGCCCCCGCCGCACATGTAAACCGAATATCGTTGACACAACTGCTTGAATCCGTTATAGTTCTCAAGTACTTCCAAGCTTTGGCACCTCGCGCTAAAGCACTTCTGTCGGCCGGCATCAGGGTTAGAGTTCCACGGGATTGAGTCGATCCCTGCC
The DNA here is from genome assembly GCA_016871155.1 of Acidobacteriota bacterium. Lineage (GTDB taxonomy): Bacteria > Acidobacteriota > Terriglobia > Bryobacterales > Bryobacteraceae. Next base: position 4,434 of record VFZO01000083.1, on the reverse strand, counting down.
GCCGCGCCCGGAGAATTGACCATGGGCAACAATCCCGACAATCCGCTCCATGTACCCGGAATGCCCGGCGCGCCTGTGCCCGGCGGCGAAGAACTGTCTGACGACGAACTCTTCACCGAGGCGATGCTCTATGAATCACTGCTGGAAGACTACAGCCACTTCGCCCCGCCCGCCGAAGGCGAGGTTCTCAATGGCTACGTCCTCAAGGTAACCGACAAGGACGTCATCGTCGACTTCGGCTACAAGAGCGAAGGCGTTGTTCCGATCTCCCAGATTGCCGTTGTCGATGGCGTGCCTGCGGTCAAAATGGGCGACACCATTGAGGTCATGGTCGAAAAGGGCGGATCGCTCACGCCCGAGGGCTACGTCCCGCTCAGCCACCGCCGCGCGCAGAACATCAAGGCGTGGGAGACCCTGGAACAGGCCTTCCGCGACAACCTGCTCATCAACGGCCGCGTCACCGGACGCATCAAAGGCGGCCTCAGTATCGATGTCGGCGTGGAAGCCTTCATGCCGGGTTCGCAGGTCGATGTCCGCCCGGTCTACAATCTCGACTCGTTCATCGGCCAGGACATCCCCGTCCGGATCCTCAAGCTCAATCGCCGCCGCGCCAACATCGTCGTTAGCCGCAAGGCCGCGCTCGAAAGTGAAGTCGGCGACCGCAAATCACGGCTGCTGGAGACCGTCGAGGAGAACGCGACGCTGCAGGGAATCATCAAGAGCCTCACCGAGTACGGAGCGTTCGTCGATCTCGGCGGCATTGATGGCCTGCTGCACGTCTCCGACATGAGCTACGGCCGCGTCACCCATCCCTCCGAAGTCGTCCAGGTTGGCCAGGAATACAGCTTCAAGGTCCTCAAGTTCGACCGGGAAAAGGAACGCATTTCACTCGGCCTCAAGCAGATGGCGCCCGATCCCTGGGATACCGTCGTCGCCCGCTATCAGGTCGGCGCGCGCGTCATCGGCCGGGTCGTCTCCATCACCGACTACGGTTCGTTCGTCGAGCTCGAGCCCGGCGTCGAAGGGCTCATCCATATCTCGGAAATGACCTGGTCGCGCCGCATGAAGCACCCCTCGAAGGTCGTCCATGTCGGCGACACCGTCGAATCCGTCGTGCTCGAAATCAAACCGCGCGACCGCCGCGTCTCGCTCGGTATCAAGCAGCTCGAAGCCGACCCTTGGACCACCGTCGCCGAGCGCTACGCCGTCGGCAGCGTCGTCGAGGGCCGTGTACGCAAGCTCTCCGACTTCGGAGCTTTCATCGAAATCGAGGAGGGCATCGACGGACTCGTTCACGTCTCCGATCTCTCCTGGACCAAGCACGTCAAGCACCCCTCCGAACTGCTGAAAAAAGGGCAGATCGTGCAGGCCGTCATCCTCAACATCGACCCAAACTCCCGCCGCCTCTCGCTCGGCGTCAAGCAACTCCAGCCCGATCAGTGGGAGAGTTTCTTCTCCAGCCACCAGACCGGCGACATCGTCTCCGGCCGCGTCTGCCGCTCCGCGACGTTTGGCGTGTTCGTCGAAGTCGCACCGGGTGTGGAGGCACTCTGCCACTCCTCGGAAATCGTCTCTTTGGCCAAGGACAAGGCGTCTTTGCCGCTGGGAGAAGACCACAAGTTTAAGATCATCCGCATGAACCCCGGTGAGAAGAAAATCGGGCTGAGTCAAAAAGCCGCTATCATCGACGAAGAGCGGCAACGGATGACCGAGTACCAAAAGACCGCCGCCGCCGCCACATCCGCTACAAAGGAAGCGGCATCCATCGAAACGACGGAGAATACGAATGACCAAGGCTGATCTGATCGAAGAAGTCTCAAAGGTAACTGAACTCACCCGGAAGGATTCGGAAGTGATTGTTGAGGCGATCTTCGACAGCATCGTTCGCACGCTGCGCGAAGGCGAGAAGATCGAAATTCGCGGGTTTGGAAGTTTCAGGACCCGCCAACGCCAACCGCGTGTGGGACGAAACCCGAAAACGGGCTCCCGCGTGGAAGTTCCCGCCAAACGAATCCCCTTCTTCAAGCCCAGCAAGGAACTCAAGGACCTTGTAAACGGCGGAGAATCGGGTCCCGATGACGACGACGGCGAATCCATCGGCTAATGGACCATCTTTGGAGCCCCTGGCGCTACCAATACGTGACTAAAAATACAGCCGCCCCCAAAGGCGGCTGTATTTTTTGCGACAAGCCCGCCGCGAACCTCGATGAGGAGAACCTCATCGTCCATCGCGGCGTCTACAACTTCGTCTGCTTGAACCTGTATCCCTACTCGGCGGGCCATGTGATGATCGCGCCGTTCGCCCACGTCGATTCGCTCGCCGCGCTGCCCGCCCAGGCCGCCGCCGAACTAATGGCGCTCGCCCAGCGTACCGAGACCATTCTGCGCTCGGTCTATTCGCCCGGCGGGCTGAACATCGGCATGAACCTCGGCGAATGCGCCGGCGCGGGCGTCGCCGGGCACATCCATCTGCACATGCTCCCCCGCTGGCCCGGCGACGCGAATTTCATGACCGTCGTCGCCGAAACGCGTGTCCACATCGAGGAACTCTCCGTCACCTGGCGCAAGCTGCGGGATGCGTTCACTTCTTCTTAGCCGGCCGGCAACCGGCCTCGCGTTCCGCCGCAATTACTCCGAACGCCGCCCAATTTGCGTCCGAAGCCACCCTCGCCCAGGTCTGGCAGGCTTCGTCCTTCTTGCCTCCAAACCACTGCCACAGCCCCACGCCGTAACCCACAGTCGCCGCGGCGTTGCCCTCGCCCGGCGACAATAGGGTCGCCTCCACGCTCCGCAGGCCCTTGTACAGCAGCAGCGTGCGGAGGTACGAACCGTTCTCCTTCACCGTCATCGACTCGCTGATTCCACCCAGCATCCGCGCCGCTTCGTCCGGCTTCCCCGCCCGTCGATTCGCCCGCCACGCCCATTCGGTGAGCGCCACCCGCGAATCGTCGTCCATCCCGTGACAACTCCGCCAACCCGCCGGCATGCCCTTCAAAAAATCGGGGCGCGGCAGCGCCGCCATCTCCAGGCATCGGCCGTACTCGCGCGCCGCGTGGTTGTAGTCGCCGCGCAGATAATACGCCAGTCCCAGGTGATAGCTCACGTCGAAACTCGCTGGCGCCATGGCCGACGCCTTCTTCAAATCCGCGATCGCCGAATCGAATCGGCGCGTCGAAAGGAACCGGTGCCCGCGGAATCGCGGAAACCGCACATCGTCCGGGTACTCGTCCATTCCGCGCGAATAGAGCGGGATCGACTCGGAAAATCGCAGCAGCCCGTCCCGCACGCGCGCCGCCTCCAACAAAGCCTCTGCGCCCCCGTTCTTGGCCAGCGCCAGGTCCGCCTTCTGCACAACCCCGGCCGCGTCGGGCCTCGCAAAAAAGGCCTTGCCCGCCGGCGAAAACGCCTCCGGCTGCTGCGCCTGCAGCATCAGCCCGAACCCGGCTAGAAAGATCCCCATACCTGACCTCGACTGTACTATCATGAAGAAAAAGTTAACGGGAAAGCGTGCAATGACGGAAGTCGTGAGAAATCCGTACAAATTGCTTCTGTTGGCGGCTTTGTCCTTGTTGGCCTACTGGCCGTTCTTAAGCCTACCCTACATTAGCGACGACTACATTCAGCTCGATCTCGGGCGCCGCTACGGCCCGATCGACGCATGGCCGGCCTTGGCCGGGGACGCCCTCTATCGTTGCCGCGCCACCTCTATCGTTCTCACCTTCTGGACGGAGCAACTCTTCGGCCGCGACAATCTGGTCCTCAACGTCTCGAGCCTCGTGCTGCACGTCTTCAACTCGCTGTTGCTCTTCGCGCTCGGTGCTTGGCGTCGAGTCGGCTACAAGGTCTCGTTCGCCGCTGCCTGCATCTTCGCCGTATATCAGCGTCCGCAGGAGGCGGTCGTTTGGTACGCCGCCCTTCCGGAGCTGTTGGTCTTTACTTTCGTCGTGCTCGGCCTGTACGCGTGGATTCAATTCATTCAGCGATCCCAGCGGTATTGGTTCGCATTCACGGCCGTCGCGTTCATTCTCGCGCTCCTTTCGAAGGAATCGGGCGTGGTCCTGGTCCCGCTGGCCGCCGGCGTCGCCTGTATCGAACGCATGCCCTGGCGCCGGGCTGCCCTTTGCCTGCTGCCTCTCGCCGCCATCGCCGTCATTTACTACTTCGCCGCCCGGGAGGCCAGCGCGACGCATCTCCACTTCAACGACGGCACGTTCGTGCTTTCCTGGTCGTTCGTTCCCGTCATCGTCCGCAGCGTGGGCCGCATGTTCTGGGTCTGGGGGCTGATCGCCTCCCTCTACCTTCTGTACGCCAATCGCGCCCGCTTCGCTTCGATCATCGGAGCGGCTTTGGTCTGGATGGCCATTGCGCTTGGCCCCTATGCGTTTCTCACCTATCAAGGCGCCGTTCCCAGCCGCCACACCTACCTCGCCTCCG
>VFZO01000082.1 GCA_016871155.1 Acidobacteriota bacterium | reverse complement strand
ATACGCTATTTCTTCTAGCCGGCAAGGAAACATGACATTCAACACCACGGAAATCGAAGCACGCGTTCGCGCGAAAACGCCAGGCTCCGGGGCCGCTTATGAACGGTCGCAGCGCTCGTTGGCCGGCGGGGTCTCCACGGCGCTTCGCCGGTCGGCAAAGCCGTACCCGTTGTTCTTCGCCGGTGGTTCGGGACCTTGTTTGACGGATATCGACGGCAATCGTTATATCGATTACACGCTGGCTTGGGGCCCTCTCATCTTGGGTCATGCGCCACAGCCCGTCAATGACGCCATCGGCCGTCAACTTCCGCTGGGCCACACATTTGGCGCGCAGCATGAACTGGAGTACCGCACCGCGGAACTGCTGTGCCAGGCGATTCCCTGTGCGGATCGCGTGGCCTTCGCGAATAGCGGCACCGAGATTGTGCAGGTGGCGTTGCGATTGGCACGGGCGTACACGCGCCGGCCGCTCTACTTGAAATTCGAAGGGCACTACCACGGCTGGGACGATAGCGTACTGGTTAGTTACAAGCCGTCGCTTGAACAAAGCGGCGTCATGGAACCGGTGCCGGTGGGGCAGGGCCAGCGGCCGTGGTCCGGGGCAGTCGTCGCGCGCTGGAACAATCGCGAATCCGTGCAAGCGGCATTCGCCGCGTACCCGGAACAAATCTCCGCGATCATCTGCGAGCCGTTGCTTTGCAACAGCGGTTGCCTGCCGCCAGATCCTGGCTTCCTCTCGTTTCTGCGTCAGACCGCTGACGAGCATGGCGCACTGCTGGTATTCGATGAGGTGATCACCGGTTTCCGCCTGGCACTTGGAGGCGCGCAGGAGTTCTATGGTGTTACGCCGGATCTGGCAACCTTCGCAAAGGCCGCCGCCGCCGGATTGCCCGTGTCTATTCTGGCGGGCAAGGAGTTCGTGATGGAGTGGATCGCTGACGGCCGCGTGGTCCATGCGGGAACACTGAATGGAAATCCGGTATCGCTCGCCGCCACCGAGGCGGCGCTGCGCGAGTTGGCGGCCAGCGACTTCCCGGCGCTGCACGTGCGAGGGCGGCGGCTTCGGGATGGACTTGTGGATGCGCTTCGCGCAAAGGGTGTGGACGCTGTAGCGACCGGTGAAGGGACCTGCTATCAACTCCACCTTCAACAGGCTGTGCCGCGGGAATATCGCGATACCATCGGCGCAAACAAGGCGCTCTACGCCGATTTCCTTATGGCGCTGCTTGACGCCGGGATCTACGCACTTCCCGACGGCCGCTGGTACATCAGTTTCGCGCACGGCGACGGCGTGGTGGACGACACTCTCGAAAGGGTTCGAGCGCTATGAAAAGGGTGTTTCTATTTCTGGGCGTCCTTGCCGCGGCCCAGGCGCCGGTCGAATACTTGGTGGCCCCCGCCTCGGAAACCAACATTCGCAATTCGGAAGCGGATGCGCTGGTGTTGCGCGATGGCCGAGTGCTGCTGGCATGGACGGATTTCACCGCTGCAAAGGGTTCCGATTGGGCACCCGCGCAGATCTCCGCGCGCATCTCCAAGGACCGGGGCGATTCGTTCGGCGAGAAATTCACGCTCCAGGAAAATATCGGAGCCATGAATGTGATGGAGCCGGACCTACTCCGGCTTCGCAGCGGGAAAGTGCTGTTCCTTTTCTGCCGCAAGAACTCGGAGGCGGACTGCGCCCCCATGGTGCGGCTATCGACCGACGACGCAAGAACCTTCTCCGCGCCCCGGCCAATGGCCATCACGCCGTCGCCGAGCTATACCGGCTTTAATCACGACCGCGCCATCCAAGTTCGCGGGGGCCGCATCCTGATGCCCGTCTTTTTTACCGCCGACTATCGAGTCGATCCTCACATCCGTTCCCGCGTCTACTACTCCGATGACGAAGGCGCTACATGGCTTCCCGGCGAAACGATACTCGATCTACCCGAAACGAAGTCCGGCGCACAGGAGCCTGGCGTGGTTGAGTTGAAGGACGGTTCCATCCTGCTTTGGGTGCGAACGGAAAAAGGCAAGATTTACAAAGCCCATTCCCGTGATCGCGGCCGGACCTTCGGGCCGCTCTCGCCCATGACCGTCGATTCGCCGTTGTCTCCGCAGTCGATTAAGCGTCACCCGAAAACGGGCGACCTGATTCTGATATGGAATAACACCACCGAGCGCCGGCGCTTTCCGCTAACCGCCGCCGTCTCGAAGGACGACGGTGAGACGTGGACTCACATCCGCAACCTCGACGAATCACCCGGTCACACCTTTAACTACACGAGTATCGAGTGGCTGAGGGACCGGGCCCTGTTCACCTATGCCATTCGCAGGGACGCTGGCTGGTCTCTGAAGTTGAAGGCAGTCCCTCTCGATTGGTTCTACAAGCCATGAGAATCACCCCGTGGCTCTACATGGTGGGCAGCCGGCAATTCGGACTGAGCAGCCGTTACGACTGCCACGTGTACGCGATGAAACGCGACGCAGGGATTCTTTTGATAGACGCCGGTTCCGGCATGGGGCACGGCCGCATCGTCCAGAATCTTCGCGACGAGTTCGGCGACCTGAGCCGGGGCACGATCCTGGTCACACACAAGCATCCCGATCACGCTTGTGGCGCGGCACGTTTGCACGAAGAGTTGGGTTGGCCGATCGTGACAAGCTCGCACACCGCGCCACTGCTCATTTCGGGAGACGAGGACGATTGCGGCCTGGCGGAGGCGCAGCGTCTCGGTTCCTACCCGCCGGAGATGCGGATGGACGCGGTTCCAGTGGCCCGCGCATTCGCGGACGGCGACGTTTTGGCGCTGGAGGGCTTTGACCTCACCGCGATTCACGTGCGCGGCCACTCGGCCGATTCCTTCGTTTTTTGGATGCCGGGTTTCCAATGCCTGGTCTCGGCCGACGTGGTGTTTTATGGCGGCGTCATCGGCCTGATTAACACCGCCGATTCCAGCATGAACGGTTTTCGCACCGGTCTTGCGAAGTTGGAAGGGCTGGACGTAGAGTGCCTCTTGCCGGGCCACGGGATGTTTACGCTGGAGGGCGGCGGATTCCATATCCGGAAGGCGCTGGAGGAGGTGCGGAAGGGGTTGATCCCTCGCTGCGTGGGACAAGGAGACCTGATTTTCTGACCTTGGGCGAAGGCAACACACTCTGCATCCCGAGCGCGCGGCACGGGGGCAGGCTGCTGTTCAAACTGGAACTCTGCAATCCTACTGGCTCGTACAAGGATCGATTCGCCGCCGCGGAGGTGGCGCGTCTGCGCGCCAAGGGCTACAGACGGGTGCTGGCGACGTCGTCGGGGAATACCGGGTCCTCGCTTGCAGCCTATTGCGCCCGTGCTGGCATGGAGGCAGTCATTTTCGTGAACGCCAATGCGCCCGCCGGAAAGCTTGTCCAGATGCGCGCCCATGGCGCGACAGTGGTTCGCGTTCCACACTTCGCGGCCGATGCGGATGTGACCGCGCGCGTCTTCGCCGCTCTGGAGGCCAGCGGCGAGCCGCTGGTGGTCTCAGCGTTTCGCTATTGCCCGGACTCGATGACCGCCGTCGGCGCGATCGGCCAGGAGCTGTGGCCATTGGCTCCCCAGCATGTATTTGTGCCAATTGGCGGTGGAGGGCTGCTGGTGGCGACGTCACGGGCATGCGCCGGCCGCCGCATCGCGGTACATGGCGTACAGCCGCTCGGCTGCCCGACGGTGCTGACAAGAGAGTTTTCCGGCAGTACGACCAGGATCAGTGGCTTGTCGGTCCCAATGGACATCGACGCATCGCTGGCGCGGGAGACACTTCGCGAAAACGGCGGGACGGCCGTTGGGGTGACAGACGAGGAGATCTTCGAGGCCCACGCGCTATTGCTTCGCGAGGAAGGCATCTTCGCCGAACCGGCCGGTGCGGCGGCCTATGCCGGTTGGCGGAAAATTCAACCCGAGGGCGTTAGCGTCTGCCTTGTCACGGGTTCGGGCGCAAAGGAACCCGCATCGCTTCCGCTGACAGAATCTCCGCTCGTGCCGGCCGCGGCCGTGGCACGATGGTTACAGAATGCTTGAGGGCAAGGCCTACATCGTCACCGGTGGAACGACAGGAATTGGTAAAGGAATCGCCGACACGCTGCGAGGCTACGGAGCGCGCGTGGCGGCCACGCAACTGCCGGACGACGTTCGTACGCCCGGCCGCTGGTTCGCGCGGGCCGTCGATGAGTTGGGCGGCTTGGACGGTCTGGTCAACAACGCGGCCATCACCGGAATGCCGGCAATCTCCGCGTTTCTGGACGCGCCAGAGGAGCATATCGATACCGTCTTGGACGTCAACGTGAAGGGGCCGGTGCTGTGCTCGCAGCTCGCGGCCCGCCACTTCATCGCGGCGTCGACGCCCGGTGCGATCGTCCACATCGCCAGCGTGGGCGCCTACGCCGCACAGCGGAACGCATCGATCTATTGTGCCTCCAAGGCCGCCATTTCCATGCTGGCGAAGGCCATGGCGCTGGAGTTGGCGGCGCATCGAATTCGCGTGAACGCCGTGGCTCCCGGTGATATCTTCACAGAAGCGAGCAAAGATGCGTCCGGCCCACGCTCCACGCCGCTCGGCCGCCGCGGCCGGCCGGAGGAGATTGGCGAGGCCGTGGCGTTCCTGCTCAGCGACAAGGCCAGCTTCATTACGGGCGAGACGCTCCTCGTCGATGGCGGCTTCCTCAGCTACTGAAAACTATGCGCGCGGGCATTCTCGGTTTCCTCCACGAATCCAACACTTTTCTCGAAACACCCACTCGCTTCGAGGACTTCGAAGCGATGGCGATGACGGAGGGCGACGCCACGCGGGACCGTTGGGCCGCCGCCTATCACGAGTTGGGCGGTTTCTTTGCCGGTTGCGATGCGAACGGCCTGGAGGCCGTGCCGGGCTTCGCGACGGTCGCCGTTCCGAGCGGCGCCATTGAAGCCGAGGATTTCGAGCGAATAGCGTCCAGACTTGTGGACTCTGCCCTGTCTATGAAAACCGACGGCTATCTGGTCGCACTGCACGGCGCCACTGTCGCTCGCAATCACCCGGACGCCGATGGCGAGATCCTCAGCCGGCTGCGCCAGAAGTTAGGCCCCGACGTTCCTATCGTGGTGACGCTCGATCTCCATGCCAACGTCTCGGACCGCATGGTGGCGCTGGCGACCGCCATCGTCGGGTACCGCACGAATCCCCATCTGGATCAGCGTGACCGGGGCAGGGAGGCCGCCGCGCTCCTGGCTCGAATCCTTCGCGACGGATTGAAACCGAAAATGTTCCTGGCGTCTCCTACGATGCTGGTTCCGATCGCCGCGCAGAAAACGAGCGAGATGTTTCTTTTCCGCGCGTTGGAGGAAGTCCTGCAATGGCCTGGAATATTGAGCGCTACGATTTTTCTTGGATTCTACTTCGCCGATGTACCGGAGATGGGCACGAGTTTTCTTGCCGTTGCCGTCGACGAAGCCACCGCGCGCCGCGCCGCCCGGTATCTGGCGGATTTGGCTTGGACGCGACGTCGCGAACTTGTGCCGGAATTGGCCACGCCGCAACAGGCCGTCCGGCGAACGGCACGGCCGCTGATCCTGCTGGACATCGGCGACAATACCGGCGGCGGCAGCGGGGCAAGGTCCCGAATCCTGCTGGACGAGTGTTTCCGCCAGGGTGTTGAGAACGCGCTGATCGTGCTGTACGAGCCCGAGTTGGCCGCCTTGTGCCGGGTGGGAGAGCCGGTGGATCTAGGTTTCGCTCGCGGCGTGACCCGCTTACTGGCCGACGGCCGGTTCACCGAGCCGGAGATTCGCCACGGCGGGTGGACCCACTGCGACCAGGGCCTCACAGCCGTTGTCGAAACGCCGGAGCGCCACACCATTGTGCTGACCTCGCGGCGCATGGCGCCAATGAGTTTGCGGCAACTCTTGTCGCTCGGAATCGATCCTGCCCGTAAGGACGTGATTATCGTAAAAGGCGTCATCGCACCGCAGGCGGCCTACGCGCCTATCGGAGGGGAGATGGTTTTGGTGGACACGCCGGGTCCCACGGCAAACGATCCACGGTCGTTTGCCTATAAACATCGCAGAAACCCGCTATTCCCGCTGGAGGATAGCGAGTGAGGATTTGGGCGCTGTTGCTGGCGATTCCAGCCTGGGCGCAGGTAGAGGTACATCTTTCCTACGGTATTCTGCGCGACATCGTGGCCAGCCAGGTCTTCACCGAAGAGGGCCGTAAGTATGTAAAAGGCAACAAGCGGGACCGCTGTACATTCGCGTATCTGTAGAACCCGCGCATCACCGAGGCAGGCGGAAAAATCGAGGTGAAGGCCAAGTTTTCGGGCCGGTCGTCGGTGAACGTGTTTGGGCAGTGCGTTGGACTCGGAGAGTCGTTCGACGCGACGATCCGGATGACCCCGTATTCAGACAACACAACGCTGCGGTTGAAAGACGTGGAAGTGACCAGCGGTCCGCGGCCTGGCCTCTACGCCCGCCGCGTATGCAAGGCGCTGGCCGAAACGCTACCGAAGGTGTTGATCTACGACCTAGCGCCCGAGTTCAAGAAGGCCTTGGAAGCGGAACAACCCGGACTTCCCTACAAGAAGTCCGTCGACGGGCTTCTTGTGCGGTCGATCCGGGCTGGAAAAGACTCGTTGATTCTGGATCTGGGGTTCCGCCTGCTGCTTCGTTAGCCGTTGCCTTCCTCGATCGCCACGCGGCGGTCCAGGAAGCGGCGCATTGGCGCCCGGCCGCGCGCGATGGGTTCATTGGCACGCGGATACGGCGGGATCACCGGGGCTGGTCCGTGGGACCCTTCTTCGTGCGCGTGGGCGTGCGCATGCGCGTGCGCCGCGGCCTCGGCGGCCTCCGCATTGCGGCGGGCGACACCGGGACGCGGGCAGGTGGACTTCAGGCCGTCGATGTGCTCGTGCAACTCGTCGGAGATCTCCTTCCACATGGGGTCCAGAATAAAATCGATGCCTTCGCGCCGCGCCATTTTCGCTGCCGGCACAAAGTCCGCATCGCCGGCGATGAGGACGATCTGGTCAACCTGCTTTTTGTAGGTCAGTGAACTGATGTCCAGGCCGATCCGCATGTCTACGCCTTTTTGCCGGACTTCGTAGGAAACGTCTTCCGGCTTCAGGTCGGCTGCGGTAATCGTGCCCGAGACCAGTTTTTTCAGCTTGAAGGGCTCGACAATCCAATTTCCATAGTCCCCGAGCCGCCCCTGCCGCAACGCCACTTTGCGCAGCTTCCGAAGTTCGGAGTGGAGATTCAGGCGAAATTGGGCCTCCTCGCTCTTGCCCAGGTCGACGAGCTCCTTCGTGAGCGGATGGAAAATCTTCTTTTGTAACGGCGGACAGTCGTAATAGAAGATCCGGTACAGTTCGCGTAGTTCGTTGTTTTTACCCTCTAAATGCTTGAGGGACCATGTGAATAGGTCTTTGGCGACCTGCCGGGCGTCGTATGTGTGGCCCTTGAGAAACCGATAGCGGCGCAAAAAGAACCCGCCATCGACCATGATGGCTGTTGCCATAGGTGGTACTCCTTCGTCTAAAGACGGCTTTAGAGAAATGCCCCTGGGATCGGCGCCACCTCGATAGAATGGTGTCACTTACGGCCAGGGGCTCGATGACCATAGTATAGCAAAACGAATAGCCAATGGGAAGAGGGTGAATTCAAACTTTCACGAGCGCCATTGCTCTGCGCATCGACTCGGCTACGATTCCTAGTATTTCTTCACGGGGTCTTGCACGAAGCGCCGCGTTGAAGGGTTCGCAACGAATTGGCGCATCACACCCGATCGCTTGCAGAGTGTTGAGAAATCCAGACAAATCGATGACTCCGGTGGCGAGCGGAATCTCCCGCTGGCTGTCGATCTGCAAGTCGATGGGAATGCCCGAAGGCGCGTCGTTAAGATCAATACAAATCACTTCTTTTTTGTTTAAAGTCTTCAGATCCGCGACGGATTCTCCGGATGTATACCAATGCCAGCTATCCATTACGATTCCCACGTTTGGCAGTGCGATCTCCCCGAGAAGCTCCCGAACCTCGGCCATTGTATGGATGAAGGGGAAACGCCGTGCGGACCACAAGGTCTTTGGCCCTACGTATTCCAAGCCCATTTGAATTCCGTGATCCGCGTAGATCTTTCCGACCTCTCGCAGCCGCCGGCTGTGCTGCCGCAGATTGGCTAAGTAAGGAAGGCTATCGTGGCTGGGTGCGATCCAGGTACCGATGCGCGTCGCTCCGGCTTTGCGTAAAGCGGCGGCCACAGGCGGCAGCGCTTTCAGTCCGGTGGCGAACGTGTCGTCGTCTTTCCGGAAATCCACGCCCAATCCGCCTTGGCCCCACTCCAATTTATACTCGCTGAGCTTTCGCTTCACTTCGTCGATGGGGAGCGACATTAGCTCTTCGCCATACGGCTGGGCGGCCTCGAATCCGAACGCGTGCGCGAATTCGATCGTCTCCATCTGATTGGCTTTGACCCCAATGGAACCGGGCGTCAGGCAGGTCTTCATCATGCGCGGCATCCCTGCTATCGTACCGCCAATCGCGGGTTCTTATTCGAGAACGATCCGCTCCACTGTGAACTGTTTCACCATCTCGCGGTCCACAGCGATTCCCAGGCCCGGCCCTTGCGGTACCGCGATGCAGCCGTCCGGTTCGACGGGCAGGAGGGCCACGTCCCGGAACGGGTGCTCCGTCTGGTCCAGTTCAAACATGACGTTCCCCGTCGCCAGGCCGATTTCCGGCTCCGGCATCGTGGCGCACCAGTGCAGGATGGTCGCTGTGCGTACCGCCGTATTCCAGTTGTGCGGCACAATTCGCACGTGGTGATCCCATGCCAGTGCCGTTAGCCGCCGCGCTCCGGTGAGTCCGATCCATTCCACTTCCGGCTGCACGATGTCCACGCGGCGCGGCGCGATGAAGTCGCGGGCCAGCGTGTCGGCGGAGCAGGTCTCGCCGGTGGCTATGGGAATTCGAACGGATTGGCGGAGCCGGTCGTAGCCGGCCAGATCGGCTGCGGCCAAGGGTTCTTCCCACCAACGCAAGTTGAACCGCTCCAACTGCGCGCCCAGAGCCACGGCTGCGCCCACGTCGTAAGCGCAATTGGAGTCCACCGCCAGGCCGGTCTCCGGGCCGATCGCCTCCCGGACGGCCGCGACGCAGCGGAGGTCCAGTTCCGGCCCGTAGCCGATTTTCATCTTCAAGGTCTGAAAACCACGGCGTTTCCAGTCCAGTGCTTCCTCGGCCAACGCAAACGGCAGATCTTCGGAATCCACGCGGTAGAGCGCCGTGAGGTAGGGCCGCACCCGGTTGCGATACGCCGTGCCGAGCAGCTTGTGCACCGGCAGACCCAAGGCTTGTCCTTGCAGATCCCAAAGCGCGACGTCCAGCGAGCCGCCCATCGTCGCGCCTCGCCGCGACTGCAGGCCAGCTGGCTGCCGCAACTCCTCGAAAATCGCCTCGGCCTCAAACGGACTGCGGCCAAGCGCGATGCGCAAACGCTCCGGTTCAAGGACCGCGCCATCGCCCCATCCAGTTTCCCCGCTCACGGTTTCCACCGAGACCAACGAGCCGGCCCGGTGGTCCGTCCAATTCAACGACCAGCCGAAACGCCGATCGAGCGGCGCGCGCATGCGATGAACGATGATCCGGCGGATCTTCATTTCTTCTCCAGGGACGGAACCGTATCCACGATTCGGACCTTGTGCGTTTTGATCTTGCGGAGCGAGAATCCCTTGAACTCCGCCTCAACGATCAGGCCTTCGTTCGTCCCGGGCGCCGTCTGATCGAAGACGAGATTTCCGAGCGAATAGCAGATGACTCCGTGCCAGTGTTCTTCGCATTTCTGCGTTACGTGGGGATGATGGCCGATCACCAAGGCCGCGCCCGCCTCAATCGCGGCGCGAGCGAATTGTACCTGCGTGTCGTGCGGGGTCTTAGCGTATTCCTGGCCGGCGTGCATCGAGACGATTGTCACATTGGACCGCTGCCGGATCGCGGCCACGTCCTCCCGCATCCGTTTAATGTCCATCCCATTGATCCGGTTGTCGTCCTCCTTGTGATTTCCATTCCGTTGGTCGTAGGTGTAGGCGGCGAAAGCGAAGCGAACGCCCTGCCGTTCGATCACCACGCCTTTGCGCGCCGCGGCTTCGTCGCGCCCCGTTCCAGCGGCGGCGATACCGTTTTTCTCCAAGTGGTCCAGCGTGAACAACAGCCCGTGCTCATGCTGATCCCGAGTGTGGTTATTGGCCGTCGAAACAACGTCGATGCCGGCCAGAAGCAACCCCGCGATCGCTTCCGGCGGGGCCTTGAATACCATCCCTTGGGTGGGTGAGCGTCCTTTGGCGGAAAATGGCGACTCCAAGTTCACGAAGGCCAGATCGGCGCCTTTGAAAAAATCGGCGATCTTCCGGAACGGGAGCGCCGGATCCTTGACCGCTTCCATGCGCTCGGCCACATGGCGCGAGAGCATCACATCGCCGCCAAACACGAGGCGATTAATGGGCGGCGGGATCTCTTTCGCTTCGGCCGCCGGGGTACTCTTCATCGCCGGACGCGGAGGCGGTGGTCCCTGGCAGGCCGCGAGCAGCGCGAGGCTAGCGAACGCGATTGGCCGCGGCTTCATCGAGGAACCATGTGACTTCGCCGCCGTGCCGGCGGGTCAGTTGAATCGGGAACTGCAACAGATCCTCCGGTCCTCGCAAGGCCGCCTCCACGGCATCCACCTTGTCCGCGCCCGTTACTAACAGATGCGTGTGGCGGGCCTTCTTTAGCACCGCCGGGAGCAGTGTGATGCGGGCGGCTTTTAACTTCTCGACGTACACCGCCGAAGTCACACCGGTCTCGTCGAGAATTAAGGGATCGCCCGGAAACAACGATGCCGTATGCGAATCCCCGCCCATCCCCTGCTGGATCACGTCGAACACCGGAATTTCGGCCTCCCGCAAGCCGAAGTGCATTCGAATGGCCGAGGCGTAACGCGCTGCCGCCTCGGCCACTGGCAGTTCCGCCTCAATCCGGTGAACGTTGGCCGGAGGAAAATCACAAGCGTCCAGCCAATGCGTCGCTGCAAGCGTGTAGTTGCTTTGGGGGTCGCCCGGAGGCACGGCCCGCTCGTCGACCCAGAACAGGTGAACGTGCGACCAGTCGACATCCTGCGCCGCCAGATACGCGAACAGCAGTTTGGGAGTAGAGCCGCCAGAGACGGCTACGTTCGCCTGCCCTCGAGCGGCCACCGCCGCAACCAACACTTCGACCAACGCCTTGCCGCACGCATGCGCGGCATCCAGCGGCGATGCCGCGATCTCCAACCTATGACTCAAGCATTCATCCTTGCGCACTTCAACGCATCGGGCAAGGTACTATCGTAAACCGGATCGGCGCCCAGTATACTGAGCTCCTCCTCGATCAGATCGCCTTCGGGCCGGTGCGGCGCGGCCACGCGGGTGATCATCCCGTCCATGCCCGTCGCGAACAGCGCGTCTGTGGCGCCGGTCACTTCCATGGTGCGCGAACCGGCCAGCAGACGGACACGGCCAATGCCGCCGCCATGCGTACGCACGGTCGCCGCCGGCAATCGCTGTGCGAGCCATGCCGCCATGTACTGCACGTCGGCCCCGGCGTTGGCTTTGGTTCCGGTGACTTCGATCGTGTCTATGGCGGCCGCCGCGTCGCGGGACTGCGCGGGTTCGAACATCTGAGCGATCGTCTCGCGCCACGCCGTCAGCCGGGTCCAGTTGATGTCCTTGATTCGCCAGCCTGCGAGGCGCCGCGCCTCCAGTTCCGCCAGCCCGGACGCGGCGTCGGTGAACTGGCTGGAGTCGACGATCAACGGTCTGGCCAACGGAAGCACCGGATCAAACGCGCGGTCGAAGAGCAGGCCCGCGTCCTTGACCCACAAGAGCACCGGCAGGTCCGGGACCGTGAGGCCCAAGGCCACCGAGTGAAAATCGAGGATCCGGTCGCGAGTAGCCGTGAATTCGATCTGCTCGCAGCACAACTGCTGCCGGCGGCCGAAGGCTAGCTGGCACTGCGCGAACACGCGCGCATCGAACGTGGACTCGGCCGCGTCCACAATGCGCAAGACCACATACCGGGATGGGTGCATATGCATCAACTCGCCCAGGGTCGCGGCCAGGTCCTGCTCGCCGGCCGTGCCCGTCGCCGCGACCAGCAGCGTCATAGAGCAGGCGCGGACCACGGCGTACTCGGTCTCCGCCTGCCCAAGGTCCTTCCAGACCGCGGCCAACTGCTTCAGCAATTTTTCCGAACGAATCTCTGGTGCCGCGGTCATGGAATTCTCCATTCGTGGCCCTTGCGCGACAGCATCTCATCGGATTCCCTGGGTCCCCAGCTTCCGGCTGCATAGTTCGGGAACGGATCCGCCTTCCGGTCTCCCCACACGTCTAAGACGGGTTGCACCGCTTCCCACGAAGCTTCCACCATGTCCTGCCTCGTATAGAGCGTCGCGTCGCCGGTCATGGCGTCCACTAGCAGCGTCTCATACGCCGTCGGTGTGCGCATGCCGAATGACGTTCCGTAGTTGAAGTCCATCGACACCGGCCGGAGCTTCATGCCAGGGCCGGGCTGCTTGGAAGAAAACCGCAACGAAATTCCTTCCTCAGGCTGAATCCGGAGGATCAACATGTTCGGCCGCGCGGTGTCGCTGCTGAACAAGGAGTGCGGAACAGGGTTGAAACGAATGGCGATATCGGTCACACGTTTCGGCATTCGTTTGCCGGAGCGTACGTAAAACGGCACGCCCGCCCATCGCCAGTTGTCGATTTGAAATTCAACCGCTGCGTAAGTGTCGGTCATCGCCTTGGGATCCACACCCTCTTCCTGACGGAAGCCAGGCATCGCCTTGGCACCGCTCGCCGAAGGGCCATATTGGCCAGCGACTGCGAACGTGTCCACGTCATCGGGCTTGTAGATGCGAATCGACCGAAGCAGTTTTGCGCGCTCGTCGCGAACGGCGGTGGGTTCGAATACGGCGCTCGGCTCCATCGCTACGGTAGCCAAAACCTGGAGCAGGTGATTCTGAATCATGTCCCGCAGAGCGCCGGCTTCCTGGTAATAGCCACCGCGGCCTTCCACGCCGATCGACTCGGCCGCCGTGATTTGCACATGCTGAATGTACTGCCGGTTCCATAGCGGCTCGAACAGCGGATTGCCGAAGCGGAAGGCCAGGATGTTCTGGACGGTTTCTTTGCCCAGGTAGTGATCGATGCGATAGATCTGCTCTTCGCTGAAATGCCGATGCAGCGCGAGTTCCAAGTCCTTTGCGCTGGACTGGTCGTGACCGAACGGCTTTTCCACCACAAGGCGGCGCCAAGCGCCCCCAGCCGCCCGCGCCAGTCCGGCGTTGCCTAGTCCCTCCGCCGCCGTCGCGTAGTGGCTTGGCTGCGTCGAGAGGTAGAACAGCGCGTTGCCGGCTGTCTGGCGAATCTGCGAAATCTCGTCCAACCGGACCGAGAGCCGCTGATAAAGCGCGGCGTCAGCCACATCGCCCGCGATATAGTAGAGCCCGCGAGCGAAATCGTCCCACAGTTCCTGGTCGAATGGACTGTTCTCAAGGAACTCCTTGACCGAACTCTCCATTTTCTTGCGGAATTCCACGTCGGTCATCGCCGTCCGGGAGATTCCAATGACGGCGAATCCCTGCGGGAGTCGTCTTTCAAAGGCTAGCCGGTACAACGACGGCAGCAACTTTCGTTTGGTTAGGTCACCGTTCGCGCCGAAAATGACTACGGCGCAGGATGGAACACGACGCTCAAACCGGAGCGGGTCCTGAAAAGGGTTGGCATCCGCCATGTCCTTTCAAAATACCATTCGCAGGCCCATCTGCATGTTGCGCGGGCCGGACGTCGTATCGATTTGTCCCGGACGAACGGCGGAGATATTGCTGCGCGGCTGGCCCAGATTCGCATGATTCAGCGCGTTGAACATCTCCCAGCGATATTGCAGTTGCCAGCTCTCGCGAATGCTGAATTTCTTGAAAAGCGCGAAATCCAGATTGTAGTTGCCAGGTCCGGTCAGTACGTTGCGGCCGGAGTTTCCGAACGATCCCATGGCCGGCAACGAGTAGACCGCCGGGTTGAAATACCCGGCCATCAGCTCGTCGCGCGAGCGTCCTGAATCGAGCCGCGGGGAGCCGTTGACGTCCGGGCGCTGCGTGCCCGTTCCGGCAAGCGCCCGGTCTTGCCCGGAAACGATCGTGAAAGGCCGGCCCGCCTGCCCAATGAAGATTCCATTGCTCTGCCAGCCGCCGAGAAGATGACGCGCGACGCCGGTTTTCGGTCCCGGCATCTCCCATAGAAACGACGCCACGAAACGGTGCCGGACGTCGAAATCGGACAGTCCTTTGTCGGGACGCGAGTCCAATGGGTTTTGACCGTTGAACCCGTCCACATCGAGCGACATCCCGTCGATCGACTTCGACCAGTTGTAACTGGCCAGCACCGTGAATCCGCGCGAGTAGCGCTTGTTCAATGTCGTCTGAAACGCGTGGTAGTTCGAGTTGATCGTGTTTTCGTAGTTGATAACGCTTTGGTATCCGGCGCGGAAGATCGCTGGGTTCAGCTCACGCCGGATCGGCAACCGGGTTCCCTTGGTTCCCACATACGATGCGGTGAACACATAGTCCTTCGCCAGTTGATGCTGCACATTGAAGTTCCATTGCTGCATGTAAGGCGCGCGGAAGAATGGGTCCACCGTCAGACCCACCGTCACGGGCAATAGGAACCGATAGGCAGCCTTTTCCTGCTGCGTCACGGGCGGCGCGTAGGGGAACGGATTCGGCCGGCCCGCATAAGGATCGGTGAGTGACGTTGTCTGATTCACAGTGATCTGCAGAGAGTAGGGCGGGGAATTGACGAAGTGGCTGACTTGATGAAATCGCGGCAGGTCATAGAAGAAACCGTAGGCGCCGCGAATGGAAGTTTTGCCCTGTTTGAACGGGCTCCAGGCGAACCCAAAGCGCGGTGCGAAATTATTCAGGTCGCTTCCCGTTCCTCCGCGAGGGACGCCCTCGTCGCCGGCGTAGAGCAAACCCTCCGGCGCGGCCGGGAATACCCTCGACCGCCCCCGGCCCGGCCGGAACACCGTCAATTCGTCGGCCGCCGAGTAGAAGGGATAAAGCGGTTCATAGCGCAGACCCAGATTCAAGCTGAGTCTCGGTTTGATCTTCCAGTCGTCCTGAATGTAGAGTCCGTATGTCTGGGCGCGGATCTGATTGATTCGAACCGAACCCTGCGTGAAATTCAGCGCGCGGCCCAATAGAAAATCGCCAAATGAGTTCCCGGTGAACTGCCCGTTAAACGTGAACTGCGGATCCACTCCGTTGGCCGTGATGCGATCGCTCTTTCCCCAGCGATATTCGCCACCGAACTTTAAGAAATGCGACCCGCGCGTCCAGCTTCCGTTCTCCAGGAACTGATGGGTCGTACGATCGATCAGCACGAGATTGTCCTGATTCAGGTTCCAAAAGCCGTTCACTCCGCCGCGGAAGTGCGGGGCCAACTCCTTGCCGAGCGCCGATACCGCCCCGCGGTTGACCCGTATTCCCATGTCTTGGTACGAGACCCCCGGCACTGCGATCGGTCCGCGATCGATTTGCGACTGATTCCAGGTGTACTGGGTCACAAACAGAACCGAGGGACTTGCCGTCCAGGTGTGCTGACCGGAGACGTTCCAGGTGTCGAATTTCACGTCGGAGCGCAGGATTGGCAACCCGGCCACCAGCAGGTCGGTGGCCGTCGTTTCGAAGAACCGCCCGTTGAGCCGTTGCGAGGAGGAGAGCGCGTAGTCGACGCGGCCCAGGTATTGGTCGCTATCGGTGGCCTCCGGCGTATTGAAAATATGCCGGTTGCCCGAGGCGTTCGGCGCGGGAATCTGCAGCAGGTCCATGTACTTTCGTGACGCGGCGTCGATTCTCGACGCCGGAATCAGCGCGTTTGGAAAGGGCTGGTTGGTGACCGGATCGCGCGGCTTCTGCGTGCTCGCGTTAAAATCGCCGCCACGCTCGGCCTGCGTCGGAACAACCAGATTCGAAACAACGCCTCCGCGCCGCTGCCGGACGCCTTCGTAGGAACCGAAAAAGAAAGCTTTATTCTTCACGATCGGGCCGCCGGCCGAAGCGCCAAACTGATTCCGCCGCAACGCTCCCTTCGAAAGCGCGAAGAACGACCGTGCGTCCAATGCGTCGTTCCGAAGAAACTCCCAAACCGAGCCTTTGAAACGATTGGTTCCCGCCTTGGTGATCGCGTTCACCACACCGCCGGAACTGCGGCCGTACTCGGCAGAGTAGTTGTTTGTCTGTACGCTGAACTCTTCGAGCGCATCCGGATTCGGCACCACAGCGCCAACGTTCTCTTGCGGGTCGTTATTGTCACCACCGTCGAGCAGGTAGTTCGTTCCGGTCCCCCGGGATCCGTTTACCGCAATGCCGTCGTTTCGGCTCAGCGATCCGGACGCCGGGCCGGTCACCGCCCCGGGAACCAGTTGCACCAGTTGCAACGGGTTCCGCCCATTCAACGGCAGTTCGGAAATTCGCTTTTCGTCCACCACCTCGCGAATCGTCGCGTTCACCGTATCCACCTGAGCCACGGCGCCGGACACGGTGACCGACTCGGTCGTCGCGCCCAGCTCCATGTTCACGGTCAACTCGCGGCTCTGATCGGCGTCCAGCCGAAAGCTCTCCGAACGAAATTGACGGAATCCGTCCTTGGCCGCTAACAGCCGGTAATTCCCGACAGGAACGCGGGGCAGGTTAAATCGGCCGCCCGCATCGGTCTCTGTAGCCCACTCCAGGCCGGTTGCCTCATTGACGGCGCGGACAGCGACTGCCGGCATCACCGCGCCGGATCGATCGGCGACCGTTCCGAGAATTTGACCGGACGATTGCCCAAAGACGGCCAGCGAACACACAAGTAACAGCTTGAAGCGCAAGCGGAGAACCTCCTACGGTATAGAAGATTCTATCGCGTTCAGTTTGGCTCGCCCGGGCCTTGCCACTCCCGCTCCAACATGCGCGAATACTCGCCGGAAGCGAACAGATCGAATTGGAAGGCCGACGCCCGGATCGAGCGGCCCGGCGCCTGGCTCTGGTAGCAGGCGTACATGTGGTCCGCGTAGCGATAATAATGGCGAATGAAGGTGTCAGCCACGGCCAGACGGCCCGGCGCATCCGCGAAGACCATGTTCAAACCGAAGGCGCGAGAGAAGATTGACCGGTAGTCGGCCACGCCCCAACGGCGGAGTTTCTCGCGAACGTTTTCGGGCGGGTCCTCGATCAGCAGGTTCGCAAAGCTCTGTTCGTTTACCCCTTCCCGTTTCAGTTCCTCTTCCCGTCCCACAATGTCCATGCACTGCTCCACCCAGCGGATCAGGTCCTTGCCCACGTAAAACAGCATGCGGATTTCGCAGAAGCGCCCATCGAGCAGTTTTTTGTCCAGCTCGTCCACAGTGAACTCGTTGTTTGGCAACATGCCCTGCAACATCAGGCTGGCCCGAGAGCTCTCGACGAGTTTGTTAGGACCAGAGGCGTCGGAGAACGGATGCAGGATGAGCGGCGGAAGCTTCCAGATCCGGTCTGCGGGCGCGAAAACAGAATGGGTGGTCAATTGCGAGATCCCTCTCTCCTCCCAGTCTAATCGGCGGAGGCCTCTCACTTAAATAGGAAATTAGTCACTTTCTGGCGGCAAGTAAGACCTTTACTGAGACATTCTGTCCGCCGCGCAGGACAACGACCTCCACCTCGTCGCCCGGTTTCTTTTGCCGGAGCAGAACGGTGAAGTCCATTAGGTTGCCCACCTTCTTGCCGTCAAAGCCGATCAGAACGTCCCCCGCCTTCAACCCGGCTTTGTGCGCCGGCGATCCTTCGCGAACGTCCGCGAAACGCACGCCGGTTGGCGGCTCGGCGAAATCCGGAATCGATCCGAAGTCGGGACCATAGCCGGACCGGCCCACGGGTCCGCCCGAACCCGTCCCATGGCTCGATTGCGGCGGCAATACTCGTACGTACTGCGGCCTCGGTTCATCGCCTGTTAGCCTGTGCAGAACGCCGCCCACGAATCCCAGCAACTCGGTGGCGGCCTTCGCGTTGATCTTGTCCCAGGTGTCCCCCGGTTTGTGATAGTCCCCATGCAGCCCAGAGAAGAAGAACAGCACCGGAATCTGTTTCGTCGTGAACGAAGTGTGATCGCTGGACCCGTAGCCGGCGGTCTCCGAAACATCGAACTGCATGCCTTCGGGTTTCGCCACGCCGTCCAGCAACTTTCCGAAACTGGCGCCGGTGCCGCTGCCGCCGACATACACCTTCCCATTCGAGACACGGCCGATCATATCCATGTTGATCATGGCCGCCGCCTTCTCCAGCGGCAGCATCGGGTTGTTTACGTAATAGCTAGACCCCAGAAGCCCCAACTCCTCCCCGGCGAATGTCATGAAGAGTGTGCCGCGCCTCCGTTTTGGTTGCTTGCCGAGCCATTTGGCCAGCTCAATCACGCCGGCCGTTCCGGACGCGTTGTCGTCGGCGCCGTAATGTGGCTTTCCCACCATGTTGGGTGCGAGCGAAAACTGCTCGCCCAGACCCAGATGGTCGTAGTGTGCGCCCACCACGACGTATTCATCCGTTTCGCCGGGCACAAAACCCACCACGTTCCGAACGGTCTTCACCACGCGCCGCACGTCGGCCTTAATCTCCACTTTTACCGACTCCGGGAACGCGAACGACCGCGGTTTTAGATCCCCATCGATCCCCTTGTAAATCTCCCGCAGATTCCTGCCCGCCTTGTCGAAGAGCTTCTCTGCAATCTCGGCTTTCATCATGAAGAGCGGAATTCCGGCGTTTGCCGGTCCCGCGTTCTTTGCGAATTTCTCCAAGTCGCCGGAACCGGCCGAGAGGATATCGGAAAGCACAATAGCCGCTTTCGCACCATGCAGCTTCGCGTTGGTCGCCTTAGAGTCGAACTGCGAATGCCGTGTGTAGACCCGGCCGGCAAACGGACTTTTATCTTCGGTTTCCTGCGGCTCCCGGCGGAAAAAGACCACGATTTTGTCTTTCACGTCGATGCTCGCGAAATCGTCGTAGTTGTACTCAGGGGCGGTAATCGAGTAGCCCACGAACACCAGCTCGCCGTTCACCGCGCCGGCCCCCGAGAAGTTGAGCGGCACGAAATCCTTCTCGAAGGCCGCAACAATTTTTTCGCCTGGCGTCTGAAACACCAGCTTGTTGCCGCCGCCCAATTGCGCCTGAGTCGTAACCGGAAAACTCTGAAAGTAGCTGCCGTTCACCGGTTGTGCCCCCGCCTCCTTGAGTTCACGGGCGATGTAGACGGCGGCCTGCTCCAACTGCTTGGTGCCCGTTCCCCGGCCCTTCAGCTTCTCGCTGGCCAGGAACTGAATGTGTTCCAAATACTCGTCCGGACGAATGGTTGGAGACTGGGCGCAAAGCCCCATTGCCGCAAGGGCGGCGGCGAAAAAGATTTTCATGGCTAGTTCTTCGGCAACGGCGACGGTACGGTCAACTCGCAACCGCAGTCTTCGCCGGCGTTTTTGGCCGTCTTTTGATACTCGATCTCGAAATCGATGATCTGCTTCAGTTGCGGCCAGCTCAGGTTCCCGGCCAGCTTGCGCCCGTTCACGAAGACAGTGGGCGTGGAGTTCACCTCGAGCGTGCGCCCGAGTTCAAAACTCTTGTTGACATCCGGTTCCGTCGCCTTGCCGTCGTAGCACTTCAGAATCGCCGGCGCCGGGAGCTTCTTGTCGTTCAGAAACGCCTCGAACTTGGTCCGGAAGTCCTCCAGCTTCATCTCCGTCTGCTTGTCGAAGACCCAGTCGTGGAAGTCCCAGAATTTTTCGGAGTCCGCGCGGTGAACGCAGCGCCCGGCTATGGACGCCGCCCGCGCCCAGTTGTGAATCTGATCCAGCGGAAAATCATGGAAGTAGGCGCGGACCTCCTTACTAAACGTCTGAATCAGGTTTGCCCGCAGCATCTTGCCCTCTTCCTTGCAGTACGGGCATTGAAAATCGCTGAAGATTGTCACAACCACTGGCGCGCCAGCTTTGCCCAGCGCCGGACCCAGACCAGTTTTCAACTTGGTGTTATTGGCGTGAAAAGGATTTTCGCTAACGTCGAACGAGACGCCTTGCAGCACCTTTTGCCCGTCCTTGGAGACGTAGAACTGCGCCACTTGGCTGGCGCCTCCCATCGAGCCGGTCACCGAGACCTCAAGCATCTGGTCGATGCCGCTTGGTTTCGGATCGCTCACCGCCACCGCAATCTGGGGCGACCAGACGAACAGGTGGCGGACATAAGCTTCCAGCGTCGGTTTGTCGAGAAACGACTTCTTCTTCGCCGCGGGCGTCTGTGCAAGGACTGCAGCCGCGGTGAGGCAGGCAACGAACAACGGTCGCATTTCACTATTGTAATTGCATCAACGGCCAGTGGCCGTCTGGGCCTTCACCATCGAAGCGCGTTCGCTGCGTTTGCGGCGTCTCTCGAGCAAAAGCAGTTCTCGGCGCCGGCGGAGCTTGATCCGTTCGTCCAGCGCGCCCCAGAACTTGACGAAGTACTGAATCGCCGACGCGATCCCGAAAAATGCGACGCCATACATCCACAACATCGCCGCACCCAGCCACTGTTTATCGTGGATCGCCAGCAGCATCAGCGAGATCGCAATCACCTGCGTGACCATTTTCGTTTTGCCCAGGTCGCTGGCCTGAATTGTGAGCCCTTCAGCGGCTGCGATGCCGCGCAAACCGGTCACTGCAAACTCGCGTCCCACGATCAGGATGGCGATCCAGCCCGGAACCATGCGCACTTGCACGAGAGATATCAGCGCCGCCGAGATCAACAGCTTATCCGCCACCGGATCCAGCAAAGTGCCGACGGTAGTCACCTGTTTCCAGCGCCGCGCCAAGTAGCCGTCCAGCAAGTCGGTCGTCGCCGCCGCCAAAAAAATGGCAAGGGCCAGAAACTCGTTGGCGATAGGGAAACCGAGCAACCGCAGGCCGAAGTCGTCCTGCACCAACGCGACGACAAGCAATGGCACGAAAAAGATCCGCAGAAGGGTGAGGAGATTCGGTAGGTTCATCCTCGATCCCCCCTACTATAGCGTCGATTGCAAGTAGGGTGCGAGCCTGGGCAGCAGCGCCTCGGCGATTTCGGCCTGAAACTCGCAAGTCACGTCGTCGTACCGCTTGTTGAGAATCCGTGAATGCTCATGGACCCAGTGAATCGCCGCGCCATCGGCAACCGGAATCCGAAGCGTAATCGTGCGCAGCGAACCGGCCGGAACCTCCGCGTCGATCCGCGCCAGAAGCTCGTCCAGTCCAATTCCCGTCTGTGCGGAAATCGCCAGAGCGCCATCGGGGGGCGGCGCGGCGCCGGGCTGATCCATCTTGTTCCAAACTACGATCTGCCGCGTCTCGTCCGCGCCAATCTCGGTCAGCACCGCCGAGACATGCTCGATGGCCGCGCCCGCCGTGGGACTGGAACCGTCGACGACATGCAGCAGCAAGCTCGCCTCCACCACTTCTTCGAGCGTGGCGCGAAACGCCTTCACCACCGTGGCCGGCAGATTTCGAATAAAACCAACTGTGTCGCTCAACAGGACTTTGCGCTTCGATGGCAACGGCAACGTGCGCACCGTCGGATCCAGAGTTGCGAACATCCGGGCATCGGCAACAACGCCCGCTCCGGTCAGCCGGTTAAAGAGCGTGGACTTTCCGGCGTTCGTGTAACCGGCCAGCGCCACGGTCTGCAGCGGCACGCTCAACCGTTGACGCCGCTGTGTATTCCGAGTGTTTTTGACAGATTCAATGGACCGCTCCAGGTTCGCTATGCGGGTGCGAATCCGCCGGCGGTCCGTTTCCAGCTTCGTCTCACCCGGACCCCGGGTTCCGATTCCGCCGCCAAGCCGCGACATCGAGGCGCCGTGTCCAGCAAGCCGGGGCAGGAGATATTGAAGTTGTGCCAGTTCGACCTGTAACTGACCTTCCCGCGAGCGAGCGCGCCGCGCAAAGATGTCGAGGATCAATTGCGTCCGGTCGATGACCCGGACCTCCAGCTTTCGCTCCAGATTTCGCTGTTGCGTCGGCGACAACTCGTGATCAACCACAACCAAATCGATCTCGAAGCCTTTCACTAGCCCCTGGATCTCTTCGACTTTGCCGGCGCCCACCAGAAATGCGGCGTCCGCCGAGTCGCGGGATTGAATCTGGGAGTCGATCACGGAGGCGCCCGCGCTCTCGGTCAGCGTTCGCAGTTCGGCCAACGACTCCTCGGCCGGAAAAACAGACGAATCCCTTCGCTTCGATTCAACACCGACCAGGAGGGCCCGCTCGGCGGCGGCGTGCGTGGATAGAGGTTCTCGAGAGGTGGACAAACGGCTGGTCTAGCTCTCCTGCGGCTCACCGGTGTGGTGAGCCATCACCGGAGCCGGACCCGGAACGGGCGCCGGTCCTGGCATGGCATGCACAGCTCCGTGGACGGGTGCATGGCCGTGGACAGGGCGCGAAACGACAACGGTCGAGATCGCGTGTTTGAAAATCAACTGCTCCTGATTGTTCGACTCAAGAATTACGGAGTACTTGTCGAAGCTCTTGATCCGCCCGGAGAGCTTCACTCCGCTCATCAGGTAGATGGTAAGGAAAATCTTGTCCTTGCGCGCGTTATTTAGGAATGCTTCTTGGATGTTTTGCGCTAGTTTTTCCATGGTACTTCCTCACGCCACTATGGCTTAAAATCCCTTCTCTTCAAAGGAAGGGTGTTACCACATTCTAGCACCTCGTGCTACTACGCCAGCGCGAGCACGGCTACTCCCGCGGCGAAAAGGCCCACCATCGCGTAGGTCAGGGGTCCGCTTTTACTGTCACCGTTCGAAAGGTCTTTCCATAGGCCAATTCCGGACAACGCCGCCACGACCGCGCCACCCAGCAGGGCAGCAAAGGGCAAATGTCCGCTGAGCCGAAGGTTCCGGCTCGCCGCCAGAGTTGCCAGGATTGCCGCGAGACCAAGCGCCCACAGCACGCCCGCCACAATGGCCTGAATATGACCGCCGGCAGGCTTGCGGAAGAACCCTTTGAAGGAAGCGGGTTCGCCATGGATCGGGAGATTCATGACGAAAACGCTCAGCACCGGTGATGCGAGCAAAGCGCCCAGGGCCGCGAACACGGTCGCGGTGTAAGGGCCAAGCCCAATCTCGGAGGTGGTGGACGATTGAACCGCCGGAAAGAAACCTCCCAGTATCAGACCGGCCGCTACCGAAAGCCCAACCCCTTTCACGCCGCTATACCGCTTGTTTCCGGCGTGTTGCCGGATGTGGCCCAGCGAACCGGCAATCACCCCGGCCAGTATCAGGGCGGCGCCCGCAAACACCATAGCCGCGTTGGTCGAAGCGCCGGCGAAGTAAGTAAGCAGGACGTTTACTAGCCTAACGTAAGAGGCCCCCCGGCTGTGCCGGGGTGGCAGTAGCAGTTTGACATTTCCGGGAGTCCATCAGAGAAACTCCAAACGTGAGCCGCCAAGCACACGAAAGGAGAATCCTGATGGACGAAAACCAAAGTCTAAACCATAGTAAGTGGGACTGCAAATATCACGTGGTGTTCATTCCGAAGTGCCGTCGAAAGACCCTATACTCGGGCCTTCGGGCACATTTGGGTCCGGTCTTCCGCGCCTTGGCTCTGCAGAAA
>VFZO01000081.1 GCA_016871155.1 Acidobacteriota bacterium | reverse complement strand
TCTCCGGCAATCACCGTCGCGGACATGGGGGGCGACACGATCGGCAACCCCGCGCCGGTGGTGGACCGCGCGACCGGCTACATTTGGCTCCTGCTGACACGCAATCCGGGCGACGTTGCGGAAAAGGCGATTGCCGCCGGCCTTTCTGGCCACACCCGCACGGTTTGGGTGACCCACAGCAAGGACGACGGCCTCACTTGGGCGGCGCCCACCGACATCACCGGCGCGACGAAGCTGCCGGAGTGGAGTTGGTACGCCACCGGACCCGTTAACGGCATTCAACTGAAGTCCGGACGGCTGATCATAGCCTGTGACCACAACCGGGGCGACACGTCCAAGCGTTACGCGCACGTCATTTTCAGCGACGATCACGGCGCCACCTGGAAGCTCGGAGGCAGCTCCGGCCCGCTGACGAACGAATCGACCATCGCCGAGTTGAACGACGGAAGGCTCCTGCTGAACATGAGGAGCTACGCCGGTAAAAACCGCCGGACGGTGGCCACAAGTACCGATGGCGGGCTTACCTGGACCGATCCGGTTATCGACGACGCCCTGATTGAGCCGGTCTGCCAGGGAAGTCTCCTGCGATTCGGCAAAGGCAGGAACGCCCTGCTGCTTTTCTCCAATCCGGCCGATTCTAAGCGTGTGAACATGACGGTCCGCGCCAGCCGCGATGAGGGCAAGACATGGGTGGCAGCGCGTTCCCTGCACTCGGGACCCTCCGCCTATTCCAATCTGGTGGAGCTGAACTCCAGGACGGCGGGGATTCTCTACGAGCGCGGCGAGTCGAAGAACTACGAGCGCATCGTCTTCGAGACCATCGATATCCCTAACCTGATGAAGGTACACTGAGAACTCCTGGAATGACCTGGTACTACGTTTTGAACGGGCAGCAGGCGGGACCGGTAGACGACTCAGAACTGCAACGCCTCTTCGCGGACGGAACCCTGAATGGCGAAGCCCCGATCTGGCGCGCGGGCATGCCGCAGTGGGCGCCGCTGGGATCCCTGTTCACACTTCCGCCGCCGCCAGGTTATGGCCAGTGTTTGCAGTGCGGCAACCGTTTCCCGCCGGAACAGACCATTGCACTTGCGGGCGGCAAGGTTTGCGCGGCGTGCAAGCCCGTAGTCGTCCAACGGATTCGCGAGGGCGACAACCGCCTGAAAAGCAACTTACGCTATGCCGGGTTCTGGATCCGGTTCATCGCCCGGCTTATCGACTCGACGATTACCTCGATCGCCTCGTATCTATTTCAGATTCCGATGTTCATCATGATCGGCCTGATGGGTAAGAACCCGAAGACCGAACATATGGTTTGGTTCGGTGTGGCCACCGCCTTCGCGATCATAATGGCGATAGTTGCGGCGGGTTACTACGAAGCATGGTTCCTGGTCAAGAAAGGCGCCACGCCGGGCAAACTGATTCTTGGTTTACAGGTGGTCCGCGCGCGGGGCGGAAAGATCAGTTGGGGCCTAGGGTGGGGACGGTATTTCGCCCATATGGTCAGCGGTATCACGATGTACGTGGGCTATATGATGGCCGGCTGGGACGACGAGAAACGGGCGCTCCATGACCGCATCTGCGACACCCGTGTGGTGTTCGGAGGCTAACGGCTATGGGCTACGTCGTCTGCGGAGGATGCTCGTTGCCGGTGCCAACTTCGAATTGGAATTCCGGCGGGCCGATTCCCTGCGCGGCGTGCGGCCGGGGCGTGGACGTCCGCGTTTTTCCGGCCGCCATTCGCCAGGCGGTTGGCGCGGCACCCGAGGCCATCGTAACGGGCGAGGAAGCCAGTTGCTACAACCACACGATGTACAAGGCCATCGCGCCTTGCGATGCCTGCGGGCGGTTTCTCTGCGCACTCTGCGATATTCCTATCGCCGGAATGCATGTGTGCCCGTCCTGTTTCGAGACGGGAAAGGGCGAGACGCTGGAACGGAGCCGCCTCCAGGAACGCACGAACTTCGACTCGATCGCCTTGGCGCTTGTCACTCTGCCGACACTACTGTGCTGGCTGCCTATTTTCACGACGCCGGCCGGTCTGTATTTTTTGTTCAAACATTGGAACGACCCGTCGTCCGTATTTCCGCGCGGGACGTGGCGCCAATGGCTGACCATCGTCTTCGCCGTGCTGCAAGTGGCGCTCTATGCAGCTATCACGATTGGGATTGTCCGTAACTGGCCGCGAGGACTCGAATGAACCGGCGTCTCCTGTTGCCGCGAGAGAGCGGCGTGTTCCGGTACGCCGAGTTCTGGCAGGAGGGTGCGGAACTGCTTTACTTGAACTCCTCCCGCTTCAGCGACCGCTACATTCGCTTCCAAATCGCCGACGTCCAGGCCATCGTGTTGACGGAATCCAGCGCTTGGAATTTCCCGCGAACCCTGGCCGCCGGGTCCACTCTCTTCCTGACCTTGGTCCTGTTGATGGCGCTTCCGGGGCGATGGGCACTGTGGTCGATATTGCCGGGCATCGCTTTTGTATTTGCGCTCTACGGCGTAGCGCGCGGGGCACGCTGCAAACTGGTTTTACACACAGCCGTGAGCGCCGTCACCATCGAAGCGGTTCGCACCATGGAGCAGGCGAATGCGCTGCTGCCGGTTCTGCATACGCTGATCTCTTCGGTGCAGGGGGAGGTTTCCCGGGATGGACTTACAATTCTTCCCGTCACCGCGGCGGTGCAGGACTCGGCGCCCCGGAAACACACACCGCTGTTGCAGCGCACTCTCTTTGGAATGCTTCTCATCCACGCCGCATTGCTCGCGGTGTTCTATTTCACCGGTCAGATCAGTGACGGACTGGTCTTATCCGCCACGCTGCTGCTGGCCGAAGTGGTGATGGGCGCCATCGCGGTCTCCCGCCGGCGGGAGACCGGCGTCTGGGTGGCGGCGCTGAGCGGCGTGATCATGTTGCTGGCGATGGTGGACGGCGGCGTGCTGATCTACTCAATCGGGAACTCCCTCACCGATTTCTTCGTCACGATCCGCCGCGGCGGTGTCCGGCCGGATGAGGTGGATTGGCTCTGGGCGAAGGAACAGACCGTGGCCCGCGCGATTTGGCACGTTGTGGTGGGCGCAGCCGGTTGGGTCGCCTGGATCGTGAACCGGGAGCCCGAAGCGTGACCGGCGCGCTGGCCAGACAGCGCTGTTGGACGCATGCGCAGCGGGAAGCGGTGAGCCGTTGCCCGTCCTGCACACGATATTACTGCCGGGAATGCGTCACGGAACATGAGGGGCACCTGCTGTGCAAAGCGTGCCTGTCGAAACTCATCGTCCCGGCCGCGGCGCGGGCGGGTACACGTTGGATCGTTTGGATGTGCGCCGCGCTGGTTGGCCTGGTGGCCGCGTTCGCGTGGCACGGCATCACCGGCTACGCGCTCTTGCAGTTGCCGCCCGCCTGGACACGCGGGGTGGACGGCGAATGAACCAGGGCGGCGTATGGAGGCTGGAGGAGGCGTGGGGCCTGTTGCGCTCCGTGCCCGCGCGTTCGTGGAACATCTGGCTGGCCGGGACGCTGCCGTACACGCTGGCTCTGCTGGAATTTCTCATGGATATGAGCCAAAGCGCGTACGCCTCCGAACGCCTAGCGGCGAAAAGCCTGCTGCTGGCCTTGCTGTTCGGATGGAAGCACACGGCGCAGGCCATTTTCACACGCGACTGCGCCCGAATGCTTCGTGGCGAAAAGCCGGCCTGGCCAGAAGCACCCGCCTTAGTTCGGACCTTCTTCGTGCAGCTTGCCTGGCAACCGTTCCGGCTGCCGATTTTGTTGATTGTCAGCCCGATCGTCCTGCCGGTGCCCATGGTCACGGCCTTTTTCCGGAACCTTGGTTTCTGCGCGCTGGAAAACGACCGGGACATTGTGAAACAGGCCTGGGCGTCGGCGCGGGTAGAGGCGCGCACCCAGACGATCGTGCTGCTGGTCATGGCGCTGGCGTGGCTGTTGGTGCTGGTGAACCTGGCTTCCCTTTGGGCGGTTGTCCCCATGCTGCTGAAAGCGTTTTTCGGCATGCAGACGGACCTGATCCGCCTGGCTGCTCGTCTATTCAACATGTCGACAGCGCTGCTCACACTCATCGTGTCGTTCACATTGTTGGAGCCGGTCTATAACGCGATGGAGGCAGTGCGGCATTTCTACGCGGGCGCCAGAACGGACGGCGAGGATCTGCGCCGGGCACTGCGGCGCCTGGGCGCTCTGGCGGCGCTCTGCCTGGTGATGGCGATACCCGGCCAGGCGCAGGTGGACCCTGAGACGCTCGATCGGAACATCGAACAGACTCTGCGCGAACCGGAGTTCGCCTGGAAGGCTGACAAGGACGTGGATCCCGCGCCCGCCGCCAGTTGGCTGCGCACGATCTTCGACGCCATCGGCGACGCATTTGAATGGCTTGGGAAGCTGATCGAGGAGCTGTTTGGCAAAACGCCTCCGCCGGTCCGGCCGCCGGGCCTGAGTTGGGGCGCAAACGGGGAACTGCTGAAGTGGGCCATGATTTTCGTCGCCGCGCTGGCCGTAGGCGTGGTTGTGATAATGCTACTGTCGCGGCACAAGACCGTTCCACCTGCCGTTTCGGCCGCCGCCGCTACCGCTCCGGATCTGGGCGACGACAGTGCGTCGCCCGAGCAGCGTCCGGAAGACGAGTGGCTTCGCTTGGCCGACGAGTGTGCCAGAAGCGGGGACTTCCGCCTCGCCATGCGGGCGCTCCATCTGGCCGGGCTTCGCTACTTTGGCGAAAAAGGCTGGGTGACCCTGCAACCGGCCAAGACGGGAATGGAGTACGGCCGTGAACTGGCCCGCCGCCTGCGGGAGAGTCTGGTGATCGACGGCTACTCCAATGGCTTGCGCCAGTACGAACTCGTCTGGTACGGCTTCGGAACGGCGGACGCGGAGACCTTCATGCGGTTACGGACTACCTGGGAGGACATGCGCCGCCATGGCTAAAGTGCTGCCCTGGATTCTGATCGGCGGGTTCGGCGCGGTGCTGGCATCGCTGCTCGGCGTCTCCATGGCACGCAGCGACGTGTATCCGGAGTGGTCCACCATGCGCAGCGATCCGCTGGGCGCCAAGGTGTTGTTCGAAGCCCTGCGGCGCACAGCACCGGACGTCCGGCGAAACTATGAGGACCTTTCGGCGGTCCAGCCGGGCAAGGGGCTCTATGTATTTCTGGGCGTGTCGCCCTTGGTGTTCAGCGATCCCAAGCGGCTCCAGTTCGCCGAGGATTCCAGCAGCGAGGTCCTGCTGGCGCTCGCGCCACCGGCACGAAAGTCGAACCTCCGTACCGAAAAGTTTGGATTCCTGCAGACGCCGGACGGATTGCTGCTTCGCAGCGATGCCTGGGAGTGCCTGGACGGCCAACGCGATGGCTGCCGCGTAGCGCGGAAAGGCCGCGTGCGACTCCTGAGCGACGGAACGCCGCTGACCAACCGGTCCCTGCGCGAAGCACGGGACGTCGAATTCATCTCCGGGTTGTTCCGAACAGAGCTGCCGGTTATTTTTGACGAATCGCACCTGGGCGTTGTGGAGAGCGGCGGCGTGGGCGTGCTGCTGCGCAAGTACCGGCTTTTTCCGGCGATTGCGCTGCTGCTTGCGTTGGCGCTTCTCTATGTTTGGCGGAATTCGACAACACTCGCTCCGGCGCGGGAACCGGTTTCCGAAGCGATGACGCCGCAGCCGGCGGCGTCCTTACGGACGCTGCTGGCGCAGAGTGTTCCGAAGGACAAACTGGCCGAAACGCTGGCTGCCGAATGGACGCGGGCGCTGCACCTGCTGCCGGGTTGGCAGGCCGGCAGGCGGGACGATCTAGAGGCGGCCACGCGCTGGGCCAAGGATCAGAAGGACCCCAACCTCGGGTATGAGTCTATGCGGGCCGCGCTGCGGCCACGAAGGGAACGGCTATGACATTGGAACAGTTGCAACAGGCGCTGGCCGCGGTGCGAGCGGAGATTCACCAGGTGGTGATCGGCCAGAACGAAGCGGTCGACCATGCTTTGATCGCCATCCTGTGCGCGCAGCATGCGTTGCTGGAAGGCGTGCCGGGCGTGGCGAAGACGTTGCTAGCTCGGACGCTGGCCGCCGTCATGGGCGGCACGTTCCAGCGCATCCAGTTCACGCCGGATCTGATGCCAGCCGACATCACCGGCACCAGCATCTTCAATCTTCAGAAGAACGAGTTCACCTTCGCCGCCGGACCCATTTTCGCTGACTACGTGCTGGCCGATGAGATCAACCGCGCACCGGCCAAGACGCAATCCGCGTTGCTTGAAGCCATGCAGGAGCGTCAGGTGACTATCGATCGGCAGACCTACCGGCTGCCGACGGGCTTCACCGTGTTCGCGACGCAGAACCCGATCGAATTCGAAGGCACCTATGCGCTGGCCGAAGCGCAGAAGGATCGCTTCATGCTGAAGATCCGCGTGCCGCTGCCGGACCGCGAAACGGAATTGGAGCTCGCCAGACGGCTGCTGGCGGGCGATTCGCCCGAACTCCGGCTCACAACCGGCGCCGTGCGGCCGCTGCTTTCGGCGGAGTGGCTGGCGGCGTTGCGCCAAGCCCTGGTACAGGTCCGGATGCGCGACGAACTCACCACATACGTGCTAGACGTTGTACGCCGCACGCGTTCCGAGGAGTCGATCCTGGTTGGGGCCGGCCCGCGCGCTACGCAGGCCCTGCTAGGGGCGGCCCGCGCCCATGCGGCCCTGGCCATGCGAGACTTCGTGACGCCCGACGACGTGAAGGCCATGGCCGCCTCCGTGCTGGAGCACCGGCTGATTCTGCGGCCCGAGTTTGAAGTGGAAGGCATGACGGCCGAAGAGGCCGTGAAGAAGATTCTCGCGGCGGTGCCCATTCCCGCATGATTCGCCCGGCCCCAGCGATGTTGTGGTTTCTCGGCCTGGTTTGGGTGCCGATGGCGATCGCCTCGCCTTTCGTTGCCGGGCTTCCGGCGTTCGTGTGGGCGTCGCTAGCTCTGTTTGCCGTGGTTCTGGCTGTCGATCTTCTGTTCGGCCGCCGGTCCCTGGAGGGATTGGAAGCGCTGTCTCAGGACGAGGGCTCTCTGGCCCAGGGCCGGGAGCAGTCGTTTGAAATCCGCCTGCGAAAACCGTTCCAGTTGGCGGGCTCCGGACGAGCGGCCGTCGCGCTGTCTCCGGCGTTCCTTTGCGAGCACGAAGAGCTGGATTTGAACCTCCTGCGCGCCGAGCAGGAGTACGTC
Source organism: Acidobacteriota bacterium (assembly GCA_016871155.1). Classification (GTDB taxonomy): domain Bacteria; phylum Acidobacteriota; class Terriglobia; order Bryobacterales; family Bryobacteraceae. The sequence continues at coordinate 16,518 of VFZO01000081.1, read as the reverse complement.
CTGCGTTGGACGGTTACACCGCGCGAGCGCGGCCGTTATCCGCTGGAGGCGCTCTATATCGCATTGCAGTCCCCGCTGAGGATGTGGGAGTGCGGAAAGGCGCTGCCGCTCCAATTGGAACTGCGCGTGTTTCCGGACGCCGGCCGCTACGGATCTCTGCTGGCGCGTGTTCGAGGCCAGATGGGCTCCCGGCTCATCCGGCAGGTGGGCAAGGGCCGCGAGTTCGAAAAACTGCGTGAGTACGTGGCAGGCGACGGTCTGGACGAGATTCATTGGAAAGCCACGGCGCGACGCGGGAATCCGATCACCAAGGTTTTCCAGACGGAACGGATGCAAGAGATCTATGCCGTCGTCGACGTCAGCCGTTTGATGGCCAGGCGCTTTGGCGACCACTCGGCGCTGGACGAGTATCTGCGCGTGGCGCTGCTTCTTGGCACCGCCGCCGAACAGCGCGGCGACCGCTTCGGCATGATCCTGTTCCACCGCGAGGTGACGAAGTTCCTGCGCGCCCGGAACGGCAAGGCGCACTACGCCGCGTGCCGGCAGGCGATGTTCGACGCCACGCCCGAACCGGTTCCGGCCGACTTCTTCGAACTCGCCGGGTTCCTTCGCGCACGGGTCCCGAAGCGTGCACTGCTCTTTCTACTCACGGCGGTGGACGAACCGTCGTCCGCGGCCAGTCTCGACAAAGCGGCGCCATTGCTGGGCCAGCGCCATCTTCCGTATGTCGTCATGATGCAACCCGGCGGCGTTGCGCCGATTCTGTCCACGCCAGCCAACGGCGATCTCTACGGCGCGCTGGCCGGCCATCTGCAATGGCGCTCCCTCCGCGAACTGGAGTTAAGCCTGCACAGGCATGGCGTGCGGTTTCACATGGTGGAGCCCGGGGCGCTCGCGGCCAAAGTGCTGAACCTCTACGATGAAGTGAAGCAGAGGCAGTTGCTATGATTCTGGACCTGCCACGTTTCCTAGCCGGTGCCCGTCCCGTTTGGGAGGAGTTGGAAAAACGCCTGGCCGATGCCGAGAACGATCCGGAGGCCACCTGGGACCTTCCCTCGGCCGAACGCTTCTATCGTCTCTATCAGCAGACCTCAGCGCATCTGGCGGAGGTCCGGCACCTGACGGCGGAACGCGAACTGGGTCTGTATTTGGAAAACCTCGTCGCCCGCTGCTACGCCCGGATCTATGTGCGCGACGGTGCGGGGCGGCGATTCTCTTTCATGCGCTGGTTCACCGTGTCCTTTCCTGGCGCAGTGCGGCGGCACGCGCGCGCGCTGGCGTTCAGCGTCCTGATTGTCGTCGCAGGCTCCGTCTTCGGCGCCGCGGCCGTTCGGTTCGACAAGTCGGCAAAGGCCGCGATCATGCCTTTTGGGCATGCCGACCAAACGCCGTCCCAGCGGGTGAAGAAGGAGCTCGAAGACCGCGGGCAAAACCTCGCGGGCAAACAGGCGCGCTTCTCCGGTCAGCTCATCACCAACAATACGCGCGTCTCGTTCATGGCGCTTGGCCTCGGCATGACGTTCGGAATCGGCACCATCATCGTCCTGTTTTTCAACGGTGTCATCCTGGGCGCCGTTGCGCTGGACTACGTCGCCGATGGCCAACTGGTGTTTCTGCTGGGTTGGATTCTGCCGCACGGCTCTGTGGAGATTCCGGCTATTCTGCTGGGCGGGCAGGCGGGGCTGGTGCTTGGGCAGGCGATGATCGGCTGGGGCAACCGGACGCCTCGCCGGCTGCGTCTGCGCGCCGTCATGCCGGACATCATGACCATCGCTGGGGGCGTCGCGCTGATGATGGTTTGGGCCGGAATCATTGAAGCGTTCTTCTCGCAGTACCACGAGCCCGTTCTCCCGTATGCAGTGAAGATCGCGTTCGGCGGTATACAGCTTCTGGCGCTGTCGGCCTTTCTCTCACGGAGCGGCCGCGAATGAAACCGTTGTTCCGGGAGACGTTGCTGGAACTGCGCACGCCGGAGGGTATGGAGTTCACCCTGCCGCTAGCCGGTCCAGTGTCCCGCATGCTGGCCACTTGGATCGACATCCTCGTAGTCGGTATCGCCAGTTCGCTGCTCGGCAAGGTCTTCGCGGTGTTCGAGCCGGTTTTTGAGGACTTCGCCGGAGGTCTGTTGATGGTCGCGTTCTTTGTGCTGTCGCTCGGCTACGGCATCGTGGCGGAGTGGTTCTGGCGGGGGCAGACCATCGGCAAACGGGTGATGGGTATTCGGGTCATGGACCGCGACGGCCTGCCGATGACGGCCGCGCAAATCGTAGTTCGAAATCTCCTGCGCGTAGTCGATATGCTGCCGCTGTTCTACATGCTGGGCGGCGGCGTGGCGCTGCTCTCGCGCTACGGTCAGCGCATCGGCGATTTCGCCGCGAACACGGTGGTGGTTCGCGCGTCGGAGGCGGGCGTCCCAGATATCCGGCAGCTCTTCGCGGGCAAATTCAATTCGCTTCTGGAGTATCCGCATTTGGCCGCGCGGCTGCGGCAGCGGGTCTCCGCCGGGCTTGCCGGTGTAGCGCTTGACGCGCTTATGCGCAGGGAGACCCTGGACGCCGGCGCGCGCGTTCAAGTCTTCGGGGAGTTGGCCGCCATATTGCGGGGGTTGGTTGAATTCCCCGCCGAGGCGGTGGATGGCCTATCGGACGAACAGTATGTGCGCAACGCCGTCGAGATCGTTTACCGTAGCTCCAGGTAGCGCGTGGTAGAAAGAAAGAGGATGACGCGCCGCAAACTGTTTGCCCTTCTGGCCTCCAATGCCGCCGCTGGGCAAGGCGTGTCCACGCGCACCGTGCGCGCTCTGCCCCGGGGTAAACCGTCCGGCAGGCCGTTTCCAGCGAAGTTCACCAATGTTGCTGCCAGCGCCGGGCTGAAGCATGCCTCCGTCTATGGCGGCGTCGAGACGAAGCAGTACATCGTCGAGACCACCGGCGCGGGCGTGGCCTTTCTCGACTACGACAACGACGGCTGGCTCGATATTTTTGTTCTGAACGGCACACGCTTCGGCGGCTCGCCCGCTGGAACGTCAAACCGGCTGTACAAGAATAACCGCGATGGCACGTTCACTGACGTCACCGAAAGAGCCGGGCTGTTGAAGAGCGGGTGGGCTTCCGCGGTCTGTTGCGGCGACTTCGACAACGACGGCCGGCCCGACCTGTTCGTCACGTACTGGGGCCAGAACGTTTTGTATAAGAATAACGGCGACGGCACGTTTACCGACGTGACAGCGAAGGCCGGCTTGCTGGACCCAAAGCGCCGGTGGAGCGCCGGCTGCACATTCCTCGATTACGATCGCGACGGTCACCTGGACCTGTTCATCTCCAACTACGTTGATTTCGACCCGGAAAAGGTTCCGAAGCCGGGCCAAAACTCCTTCTGCAACTGGAAGGGCGTGCCGGTCAACTGCGGTCCTCTCGGCCTGCCGCCGGGCGGCCATGCGCTTTACCGGAACAATGGCGACGGGACCTTTACGGATGTCACGGCCAAGTCGGGCATAGGCAGGGCGAAGGGCTCCTACGGCATGACGGCCGTGGCCGCCGATTTCGATAACGACGGCTGGCCCGATATCTACGTCGCCTGCGACTCCACGCCGAGTTTCCTGTTCAGGAACAACCGCGACGGCACATTTTCCGAGATCGGCCTGGAAAGCGGTGTGGCGCTGAATGAAGACGGCATGGAGCAAGCGGGCATGGGCCTAGGCATTGGCGACTACGACCTCGATGGCAGCCTGGACGTCTTCAAAACCCACTTCGCCGACGACACCAACGTGCTCTACCGCAACGATGGAAAAGGCAACTTTCAGGACATGACCATCAAGAGCGGCCTGGGCGTAGAGACCCGTTTCATTGGCTGGGGTGCGGGCATGACCGACCTGGACAACGACGGGCACCCGGACCTGTTCTTCGTGACCGGCAATGTCTATCCGGAGATCGAAAAGAAGATCGAACGGTATCCCTACAAAACGCCGCGTATCATCTTCCGCAACCTCGGCAACGGCACGTTTGAGGAGCTGTTCGACGAGGGCGGGCCGGCCATGGCCGAACTGCACTCCAGCCGCGGCTGCGCCTTCGGCGATTTCGACAACGACGGCGACGTCGACATTCTCATCTGGAACATGGATGCCCCGCCGTCGCTTCTGCGGAACGACATCAAGGCGCCGGATCGCCATTGGCTGAAGGTAAAGCTGGAGGGCGTCGAGTCGAACCGTTCGGCTATCGGCGGGCGGGTGACGGCGATTTACGGCGGCAGGCGCCAGGCGCAAGAGGTGTTGAGCCAGTCGAGCTATTACTCGGTGAACGATTGGCGCTTGCACTTTGGGTTGGGGGCCTCGGCGGTGGCGGATCTCGAAGTGCGCTGGCCGAACGGAAAAAAGGAAGTATTCGCAAAGGTCGCCGCCGGCGCACTTATCACGATTCGTGAAGGAAAAGGAATCGTCTCGCGCCAGAAGTTCTGATAGAGTCTCCTGGTGATGTATCGCACCCTGTGTTTGTTGTTACCGGCTGCGCTGGCCGCCCAGCAGCCGCTCTCCACCGGATTTTCCCCGGAACGCGTGGCGCGCCTGCGAGCCGCTCTGCAGGAGAGCGTGGACCGCAAGGAGTTCGCCGGCATCCACGCCGGCGTGGTTCGAAAGGGCAAACTCGCCATCAGCGAATCGCTGGGGTATGCGGACATGGAGGCCCGTAAGCCGGTCCGCGCCGACACGATAATGCGCATGGCGTCGATGACCAAACCGATCGCGTCGGCGGCCGTGATGATGCTGTACGAAGAAGGCAAATTCCACCTGGAGGACCCGATTTCGAAGTGGATTCCCGGCATGGACAAAGTGCGTGTTCTGGAGAGCGAGGATAGCGACGGAACGCACACCGTGCCGCTGAAGCGCGAGATAACGGTGAAACAGCTTCTCACGCACACCTCTGGCCTGAACAACAGCCGGGGTTACGCGTCCAACGGCACCTTCGGACGGGACCAGAGCCTGAAAGAGATGGCCGCGAAACTGCCGAATGTTCCCCTGTCGCACCAGCCGGGCGAGGCGTGGCGCTACGGTATGTCGATCGACGTGTTGGGCCATCTGGTAGAGGTTTGGAGCGGCAAGACGTTCGACGTGTTTCTGCAGGAGCGCATTTTCACGCCGCTGGGTATGAAGGATACGGGCTTCCACGTGCCGAAAGAGAAGTTGGACCGCGTGTCGAAGACCTATGCGCTCGACAAGAGCGGCGTCGTGCAGCCCGTTCCGCCGCGTGGCGATCCCAGCCGTCCGCCGAAGTTCTTCAGCGGCGGCGGTGGCTTGTATTCCACGGCCACAGACTATCTCCGCTTCTGCCAAATGCTCATCAACGGCGGCACGCTGGACGGCAAACGCCTGCTCGGCCGGACCACGGTGGACTACATGTTCCGGAACCACGTGCCCGCATCCATGACTGTGCCGGAGGGTCCCAACGGCCGCACCGGTCATGGCTTCGGTTTTGGCGGCGCGGTGCTGGTGGATCCCGCGGCGTATCAGACGCTAAGCGTCGAGGGCGATTATAACTGGGGTGGCGCCAACGGCACGTACTTTTGGATCGACCGCAAGAACGAACTCGCGGCCGTTTGGATGGTGCAGAGGCCGCCCTTCACGGCGCCCCCCAGCCGGCGGTTCAAAATTCTGGTCTATCAGGCGCTGGAATAGAATTCCGATGCGTCCGCTCTTTCTGCTGGCGGCCGCGCTTTCCGCGGCGCCGATCGACGATTTGTTTCTGGCGATTCGCACGGGTAATCTGCGCCGCGCGGAGGGACTGCTGCGGCAGGGCGGATTGCCGCAAAGCGGCGGCAACGGGCTGACGCCGTTGATGCAGGCCGTAATCGCCGGGGACGCCGCGATGGTTCGAATGGTGCTCCGGCGCAGTGCGGACCCGAACGCCAAGGGGCCGTCCGGTCTGACCGCTTTGCACGCCGCCGTGCATGATCCCGAAAAGACGCGCCTGCTGCTGGAGGCCGGCGCCGATCCGAACGCGGCGATGAACGATGGGCGGACGCCGTTACACGGCGCGGCCATGCGCGAGGGCGGCGCGGCGATCGCGCGCATGCTGATTGCCAAAGGCGCCCGTGTAAATGCCGCGCCCGCAAAACCCGCCAATCGAGTGCCGTTGCGAAACGCCGCCGATGCGGCGATCGTTCGTGTCCTGCTCGAGGCCGGCGCGGAGGCTCCGCGCGTCGATCCGTTGGGTTACTTCGGCATGGGGGCTTGCGGTGAATGTGTCCGCTTATCGATAGGGCACGGCGCCGCGGCGACCTCGTCCATGCTGGCTCGCTGGGCGAACATCGGCGACGCCGCCACTGTCCGTGCGCTGCTCGATAAGGGAGCGCAGGCGAACGCGAACATCGGCCGTGGATACACGCCGCTGATGCGGGCCGCGATGTCGTACCGGCCAGATCCGGAGGTCATTCGGACACTGCTGGCCCGCGGCGCCAACCCGGCAGCCAGGAATGAGTACGGCTACACCGCGCTTGGTATCGCCCGGCGCGTGGGCGACGAACGAATCATCGCGCTGCTGCGCGAAGCGGGCGTGCCGGAGGGCGCCGCCCCGCCGGCGCTGCCTGCCCCTGTTGAATCGAACACCGTGAAGGACGCTATTGCGCGGGCGATTCCCCTTCTCCAACGCGCCGCGCCACCAATTCCCGAGCAGCGCGGCTGTGTGTCGTGTCACAACAATCTGCAGTTGCGGCAGGTGCTGGCGTTGGCGCGGCCCCGTGGATTCGCGATCGACGCGGCGATGGCCACGCGTGAGGACGAACGACTGGAGAAGGCGCGCGCGAAGCAACTTCCTGACGAATGGGCCGGCATCAATATCCCCGAGATTTCCTCCTATCAGCTCTTCGCACTGGCGGACGCCGGTGTGAAACCTAACGCGGGCACGGACGCCAGCGTGCACCTGTTGGCCTTCCGGAAGGCCGCGGACGGACGCTGGAAGGTGGACGACTACCGGCCACCGCAGGAGTATTCACCGTTCACCTATACGGCGATTTCGGCAAAAGCCCTTCGCGACTATGCGCCGCCCGGCCGCGCGGCGGAGATGAAGCGGCGCGTGGCACGCGCAAGAGAGTGGCTGATCGCCAACCGGGCTGTCGATCTGGAGGAAAAAGCGTTTCGACTGCTTGGCTTGCGCTGGACGGGCGCGCCGGAGGCGCGCATCGGCGAGGCCGCAACATCGGTTCGAGAAGCGCAGCAGCCGAACGGCGGCTGGCGCCAGTTGGCCACCGCCGGCGAAGACGCCTATGCGACTGGATTGGCACTGTACGCGTTGCGCCTTGGCGGAGGCGTGGCGCCCTCGGACCCGGCTTACGAAAAGGGAGTTCGCTTCCTGCTCGACTCCCAGCGGCCCGACGGCTCCTGGTACGTGGCGTCCCGCGTGTTTCCGCTGCAGGCCGCGATGGAGAGCGGTTTTCCGTATGGCCACGATCAATGGATCTCGGCCGCCGGAACTGCATGGGCGGCCATGGCACTGCTGCTGGGGATGAACGAGGCGCGCTAGGAAAAGAGGGCGGCCAGCGGTACTTCCAGATCACCGGCCAAGTTACGCAACACGCCGTCCTTCGCCTCGCGCGAGCCGCCATCGGCGTGAATCCAGCCGCGGCCGCCAGCCGGGTCGATGACCCACACACACGGAATTCCAAAAGCGAGGTAATCGTCGATCTTGTGCCGCAAATCTCCGGCCCGATCTTCGGGCGAGAGAACTTCCACTGCGACTTCCGGGGGAGACGTGATGATTCGGGTCCGCGGCTTTGTTCCACGAACGATGGTTACATCTGGGATGCGGAATCGTTCCGCCTTGACCTGAACGCGTACTTCAACACCCGCCCAGAAGCTCCGCTTTTCCGCGCGCAGAAGCGCGGCCAGGGCGGTCTGTACATCGCTGTGGTCGACTTCACCGGTATTTCGCTCCACGAGGACACCTTCGAGGAACTCTCGATCCGGATGGAAAACTTGCCCTAGATATTCGGCGACAGGAACTAGGACCGTGGTGGCCACAACTCCTTCCAAAGATGCTGTCCGCATTTCACGATCCCGCAATCGCCCGCCCCACGATCTGCTGCGCCTCCGCCACAATCGCCTCCAGATGCCCGGAGCCCGAAAAACTCTCCGCGTAGATCTTGTAGATGTTTTCCGTTCCCGACGGCCGCGCCGCGAACCAGCCGTTCTCCGTTTGAACCTTGATGCCGCCGATGGGCGCCCGGTTCGCCGGTGCGTGCGTAAGGATCGCCGTAATCGGCTCGCCCGCCAGTTCGGTGGCCGGCACAGACGCCGCATCGAGCTTGCCCAGCTGCTGCTTCACCTCGGGCGCCGCCGGAACGTCGATCCGTGTGTAGACCGGCGCACCGAATCGCTTGGTCAATTCCCCGTAGAGTTCACCCGGATCGCGGCCCGTGACGGCGCGGATCTCCACCGCCAGCAAATCGAGCAACAAGCCGTCTTTGTCGGTAGTCCACACTTGGCCGTCCTTGCACAGGAAACTGGCGCCGGCGGACTCCTCGCCGCCGAAACAGTACTCGCCCGTGAAGAGGCCGCCGGCGAACCATTTGAATCCCACCGGCACCTCAGCCAGCATACGGTCCAGGCTGTGCACCACACGGTCGATCATTGAGCTCGAAACCAGCGTCTTGCCGACCGCCGCGAAGCGCGGCCAGCCGGGACGGTGCGTGAGCAAGTAGGAAATCGCCGTGGCGAGATAGTGATTCGGATTCATCAGCCCGCTCGACGGCACGACAATGCCGTGACGGTCGGCGTCCGGGTCCGTGGCGAAGGCCACGTCGAACAGGGAGCGAAGCGCCACCAGAGAGGCCATGGCGTACGGACTGGAGCAGTCCATGCGAATCTGGCCGTCATGATCAAGCGTCATGAACGAAAATGCCGGATCCAGATTCGGATTCACATTCTCGATCTGAAAGCCGTAACGCGCGGCGATGGGAGCCCAGTAGTGAACCGACGCGCCACCCAGCGGATCTACGCCCAGGCGGAGTTTCGCGCCGCGAATGGCCTCCATGTCGATGACCAGTTGCAGGTCCTCGACGTAGGGCGTGATGTAGTCGTGCGGTTGCGCGCTGGTGGCGGCGGTGGAACGCCGGACGCCGCGGTTGTTTTGCGCGAGGAAATCGTTGGCCCGGCGTTGAATCCAGCCCGTAACATCGGACTCGGCGGGGCCGCCGTTGGGCGGATTGTACTTGAACCCTCCGTCGGCCGGAGGATTGTGACTCGGGCTGATGACAATGCCATCCGATGGATTGAGCGGCTTAGCGGCGTTGTAGCGGAGAATGGCGCGGGAGATAACCGGCGTCGGCGTTGGGCCGTCACCCTCTTGCACAAACACCGGAACTCCGTTGGCGGAGAGAACCTCCAGGGCGGAGCGCTGCGACACATCCGAGAGCGCATGGGTATCCTTCCCCATGAAAAGCGGGCCGGCGATTCCGTTCGACGCGCGGTAGTCGCAGATGGCCTGGGTGATGGCGAGAATATGAGCCTCTGTGAAGGTCGCGTTTGCCGACGTCCCCCGATGGCCTGAGGTGCCGAAAGCCACGCGCTGATTGGGATCGGCGGCGTCCGGCTTGTTCGCGAAGTAGGCATCGTTCAGCGCTGCGGCGTCAATGAGCGATTCGGCCGGTGCGGGCTTTCCCGCGAGCGGATGGAGAGGCATGTAAAGCTCATTGTCCTATGATTAGGAGGTGCTCAATCGCAGGTCTCTTCTGTTCGCCGGCCTCGGTGCTTCGGCGCGTCCGAAGGCGCTGATCACCGGGCTGGAACTCCTTCCCGTCCGCGCCACGGAACGGACGGTGTGGCTCCTGATTCGCGTCCAGACCGATGCCGGAGTGGATGGCTGGGGCGAGGCCTCCGACGCCTTTGGTTTCGGCGCGACCACCCGTTCCGACGCGGCGAAGATGCGCTCGGTGCTGGAGGGTATGGCGCCGTTGCTCGTGGACCGTTCGCCCTTTGAGATCGAAACATTCCGGCAAACCTACACGTATTCCAACCTCGTGACCGCAACGGTCTTTTCCGCAATCGAGCAAGCCCTCTGGGATATCTGCGGAAAGTTGCTCAACATGCCGGTTTATGGGCTATTCGGGGGCAAAACGCGGGACCGGCTGCCGGTCTACGCCAATATCAACCGGGCCACGAAGCCCCGCACGCCGGCTGGGTTCGCGGCATCGGCAAAAGCCGCGGCAGGCGATGGCTTCCAAGCGGTCAAGCTGGCGCCGTGGGATGGGTTTCCGCCGCCGGGAGCGCCGCCCAAGGAGGTGGACGCGTTTGTCGATCAAGGCATCGATTGCTTGTTTGCCGTGCGGGAAGCCGTTGGCCCGCGCGTGAAGCTGATGACCGATTGCCACTCGTTCTTCAACGTAGCGCTGGCGATTCAAGTGGCGAGACGTCTGGAAAAGGTGAGTCTCGATTGGTATGAGGAGCCGGTGGCGCCCGGCCAAACCGCCGAAACTCTGGAGATTCGCAAAGGCATTCGGCAACAGATGGCCGGCGGCGAGACGCTCTTTGGAGTAGCCGGGTTTGAGCCGCTGTGCCGGGAGCGGGCCGTTCACGTGATTATGCCCGACGTCAAGCACTGCGGCGGCTTGACCGAAATGATGCACATCGCGGCCATGGCCGATGCGCATCGGGTAACCGTCGCTCCGCATAACCCCAGCGGACCGGTTGCCACGGCGGCGACGGTGCAGGTCTGCGCGGGCATGAAGAACTTCCGCATTCTGGAGATGCAGTGGGGTGAGGTGAATTGGCGGGGTGACCTGGTCCAGCCTCGCGAAACGTTCGTGAACGGTACCATCGGCATACCGGACGCGCCGGGAATCGGCGTGACGGTGGATGTGGAACTGGGCCGCCGGTATCCGGTCTAGTGCCCGTTCAGCGCTTCCAGCGCGGCGCGCTCCATCACGGCACGCGGCGCCGTATCGCCCGTGAAGATCTCAAACTGCCGGGCGGCCTGTTCCAGGAACATCGCCAAGCCGTCGATGGTGTGCGCGCCTTGGGCCTTGGCCTTGCGCAGCAGCATCGTCTCGCGCGGGTTGTAAACCATATCGAAAACGAGTTCGCCGGGAATGTTGCCGTCGAAAAAGCACTCGTTCACGTTTGGCCACATGCCCATGGGTGTGCAATGCACCACCACGTCGAATTTTCGTTGGTTGGCCTGCTCGCGGGAGAGCGGTTCGCCGTTGCAGATACGGGCCAGCGCGCGAACGCGATCCAAGTTGCGGCCCACCAGATGGATCTTCGCGCCGGCATCGGCGAGCGCGAAGGCGGCCCCGCGCGCCGCGCCTCCGTTGCCGACGATTAACGCGGTGGACTTGGCCAACTTTAGTTGCCTTTGCAGCGGCGTAGTGACGCCTTCCGCGTCTGTGTTGGTGCCTCGCCATTTACCCGCTTTGCGCCAGATCGTATTGACCGCGCCGATACGTTTGGCCAGCGGCTCCACGACATCCAAATACTGGACGACCTTCTGTTTGTGGGGAATCGTGACGCTGGCGCCGGAAATCGGCAACTGATTCGCCATCAGGAAGAAGTCCTTCAACTGATTGCTGTGGACCAGGAAAGGCAGATACACGGCGTCCAATCGCTTGTGCTGAAACGCGCGGTTGTGGACGTTCGGTGAGATGGAGTGCCGGACCGGATCGGCTACCACGCCGAAGACTTTCGCCGCCTTTGTGATCTTGTCGATTCGATAGAGGTTGCGCAGCATGCGGGCGCTCACCTGGCCGGAAGCGGTGCCCTCCGCCGCGTTAGGCGCGGCGTATGTGTAGATCCCGCCGAAGGACGGCGAAAGGACGCGAGTCGAAAATCCGGACTCGCCCATCGCCAGCACCACCAGCTTTTCGCGTGCGTGGCTCTTGGCGAGTGCCAGCATCTTATAGCTGTCGTTCGGCTTGCGCGCCGTAGTGACGATCTTGTAGCCGTAGGCCGGAATGCGCGACATGCGCTTGAAAACAGGCTCCATCAGCGGCGTGCCTTCGAAGTTGTGGTAACTCAGGATAAACTTCGAATCGGAACGGAGCCTGTCGAGCTTATCCAGCGCGTTCTCGGCACTCTCAATCTCCAGATCCACCGCCTCCGCACCGGCCGCGACCGCGGCTTCCAGGATGCGAATCTGTTCGGGGATGCTGCCGTCGAACTTGCCGTGATTCTGATGGCGGCGGCATGTCGCGAGAATCGTACATTCGGGATTCTGCTGCAGAAACCGGCCAAGAGCGCTGACGCCGTCCATCGGGTTCGGCAGATAGTCGAGGCGAAATTCGAGAAACCGTTCCCCGCTTGCAATTTCCGCCTTCGCGTGGGAGAGAAGCTTATCGACTGCCGGGAATCCGAGCGCGATACATATTTTTGGTAACGGGGGCTGGCCTGACATGTGCGTGGGCGAGACAGCTATTGGTCATTCAGCTTACCACTAGACGGACCGCACTGAGCGAGGTGGATAGACTTTCCAGGGTCTCCAAATTCGTCGCCTCGCGAACCCGGGCGGCCAGCCGCGCCATGGAGACCTGCGCCAGAACAATCTTCGTTATAGGTTCCCGGGCAAGTATACCCGCCGAACGGAGTAGAAGTTCGTCGTGGCGATCCCGGTCCCCGCGCAGCAGCGCGTCCAGCGCCGGAGGGTCGGATCGCACAATGACCTTTTGTTCCGGACAGAAGTGCTCGATCCACGCGAGCGAGGTCTCCACCGTCGATGGAAACGTCGCCAAAAGGCCGACCGGTCCCTCGGCGCCGGCCGCCGCTTCGAGCATCGGCTCGTCGATCTTCACCAACGGAATCGCCGTCGCGCCGCGCAACACAGCCATCTGTTCCGGCCCGAGCGCGGAGCACGTAACCAGCGCCGCGCGGACGCCGTACTCCCGCTTCGCGCGCTCCACGTGGTGGGCGAGGCCTTCAATCGCCGTTTGCCACTCTTTCGCGTGGAGACAACCCATCACTCCTTCGTCCAAAACGTTGACCGGGCGCAACTCCGGCGCGTGGTGCAGATAGAACTCCGAAACGGGCTCGACGGAAGCGCGGGAGGCATGCAGAAGCAATAGTCCGTGTTGGGGCATCCTAGATAGAATGACATCCGAACGGATTGCGCTTGTAACCGGCGCGAATCGCGGCATCGGCTTGGCCGCCGCCCGCGCGCTGCAAGAGCGGGGATATACGGTGCTGGCGGGTTCGCGCGACGGCGCGGCAGGCTGGAACCTGGATGTTACGCGGCCGGAGGACATCGCCGCTGCCGCAAAACGGATCGGCTCCGCGTACGGCCGCTTGGACGTTCTGATCAACAACGCCGGTGTGATGGTGGAGCCCGGTTTCGACCGCAACACGACTGGCGATGTCAGCATGGAGCAGTTACGCCAGACCATGGACGCGAATTTCTTCGGCGCGGTCGCATTAACGCAGGCTCTGCTCCCGCTCTTGCGGAACGCTCCTGCGGCGCGCATCGTAAACGTATCGAGCATTCTGGGTTCGATGGGGCTTCACGCCGATCCACAGGCACCGCTCTACGCCTTGAAGCCTTTCGCCTATGATGTCTCGAAGACGGCATTAAACAGCTTCACCATCCACTTGGCTCACCTGTTACGCGAAACCACCATCAAAGTGAACAGCGCTCATCCTGGATGGGTTCGAACCGCAATGGGCGGCGAAATGGCGCCTCTCACTCCCGAAGAGGGCGCGCGGACGGTGGTGTGGCTCGCCACGCTCGACGATGACGGGCCAACGGGCGGCTTCTTCCAATCGGAGGGCCGCGAGGTCCTGCCTTGGTAGCGACTCGCACTCTCACTCGCTAAACGCTTGAAACGATCCGTGGGTTCGACTCACTACTTCTTTGAACGGCCCTCCTATTGGACCGTCAGTAAAACGTAGGAGAAGCACAATGATTGTGTCAATGCAGGGTAACTGGACAGTTACCGTAAAGGCGAAGAACGCAGCGTTCGCGCAGAGATTTGTCGTGTCCGGCGCGACAAGCGGGAACGGACCGCACGCGGGAACTCCCGGGACGACGGTAGCCGTCACCGGTTCCCAGTGGACGATCGCAATCCAGAACGACCCCGGCACCGGGTTCCAGGTCTCACAAACCAAACTCCAGTTCCCCCAGAAGATTGGGAATACCATCCGGTTCGACATCCGCTCGAACGATGCGGGAGGCGACGAGGACTTCGACGATCTGATCCTCACCTGTTCGTCGACCGTATCGATCAACGATTTCGTAATCTTCGGCAACGTGTCGCAATATAGCGGCCCGTGTGTGTTTAATCCCTGCCGTTTCCGCGACATATTCGTGATTGAAACGCCGGCGGCGCTTCTGGAGGCACTGAAGAATCCCCACCTGCGGGAAGTCATTGGGAAGCTCTATCCGGAGCGAATTCCGGACTTCCGAATCCCCAATCCGCCGGATCCACCCGACTTCAAGCCCGTCGTGCTTGACGCCTTTGGGTTGGCCGCGCAGCCGAAGACGGCGAAAGTGTTTAAGCGCGTGGCGGCGAAGGCGGGCCTGGCGGCCGATGCTGCGGCAGACGACTTCGAACTCGTGCGCACGGTGCAGACGAGCGCGCTGGCGCGGGCAGCGGCCTTTTCGCCGCAGCTGGTCCAGGTCATTGACGGGTACAGGTTCATCTGCGATGTCGATCCAGCCCCGAACATTACGTTGACCTTCGAGGAATACGACCGCACGGCCGCCGAAAAGGCCGGCGGCGCCTACACCGGAACCGGCCCCCGCCAGTTGCTGGGCGACACTATCACCGACGTATTCGGCAACTACATCTTCCGTTTCCGCTTTGACCTGACCGTGCCCGGCCTGGCCGACGCCGCTGACATCGCGCCGGGAGAAGATGTGGACGTAATCATCTTTCCGGACGTGATTGTGAAGGTAACCGGCTTCTCCCCATCGGCCGTACTCTACGAGAGCGCACCTTACTACAACATCCCGAACCTCAAGCGGATCGACTTGTGCCTGCCCAAATCGCGCGTGCCTGCGACATCGGCGTGCTTTAACGGCAACCTGATCGGCAGCCTCGGCAATGTTTTTCTCGGCGGCAACCAAAACACAACGGCCTCGACGGCAGCGGCCTCGCTCCGAAGATACGGTAACAACAACTTCCAGGAAGCGAACGGCAAGATCACCGTCGGCAATTCCCAGGCACTGTTCACCGCCGAATGCGCGGCCTGGACGGGCGTCATCGACATGCGCGGCTGCCTCTACGATGCAGCCCGCACGCCTGCGGCGAACACGATTCGACGGTACACAATACGTGTCCGGCGCGCCGGCACCACTGCCTGGGAGTTCGTCAGCCAGAACTATAAGCACCCGAAGTTCTCCAAGCGAAACCTGGCCAACTACAACGGCGACGATGTGGGCCCGTTCGCTACGGCCTTGCACGTCGACGGAGGCCCGCTGGTCACCCGGCCCGCTTACATCAACATTCAGCGGGAAATTTTCGCCGACGGCGTCGACTGGGAGTTCTCGAACTTCGACCGCTTCATGCAGTTGAACACGGCGCTCTACGATTTCGTTCTAGGCGTCCGGACGCCCGGTACACTCCACGTGCGTGTGGACGGGTACGACGCAGCCGGCAATCCTGTGCCGGGCGCGACGGACATGATCGCGCTCTTCGTGCAGAATAAACCGCTGGACTTCCAACTCACCGGGCCCTCGTTCTCAGACCCTGCGATCGTCGATGTTGGCTGCGGTCTTTTCCGCCTGACCGCGGCTCAGATGAACTCGCCCTTGCAGATGTCGTTCAAGGCCAACGATCCGTTTGGTTTTGTCGACAGCTACTCGCTCACTATGGGCCGTTGCCCCGCTCCGACTCTGGCGCTGCGCGTGAATCTTCCACCCTCGCTTCCCGATACCCCGGCGGGAGCGGCGGTGCTGGCACAAGGGAACGCGGCGGCCAATGTTCACAACGCTTGCCCCGGCTATACTGGCACGCTCGCCGACTTTGGCACGGCCGGCACGGTCCCCGTGGAAATCCAACCGGCACTCTCCGAGGGCGGGTGGCTGCGCACGGGCGAGGAGTTTGTGGTGATGTCGTTCAGCCTCTCGGCGCGCATGCGCGTGACGAACGGGTATAACTCCGGCCTGAGCGGTGAGTACCGGCAGGACGGCGCCCTTTACCTCGAGCGCGTGTGAGCGATATCAGCTCCCAAGGGTTCATCCTTTGCACGCTTGCGGTGTGGCGGCTGTCCCACCTGCTGGCGTGCGAGGATGGGCCGTTTGATGTCGTCGTCAGGCTGCGGAAGCGCGCCGGGGCCGGATTTTTCGGCAGCCTGATGGACTGCTTCTATTGCTTGAGCATCTGGATGTCCGTTCCCTTCGCTTTTCTTCTCGCCAGGGACTGGCAAACGATCGCAGTTTGTTGGCTGGCGTTATCGGGTGCGGCGTCATTGTTGTTCAAAAGCTCGAATCGCTAAAAATAGGTGAGGTGTGAAATGAGTTGCTGTGGAAAGAAGCGGGCGGATTTGGCCGGACCCGCGCCCGAGCGGGAGCGAATGGCGCCCGCTCCGCCGGTGGTGGACCGCCCGGCAAG
>VFZO01000080.1 GCA_016871155.1 Acidobacteriota bacterium | reverse complement strand
TTCGTTGGCGTGCCAGTTGAAGACATACATCCCGTCCGCTCCGCGAGACCAGTAGCTCTGCGCCATCGCCCGAACCCAGGCGTGATTCCAATCGGCAGCCGGCATGAGTCCGTTGTGCGGCCCCCAGAATCCTCCGTCGAAGCCGGGATAGAGGCGAATCGGCGATCCTTTCAGCAAGTCGCGAAACGCCTCGACATCGACGCCGGGATCGGTACCGGCCCCGCCTCCCGCGATCACAATGTCGCACAGCCCTTCCTTGACCCACGTTTGCAGGTCATAGCCGATGCGGCGGCAGGATTCGAGCGTGGCGGCCACGCGGACGGCCAGATGCAGCGGGCGGCCCCGTTCCCGCCCCACTTCGTTGGTCATGCGCCGGATGGCGCGCTGTAGGTCCGTCAGCGTGTAACGCAGGCGATCGGCGGCGGCAATCGGCAGATGATAGGCATGCCGCTGCCAATCGAGTTCGATGCCATCCCAACCGGCGAGGCGCGCGATCTCAGTGACATGTTGGAGCCGGTGGGCCCGGACCTCGGGCACGGCGAAGTTCCAACTGGCGGCGAACCACTTCGGCGTGTTCTTTGCTCCGAGCGTCCACTCCGGGTGATCCTTGCGCAGACGAGTCAGGCCGGACATGATGGTGTTCTTCATGTCGGCCGGCTGCAGTCCGTTGAAGTGGTTGTCGTTCATCCTCACCGAAGCCCAGACGGCGATGCCGAGATCGCGTCCGCGCTTGACCATGGCTCCGTAGGGATCCTCGCCGCGGTCGTACATGGCGCGGATACTCTCGTTGCGCCGCATCGATCCGGCCGAGTCATACAGCCTGCCTTCGGGATCGCCGGTGAACTCGAGTTGAGTGGGCCACCAAGTGGCTTCGTGCTCGGTGATGCACCAGAAGTGCGCGTCCACCTGAGTGCCTTTCATCGGCGCGTACGTCTTGGTGAGGAACTGCTCGAGACTCTGCGGATACTCAGAGAAACCGTGGGGCGCGCCGTCCCAGTTGTAGATGAGCTTGTAGGCGGGAATCGAGGCGGCGGGGCTCTGGGCAGCGGCGGGCAGCAGACCGGCAAAGCCGGCCGCTATCGCGCCGCGCCTAGACATTTTCATGCTTTTCTCCAGAGCGCCGAGATGTCGTCCTTCGGACGCCACCCGAGGATGCGTTTGGCCTTGTCGTTGCGAAACTTCCCGTGCGGCATGTCCGTGAGAATGAGGAACACTTCGCTGCGCGACGGGAGCTTCGCTTTGTCGACGGTGAGCCCCAGGCGGATCGCCTCGGCGGCATCGTCGCCGGAGACCACGAACGGCACGGGATTGCTTCCCGGCCGGAGGCGGTTGAAGGACCCCTCAGCCGCGCCACGCAGGTCGCGGAAGTTATAGAAGAGGAAATTCAGCACGTGGATGTCGTGGTGTTCCGTGAACACGCGGCACACCTCATGGCCGAGTGACTTGGTGAGCGCATAGAGGATGGTGCTGGGCTGAGGCGGGATGTCGCCATCCATGCCGAAATCGAATCCCTCATAGGGAGGTCCGGTTACCGTGAAATGCGGACCGGTGTTGAGGATTCGCTTGATTCCATGGCGCACGGCCGCCGTCATCATGTTCCAACAGCCGCCCGAATTGACGGCAAAGGCGAGGCGTTCGCTTTCGCGCACCACGGAGCAGTTGACGATCGCATCCATCCCCTCGGAGGCGCGCATCACCTGATCGATCGAGGTCATGTCGACGACGCGGAACGCCTGCTCGGGCTTTTGCTCCGGCTGTTTCACGTCGCTGAGCAGGACTCGATGCTCCCTGGCGAGCGCTTTTGCGACGAAAGGGCCCAGATATCCGGCGGCGCCGGTGACAAGGACATTCATGAGTTCACCATTTCACCTTCGGCTGGTAGTTCAGAACATACTTCGCGCCGGCCAAGGAGAATCTCGCGCCAGGGGAATCAGATCCGATGTGAAGCACGGACCACCAACTCCCGATGCCCTGCTGATTGTCTTTGGCTGTCACGGCGATGGCGCGCGACACGGCGTGGGCCGCATCCTCCTCGTCCACCCACATTGGGTCGAACTCGCGGCCCGTGGTTTCGGCGGCTTTCACTACCTTTCCCAATCGCAGAACGGTGGCGCGGATGCGGCGGTCGCGAGCGAACTCGCGGCACACCATCTCGCCCAGATGCTTGCTGAGCACGGGGACACTGGTGGAGGGACGCGGCCTCCAAGACTCGCTGACCGTGAAGCTGGCGTCGTAGGACGTCATCGAATCGAGCGTGCTGAGAAACACGAACCTGGAAACGCCCGCTCGGGAGGCGGCATTCAGCAGGTGGTAGGTGCCGCGCGTGAGCCAATCGAGATGCTGCGATTCGCTTTCTCCGCTACCGGGCTCGGCTACGTGAACGATCGCGTGCACACCTTGCACGACAGACGCCGTCTGCTTCTCGTCGCTGAGCGATGCCTGAACGAACTCGTGCTCCGATGCGCCCGATTCCCGATCGGTGAGCCGGATGCGGCATTCCGCGGCGAGCTTGCGCGCCAGGGTCTTCGCCAGCGGATGCGCCGCGCACGTGATCAGAACTCGCGGACGCTCATCAGTGCCTTGCGCTGCCGCCGCCGCCGACAGCGCTGCGGGCGCTGCCAGCACGGTCCGGCGCCGGAACTTCGGTTGCTTCATGGCCGTCACGATATCGCTCCTTCGCTTGTCACTCGCGCGCGTCGAGAACCCACGCCCCATCGCGCCACGTAAGGATTCTCTCATCCCCAAACGGCCCTTGCGATGGAAACAGCTCGTCGAGAGTAGCCAGATGCGCGGCCGGTATGGTGAGATCGGCCGCCCGGACTGCGGCGTCTATTTGCGCTTCGTTGCGCCAGCCGAGGATCACCGAAGCCACCGACGGCCTCGACAGGACCCAGGCGATCGCGTACTCAGCGGCCGTGGATCCACTCTCGGCGGCGAGCGCGGCCAGCGCACGGATTCGCTCGTTGTCATCGTCGGTCTTCTTCGGGATCCAGCCGGGCTTTTCACTGCCCCGCGATCCTTCCGGCGCCTGTTCGCCAGCGTACTTCGCGGTCAGGACTCCGGCTTCGAGCGGCTGGTAGCTCACGATCGACACGCTGTAGTGCGCCACACAGGCGCTTTGCTCCATCTCGACGCCGCGAAACAGCAGGTTGTATTTCGGAGACACGACTTGCAACTTCGGAGCGCCCGAGGATCGCGCCATCTGGCATGCTTGCGCAATTCGCCAGACGGGCCAGTTCGACGCGCCGACGTACCGGACTTTTCCAGCCCGAATCCAACCATGGCATGTTTCGAGAAACTCCTCCATGGCCACGGAAGCGTCCCAACGGTGGGCGAGGAACAGATCGATATAGTCAGTCCCGAGCCTGCGAAGGCTTCCCTCCAGTTGCTTTTCCAGGTGCCTCCTCGACAGACCTCCGTCGAACGGCCCCGGGCCGGCCGGGTTGCCGGACTTGGTGCAGATCAACACCCGTTTGCGTTGGCTGCCAAGCGCCTTGCCCAGCACCTGTTCGCTCACTCCGCCGTGAGAGCCCCAGGTACGGCTGTAACCCTCGTAGACATCGGCCGTGTCGAAAGAATTGATACCGCGTTCGATCGCGGCAGCAACCATGCGGTCGCACTGCGCTTGGTCAAAAGGGTTTCCGAACAGCATGGTACCCATCGTGAGGCGCGACACTCTGGCGCCGGTGGTGCCTAGCGTGGCGTATTGCATGTGCGGTTTGTCTCCAAAGTATTTGATCGTACCGGCCGGTGCTTGCTCCGGGCGATCCTGTTGTATGCGATCATGTCTGCGCTCTATTATTATTATGCTTATGGCAACAGTTCGCAATCTACTGTCAATGCGTTGGAGCACCATGCAATCAGGGTTCCTTCTGTTCATTCTCTTTGCGGCCGCCGCGTACGGCCAGTTCGGCACCGGAGAAATTTCGGGCGTCGTCTCGGACCCATCGGATGCTCCGATCGCGGACGCCGCGGTGAAGATTAGAAGTGAAGCCACGGGGCAGTCGAAGTCGTATTCCACGGACGCGACCGGACGCTACACGGCGCTCGATCTGCTGGCAGGCAAGTACACGGTCGAAGTCTCGCGGACCGGGTTCAAGAGTTACGTGCAAACCGGCGTCGTCCTCGTGACCAGCGGGCGTGTGGCCGTGAACATCAATTTGGCGCTGGGCGAAGTCAGCGAAAAAGTAGAGATCACGTCGCAGACCGCGCAGGTGGAGACGCTGACGGCGACGGTGGGCAAGGTGGTGGAGGGCCGCCTGTTTCGCGACATGCCGCTCAATGGCCGCAACCTCACTAGCATCATGTTGATGAAACCGGGTGTGGTGTCCACGGGCGCAGCCAACGCGTTTCGTCCCACATCGGACGCCCGATCGTACGTGATTCACGGCTCGCGCGCCGACGACGCCTACCTCAGCACGGACGGCGTGGCGATGACGGGCGGGCGCAACAACCTCCGGGGACCTTCCACAATCAGCGTGGACGCGATCGCCGAGGCGAACATCCTCACTAGCAACTACTCGGCCGAGTTTCCCCGCGCGGGCGGTGGCCAAGTGCAGTTCGTAACCAAGAGCGGAACCAAAGAATTTCACGGAGCGTTGTTTGAGTACCTTCGCAACGACGCCTTCGATGCGCGGAGCTTCCAGCGCGCCACCAAGCAGAAACTCCGTTTCAATCAGTTCGGCTTCGCGTTGGGCGGCCCGGTGGTGATGCCTGGCAAGTTCAACCAGAGCCGCGACAAGCTCTTCTTCTTCGCCAACACCGAGTGGCTGCGAAACCGGTCGGAAGGGCTCGACACGGTGGTGGTACCCACCATGACCGAGCGGACGGGCGACTTCAACGGATCGCGCCTGTTCGGATGCCCACGGGATGCGTTGGCCGGCGGCGCACAGTTCACCGGCTGCCGCGTGCCGGCGGCGCGGTTCAGCACCAACGGGATGGCGCTGCTCGGACTCTTTCCGGTGCCCAACGCTTCGGAACCGGCGTTCAACTTCCGCCAGACGTTCCTGACGGGGACCAACTACCGGACGAGTACATTTCGGGTGGACGGCCTGTGGGGCGCGCACCGCGTGTTCTGGCGTGGAAGCCACTCGGTGGAGAATGGCTTCGGGAACCGGGCGACCAACTTCCCCGCCCCTCCTAGCCGGGGGCAAACCATCAACGAGTCGACTGGAATCACTCTCTCCAGCACGTTGAGCCCGACGCTGCTCAATTCGTTCCGGTTCGGCGCATCTTCGCAGTTCGTGGGCTCGCGCTTTGAAGCGAGTAACGGGAACATCGCCGACTTCCACCGTTCCAAGCTCGGAATCAACTACCCGTACCTGTTCGGCAACGACAAAGAGGCGGCTGAGAAGATTCCTACCTTGATCGTGGGCAGGCTCGCTCAGATCAACGGCGGCCCCTTCCCGCTCCGTTTCGGCATGCCCAGCTTTCAGTATCAGGACGACATCACCTGGGTGCGCGGCCGGCAAACACTAAAGTTCGGCGGCTACTACGAATACATCGGCCAGAACAACCTGGACCAGATCAACACCAGCACGGCCCCGGGCTCAGGCAACAATCAGAATGGAACCATTCGTTTCGAGGCCTCGCCAGGCAACGCCTTTTCGACCGGCAATCAGCTGGCCGACCTCATCACCGGACGGTTCGATTCCTACCATGAGATCGGGCCCAAGTCATACACTCTCGAGCGGCAGAACACGATTGAGTTCTACGCTCAGGACAGTTTCAAGATCAGTCCGCGGCTCTCGGTGGAGTTTGGCTTGCGCTACGGAAACTGGCCGGCGTATCACTCGCTGTGGAATAACCTTGCCATGTTCTACCCGTCCTTCTACGACCCGGCACGGGCCGTGCAGGTGAATCCGGTCAACGGCCAGGTGGTCGCGGGCACAGGCTTCCGCTACAACGGCCTGGTGCTGCCGGGCTCAGGCTTCAAGGACAGCGCGCGCGGACGCGTTCGATTCGCCGGCGACCGGGACGCCGCGCGGCTGTTTCGCGGACTGCCGGACAGTATCTCCACGGCGGACCGGCATCTGTTCCAACCCCGCTTCGGGCTCGCCTGGGATCCGACCGGGCAAGGGCGAACGTCGGTGCGAGTTGGCGGCGGAGCGTTCAACAGCCGCTTCTACTTTAATGACGCCACCGTGCTCGGCGGTAATCCTCCCCTGCAGGATCAGGCCGTGGTCACCACTGGGAGCATCGACAATCCGGGCGGCGCGGCAGCCACTCCCTTGTTCCCACTGCCGGTGACCATGCACGATCCGCACATCCGCCACGCCACCACGTACAACTTCAGCATGACCGTACAGCATCAGTTGCCCGCGGAGTTCATCGTGGAATTGGGCTACATCGGCAAGCTGAGCCGGCATCTTTTGAGCACCGCCAACCTCAACCAGTTGCCCGCCGGAACCCTGCAGGCAAATCGAGGGATCAACCCCGAAGCGCTGCGGCCGTATCGCGGCTACTCGTCGGTTCTGCACGCCGGACATCGCTCTTCCTCCAACTACAACGGCTTCACGGCTAGCCTCGAGCGCCGCTTCCGCCGCGGGTTGACGCTCCAGTTGGCCTACACGCAGTCGCGGTCGATCGACGACGCCTCCGACAAGCGCGATGTCCTGATGATCTCTTCCAACCGGCGCGCCGACCGGGGACTGTCGTCGTTCGACCGGACCAACGTGTTCTACGTCAGCTACGTCTATGAGGTGCCGTTCTTCACTTCTGACTCGGTGAAAATGCTGCGGCCCTTGTTCGCCGGCTGGCAACTGGCCGGACTGACCGTTTTCCAATCCGGACTGCCGGCGAGCGTGTTCATCGCACCGGACACAGCCGGAGTGGCGGGCGGAGGACGCCAGCGCGCCAACGTCATCGGCGATGGCGTGCTACCGCGGGGCGATCGGACCTTCGGTCGCTATTTCAACACGGCGGCGTTCGCCGCGCCGGCTGCCGGGACGTTCGGAAACGGTGGGCGCAATGTTCTCCGCAGGCCAGGCACCAACAACTGGGATGTGTCGATCTCGAAGAACTTCCGGATCCTCGAAGGCAAGCGGATTCAGCTCCGCGGCGAGTTTTTCAACATCTGCAATCACCTGTCGTTCAACAATATGGAGACGACATTGGGCAACGCCGGCTTTGGCACCATCAATGGAGCCGATCCGGCGAGAGTGGTCCAACTCGCGGCACGTTTCGAGTTCTGATCTGTGGAGGAGACCGAATGGAGAACGGCGTAGGCGATGTGCAGGCGATCGATGTGCACGGCCACTACGGCGTGTACATCCGGGACGGAAGACCCTGGCAGAACCGCTTCATGACGGCCACCGGAGCCGAGGTTGTCCGGCGTGCGCGCAAGTCCAACGTGGAGGTGACAGTGGTCTCTCCACTGCTCGGTCTGCTGCCTCGGTTCCAGGCGGATGCGGTAAAAGGAAACGAAGAAGCGGCCCGCGTGATCGACGAGGTTCCGGGACTTCTCCAATGGGTGATTGTCCATCCCGCTCAGCCCGGCACCTTCGAGCAGGCGGCCGAACGGCTGAGGCACCCTCGCTGCATGGGGATCAAGATTCATCCGGAAGAACATGGGTATGCGATCCGGCAGGAGGGCGCGCGGATCTTTGAGTTTGCAGCGCGGCACCGGGCTATTCTGCTCACCCACAGCGGCGAGCAGAATAGCCTTCCGGAGGACTGCGTTCGCTTCGCCGATGAGTTGCCGGAGATGAAGTTGATCCTGGCGCATCTCGGCTGCGGTTGGGACGGCGACCTGAGCCACCAGGTGAGAGCGATCCAGGCGTCGCGTCACGGCAACGTCTTCGTCGACACTTCCAGCGCAAGTAGCATTTATCCGGGGCTCGTCGAATGGGCCGTGTCCGAAATCGGCTCGAGCAGAATCCTGTTCGGTACCGATACGCCGCTCTACTCCACCGCGATGCAACGCTGCCGGATCGATTCGGCGGACATCTCCGATGCCGCCAAGAGGGCAATCTTAAGGGAAAACGCCGTGGAGCTTCTCAACCTGCCCTCGGCGAGCATGCAGGCAGCCGGCTGAATGCGGCACTCAGGCGCCGGTATCGTGGAGGTATCGCTTCAGAAAGTTTCCCACTGACTTCGAGAAATCCTCATCCGGAGCCTGATAGTTCGCCGAGATGTGGGCCGCAATCGCCTTGGCCGCCTTCTCCTGGTCGCGCAGGCAAATGGCGTCCACGATAGGCTGGTGGCCAGCGGCATGCTTCTCGCGCTCGAGAAGAACTTGCTGGACGGAAATCGCCGCTGCGTTACGGCGATAGTAAGGCGACGACAGGGTCGCGTTCGAGACCATGTGGAACGGGCCCGCTACGCGCAGGAGAATCTTCTCAAGTTCGTCATTCCCGGTCATGCTCCAGATCTTGCGATGCAATGAGACGTCGAGCGCGTCCTGGTCGGCCAGGCTGGGCTGCGGCTGGCGCAACTGCTCGGCAATGGCGCGCAGTTCCTTGGCGTCGGCATCGGTCATGTTTGAGATCGCTTCCCGGACAGCGAGTTGCTCGAGTGCGATGCGAATGGGCACCAGTTTGGCGATCGTCTCTTCGGTGAACGCGGCAACAAACTTGCCGATCTTCGGCTCATCCCTCACCAGCCCCTCCGCCGAAAGCTGGGTGAGCGCTTGCCGTACAACGGTGCGGCTGGCGCCAAGGCTCTTCACCAGCAGTTCTTCCTTGAGATGCTCACCGGCCCGGCAAGCGCCGGTGTAAATTTGCTCTCTCAATTGTCGATAGACGCGGAGGGCAAGGTAGTCCTTAAGCCGCCCACCTGTTGAGGATCGGCTGGAGCTAACCTTTCGAGCCTTCGGGGAAGCTTTCATTGACTTGCACGCGGCTGGTGCCAACAATGGCGCCGCAAGAACTTCTTCAGACTACCATGAGGCGGGTTACGCAAAATCGGCGGGCGTGGGATGCGCGGGAAGCAGGGCTATCGCGGCCGCTCCGGCCAGCGCGAGCCCGAACACCAGCGCCAATCCGATGTCATAGTTGCGCTGGTTGTCACGCAACATACCCAACAGGAATGGAAAACAGGTCTGCCCGATCGAATCCACCGGCAACACGATCGCCATCACGCGGGCCAGCGAACTCACTCCGAACAGGTGCGCGGCCATCAAGGGAATGAGCATGTAGTTGGCGCCGAGGCCGAATCCGAAGAGAATAGCGAAGAGCGTGACGATGCCCGGCTGCCCGACGATGTACAGCAACGGTACCGGCAACGCCACCATGAGATAGACCGCCACCATCACCCATTTCTTCGACAGCCGGTCTGCCATCCATCCCATGAACACGCGTCCGGCCAAGCTGGAAACGAGGATCACGAAGGTCGTATCAGCTACCGTGGCCGCGCTCAATCCTGCGTCCAAAAAGATCAACTTCATGTGCTGGTTGATCGAGCCGATCGCGCCGATACTGGCGCAACTGCCAGCCGCCAGCAGCCAGAACCCCCCGGATCGCAGCAGATCTCGAAACGCGACAGGCGTGGCAGCCTCGGGTTGGGGGCCGCTTGCGTCGCCGTCCGGGCGCAGGTTCATGTCGGAAGCACGATCGCGCACGAAGACGAGCGCCAGCGGAACGAGCACGGCGATCAGCACCCCTGTATAGATGAGTGCGTTGCGCCAGCCGTAGCTCTGGATCAGTGGCAGAGCAACGTACTTCTGCGAGATCGCTCCGCCCAGCCCGAGACCGACGTACGCAATCCCGATGGCCAATCCGCGATTGCGCCGGAACCATTGGCTGAGGATCACCTGATGTGGGAGCGGACCGGCACACAGATAGCCCACCATGAAACCCGCCCACGCGAGGTAGTAAAGCCAGAGGCTTCCCGTGCCGGAAGCAAGCAGGACCAGAGACAGGCAGAGCATTCCCGCCCCGAACAGAATCAACTTGCAAGGACTGAAGCGGTAGATGAAGAACGCACCCAGCGGTTGGATCAGGACAGTCGCCAGCGCGATTCCGCTAGTGGCGGCGCCACGGCTCCACCCGAACTCCTTGATGAAGTAGTCGTAGTAGAACGGCATTCCGTAGAAGGGAACGCCAACCGTCAGCCCCAGCGTCAGGAAGAGCGCCGCGACAACCACCCAACCGTGGAACACACTCGTCACGATGCCGCCAGCACGCATGAACGCGGCCGTAGGCCCCGCCAGGCGAGGGAAAGTTTTTCCGCCGGCCGCAGCGTCAAGACTGCTTGGCCTCGGCTTCGGCGAGCATCTTCATGAACTCGCGCATGAACAGGTGGTTGTCGTGCCAGGTGCGTCCGCTCACCAGATTGCCGTCGCGCACACAGCCCTCGTTCACGAACGTCCCGCCGGAGAACGTCACATCCATGGCGCATTTGGGCACCGTGGCCACGCGTTTACCCCGGATCACGTCGGCGGCGGCGATGATCTCCACGCCGTGGCAGACGCTGGCCACCGGCTTGCCCGCGGCGAAGAAGCTCCGGGTGATGGCCATCAGATGCTCGTTGTACCGCAGGTACTCCGGCGCGCGTCCGCCCGTGATGAACAGCCCGAGATACTCTTCGGGCTTCACGTCGGCAAACGCGATATGGGCGGCCATGTGATAGCTGGGACGCTCTCGCGTGATGTCCCAACCTGGCGGGATCTCGTGCATCACCATGTGATACACGCGTGCCTCCGGGCCGGCGACGACGCATTCGTAACCGGCCTCCTTCACGCGAAAGAAAGGGTACAACGTGTCGAGCGCCTCGGCGGCGTCTCCTATGATTAAGAGTATCTTAGATGGCATAGTTCGTTCGGTTACCTCGGTAGGGCCGTCAATAGCCAGCCTGCAGGTTTGTCCGTTGCGGGTAGTAGTTGAAGAAAAACTTCCGCCATGTGGCCTTCACCACCAACCGGATCGTGGAACCCGCGGGAAACGGGTAAAGCGCGCCGGCGTTCAGCGCCACCACCGTCCCGTCGGGCAACACCGCGTCGGCTTCTCCGGAAACCACGTATCCGGAATCATCCTGGGCAAACGTCATTTCGAAAGTGCCAGGAGTGCTCTCCCACACGCCATGAGTGATCTTGCAATCCTCGGTGACATAGAGGATCTTGCCGTGCACCACGGGCGTGCCTTCGGGGGCGGTAATGTTGCGGCGGTTCAGTTCGACGGTGGCGAGATTCGGTTGAAGGAACATCAGTCGGCGCTTCCTGGTCAGTAAAGTTTCTTGAGGACCGATTCATCGCGCCACGGCTTGAACCCCTTGCGCGCCTCGCGAGCCCGTTCCGCCAGACAACTGCAGTTCTTCGCGAGCACTTCGAACACGCGATTGGCGATCAACTGATGGCCGAGATCGTTGGCGTGCACCCCGTCCGGATCGATCACCCACGGCGCCATTCCCTCGGCGTCCCAGGCATCGACATAGAGCGCGTCGCACTCTTCAGCCAGGCGTCTCTCGGCGGCGTTGTAGCCCATGAACGACACCACGCTCCCGTGCTTGAACGGGTCGTAGCGGTCAAAGCCCGTCATGAAATAGGCATTCACGATCGCGACCACCGCGCCCGTGCCTGCCTTGATGCCATTAACAACGGTACGAAGATCCTCGATGAACTGGCCCACGGGAGTACCTGCGCGGGCGTCATTCAGTCCGTAGGAGACCAGCACGAGGTCGGGCTTGTGGGCGATCACCTGCTTCTCGTAGCGCTCCATCGCCGAGGGCCGGCCGGAGTCTTTGTAATGAGCGCTACGCGGCGAGATCACGTTGGCGCCGATGCCGTGATTGAGCATCCGGACGGGTTCGATTTGGGCGGAGTTGATCAGAACTGCCAGACGGCTTACCCAACTGCGCTCGCGAGCCGTGGCCGTCCCCCCGGCGGTTGTGCTCTCACCGAGGGCCACGGCCACACGGAACGGTTTGTCGCGCCAGTCTCTTTTCGCCGCGGGACTGGCGGCGGATGTTTGGGCCGCCGCCGGAAGCGAGGAAATCGCTTGAAGCAGTGATCGCCTTCTCATCCGCTCAACGCACCCCGGCGGTTAGAGGTTGCTCCATTTGGCGCACCCGTTCGGCATACTCGTCGGCCTGAGCCACGATGTCCACGCCAACCATCTCGCTCCACGCCGCTATCAACCGGCTGGTCATGGGACCCGGCACGCCGTTTCCGATCGGGCTTCCGTTCAGCCGCGTGCAAGGCATGATGGCATACGAGGTAGCGGTGAAGAAGGCCTCATCTGAGTTCAACGCGTCGTAGACATCGAACTCCTGCTCGGCAACCGGAATTCCGAGCTTGCCGGCCAACTCCATCACCGCGCCTCTCGTCACGCCCAGGAGGATGTTCCGTCCCGGTGGCGTGATGATCGCGCCCTTGCGAACGACGAAGAAGTTGAATCCGGTTCCCTCGGTAATCAGCCCCCGTTCATCGGTGAGCAGCGACCATGCCTTGGGATCGACTTGTTGAGATTGGAGGTTCGCCATCATGTAGTACACGCGGCTCCGGTTCTTCACCTTCGGGTCGATCAGGTGCGCCGGAACGGAATGCTGGCCGGGAATGACGGCATGCACTCCCGAACGGTATAGGGGAGAATTGGGCGCCAAGTGCCACCAAAAGGGCCAGCAGTTAATGGTAATCGTGGGCCGGATCTGGCCGTTGAACACGCTCTTGTAAAGTCCGAGAGGGCCGCGCGAAATGTTATGCATGATCTGCGCCTCGGCGCCGTCGAGGGCCGCGAGGTTCATCTCGAGCGTGCGGAGGGTCGCCATCTCCATCTCGTCGATGGTCATCCCACAGTCAATCTTCAGATAGCGAAGGCCCGCGAAGGTGCGCTCCAGGTGCTGGCGCATGCGAAACGGCTGCTGACGGTAAGTGCGTGTCATGTCGAACACCATGTCGCCCCACATCAGCGCCGAATCGAAGATCGAAATCCTCGCTTCGGCTTCTGAAACGTACTCCCCGTTGAAATAGACCTTGCGTTGAATCATTGTTTTCTCGTCCGAGCGTAGTGCCACAACCATCCCTTTTATTGTATACCCTGCCGGACACAAAAAAGGTAGCTGTCCGGCAGCGGCGACGTGACGCGCAGATTGTTGTATTGTTTAGAAGAGGAAAGCCAGAGAGTAATGATGTGGCGGCGGGAATTCGCGATGTCATGGCTGTTGCTCTGCGCCGTTGACTCACGGCTCGGCGTCGCGCAGGGGCAAGTGGAGGGAGAGCCGGCTCTCCTGTCTGTCTACCCTTCCGCGGCTCGCCGCGGCCAACCGTTGCGGATGGAGATCCGTGGACACCATCTCGAAGGAGCCAGGATGCTTTGGGCTTCCGAGCCCGGCTTATCCGGCAGCATCGCCGGTGTGGAACGTGAAGTCCACGCGCCGCAAGCCAAGGAAGACGAAACGAAGAAGCCGGCGATCTGGCGTGTGTTTCTCGATCTCAACGTCGATGCCGCCGCGCGGATCGGATCGCATTCCATTCGCACGGTCTCCCTCCGCGGCGTGTCCAACGCCATCCGGTTCGAGGTGCTCGACAGCCCGGTGGTGCTCGAACAATCCTCCGCGCACGCCGGCACAGCCGAGGCACAGGCGGTGAGGCCGCCGTGTCTGGTCAACGGACGGCTCGCGAAAGCGGGCGAAGTGGACGCGTTCGCGTTTGAAGCAAAAGAAGGGGAGCGTTTCTCGTTTCGCGTCACGGCGGCTGAAAACTTCGATCCACGCGTGGCGTTGTTCAGCCGTAAATCGAGTTGGTTTGACGACGCGCGTGCGGTCCGGCTGTTGTTCGACGAGGAGCGCGGTTTCGAGCAGATGCCGATCGAGGCCATCGGCACATTTCGCGCGGCTCAGCCGGGGCAGTACTTCGTGCAAGTATCGTCTCTGTTCGGCAAAGGCTGTGGCGAGTGCACCTATCAGCTTTCAATGGCAAGGGAAGAATCGCGAACCGGCGCCGCCAAACCGGAGGAGGGAACGTGGCGCGAGCGCGCGTTCACACGGGCACTCACGCCGGAATGGATAGCCGCGGTGGAGAACAGGGCATCAGGAGCCGCCACCCGGGGCGAAAGTCTCACCGCCTACACGGATGACGAGCAAGGAAGAGAACTACGGCTGCCGGCGCTTGTCTCGGGCGTGATCCGAAAGCCCGGCGAGGCGGACACGTTTCGCTTTCGCACCGAGGTCGGAGACAAGCTGACGTTCGAAATCGAGACACCGCAGACGCCGCCGCCTCACTTCAATCCCGTCGTGGCCGTGCTCGACGCCCAGGGCCGCCAGATTCTCTCCAACCTTCAGCGCCGCGTCTCGCTGTTCAACAACAACGCAGAGGTGGAAGGCTACCTGAAGGACATCGAACCGAAAGCCATCCATACGTTTCAGGCTGGCGAATATACCTTGAAGGTGCGCGATCTCACGTCGCGGTATGCGGGAATATCCTTCGCCTATCGCGTGCTGGTGAGGCGGCAGGCGCCGCACGTGGGTGAAGTGACGAGTCCCGATCTCGATCGTGTGAACCTCACGCCCGGAGGCAGCCGCAAGATCGCTCTGACGGCGGCGCTCGAAGAGGGCTTCACCGGCGAGGTGGCGTACTCGGCGTCGGGTCTTCCGCCGGGTGTGCAGTTGTTGTCTGCCGGCCGGCTGATTGAGGAGAAAGCCCCGCGCGACCTTCCCGACAATGCCGACACGGTCCTGCCCGGGCAGTATGGCTCCACGCTGATGCTGGCCGCCGATCCCGGTCTTGCGCCCACAGCCGAGCCCGCGCGCGTGACCATCCGATTCCGCCCGGTGGTGGGCGGCAAGCCCGGGCCCGAGCTACCGGTGCGCGAGTTTCCGCTCATGGTGGTGCAACAGGCCAAGCCGGAGGAAAAACCGAAATGAGGGGCTGTGCCGTGTTTGTCCTGACTGCGGTGTGTCTTGAAGCGCAGGGGCTGCGGATCCACCCAAGCGAAGCCACGCTGTGGGGCTCGGGCGCGACGCAGAGGTTTCTGGTCCTGGAACGCGATGCCGGAGGCTTGGAGCGCGATGTCACGGCCTCGGCGCGACTGACGCTTTCCGATCCATCGCTGGCCCGCATCGATGCCTCGGGCAAGCTGACGGTGCAGGCGGCGGGCTCGGCGACGCTGCGCGCAGTCGCCGGAGGCCATTCCGCCGACGCGAAAATTCGCATCGAAGGCGCGGGCGAGAAGCGGCCCTTCAGTTTCGGCGCCGACATCGGCGGAATCTTCACGCGCCGCGGATGCAACAACAGCGATTGCCACGGTGGCGTCAAGGGCAAAGGTGGATTCAAGTTGTCGGCGAATGCGCTGTTCCCCAGAGACGATCATAAGTGGACCGTCGAAGGCGGAGTTTTCGACGTGCTGAGCGCGGAGGTGAAGGGAGTCAGGGTCCCGCGCGTAGATGTGAAGGCGCCGGAGAAGAGCCTGCTGCTCGCAAAGGCGGCCATGCAGATTCCGCACGGCGGCGGGCGGCGTTTCACCGCCGACTCAGCGGACTACCGGACAGTTCTCGATTGGGTCCGTGCGGGCGCGCCATACGGAGCCGACACGGCGGGCGGCGAGGTCAGCATCCGGAGCATCGACGTTTATCCCCGGGAAGCGGTGATGCGCGCCGGCGGCTCACACCGGCTTCTGGTGACCGCGCATCTTTCGAACGGAAAAAAGGAAGATCTCACCGATCAGGTGCTCTATCTTTCCAACGACACGAGCGTGATCGAAGCGGCCGAAGGGGGAGTGTTGCGGGCCAAGCAAACTGGCGAAACGTCCATACTGATCCGTGCCGCCGGCCACGCCGTGAGCGCGCAGGTGGGCGTCGTGGGAGACCCTATCGCCAACTACCCAGAGGTGACGCCACGCAACTACATTGACCGCCATGTATTCGCGAAATTGCGCCGGTTCCAGATCGCGCCTTCGGCCCTGTCGAGCGACGAAGAGTTCCTGCGCCGCGTCTCGCTCGACCTCGCGGGCACGCTTCCGCCGCCGCGGCGGGTGCGCGAGTTTCTCGCCGACACTTCTCCTGGCAAGCGCGACAAGCTCATCGAAGCGCTACTTGAGTCTCCGGAATTCGTCGACCATTGGGGCTTTCGCTTCGGTGACATGCTGCGCGCGACGTTCGTCACATCCAACAGCACGGCGGGACTGAAAGCGTTCGAAGACTGGATCCTCACGAGCCTGATGGCGAACAAGCCCTTCGACAAGCTGGCCATCGAGCGCATCGCCGCGCAGGGGCGTAGCGCGCCCGCGCGCAACTTCTACTACGTCTCGGAGAAGGTGGCTCCCGAGAACCTCATGCCCGAACTGATGCGCGTCTTCATGGGCCGCCGGATCGATTGCGCGCAATGCCACAACCACCCGTTCGAAACCTGGAGTCAGAACCAGTTCTGGGGATTGACCGCGTTCTTCGGCGGCGTGACCGAGGTGCGGAACAACCAGCTCATCGTGGATACGCTCGGTGACAATCACCCTGACCGTCCGCGCGACATGGCAGTGGTTCATCCTCGAACCAAAGAGAAGGTGATGCCGGCGTTTCTCGATGGGACCACGCTGCCTGTTGATCAGTGGAACGATCCGCGTATGAAGCTGGCGCAGTGGGTGGTGTCGCATCCCTACTTCGCCGAAGCAGCCGCCAACCGGATCTGGGGGTACTTTTTCGGGCGCGGCATCGTCGATCCGGTGGACGATTTTCGCGCTACCAATCCGCCGACGCATCCGGATTTGCTGCGCGATCTGGCCAAGGATTTCAAGGACCACGGCTTCGACATCAAGCACCTGATGCGGACCATCGCGCAGTCACGAACCTATCAACTTGCGAGCGCTCCCAACGAGACCAACGCCAATGACCGGATCAACTACTCGCGCGCACAACCACGTCCGCTTGAGGCCGCCATTCTGCTCGATGCGATTTCTAGCGCCACGGGAGTGGCCGAGGAGTTCCGTTTTCATCCGATGGCGAAAGGCGATCCAGCGCCGGGAGCACGCGCGCAGCAGATGCTGCCGGACCTGTGCCCGTCGCAGTTCATGGACGCCTACGGCAGATCCATGCGGAAAACACCGGGTCCAGGTTCGCCGCAACCGAACCTGGCGCAGGCGCTGCACATGTTCGCCGGGCCCACCTACACTTCGAAGATCTCAAAGCCAGGCGGCCGGCTGGCGAAGCTTCTCGAGCGCAGCGCCAGCGACGTTGAGATCGTCGACGAGTTCTATCTGGCCGCACTGACGCGGGCGCCCACCGCGGCGGAGAAAGAGTCTCTCCTTGCGGCGCTGGCGAAACAGCGCGGCGGCCGGCCGGCGGCCCTCGAGAATCTGCTGTGGGCCGTGCTGAGTTCGCGCGAGTTCGCGCACAATCATTGAAAAGAAAGGCGATGGATCGGATGACACGCGGATCGTTCTTGCGGGCTGGGGCGCTGAGCATGTTCGGCATGACCCACGCGAATCTGCTCAGAAACGCGCAGGGAGCAACAGGCAAAGCAAAGGCATGCATCCTGCTGTGGCTGGAAGGCGGAATCAGCCAACTCGACTCCTGGGACGTCAAGGCTAACAGCGGCTTTCAGACGATCTCGACCAATGTGAGCGGCATCCGGATCAGCGAGATCTTCCCGAAGACCGCGCACCACATGGACAAGCTCTCCATCATCCGCTCCATGCGCACGCAGGAGCGCAACCATCCGCAAGGCACCATCGAAACGCTGTGCGGGCACCGGCCGAATCCGGCGCTGAAGTTCCCGAGTGTTGGCTCGATCGTTGCCAAGGAACTCGGGGGACGCGAGAACATGCCGCCGTTCGTGGCGGTGCCAATGCCCACCGAAGGCGACTTCTTCAATTACGAGGAAGCGTATAGCGGCGGCTTCCTCGGACCGGGATACGATTCGATGATCCTGCCCGATCCGAGCCTGCCGGACTTTTTCGTGCCGGACCTGAGCTTGCCGAAATCAGTGACGGCGGAGGTCATCGAAGACCGGCGGTCCCTTTTAAAGGTGGTGGACGCGCACTATCGCACGCAGGAGAAGTCGGCCGAATTCGCCAAAATGGACACCTTCCAGGACCAGGCGCTACGGATGATCCTGTCGCCGAAGGTGAAGGAAGCGTTCGACATTTCCAAGGAGCCAGAAAAGATCCGCGACCGCTACGGACGCACGCGGGTGGGCCAGAGCGTTCTGATGGCGCGACGTCTGGTCCAAGCCGGATGCCGCTTTGTCACGGCCTCCGGTTACAAGCACGGCGAGTGGGACACTCACGGCAACAACGAAACGCGTCTTCGCGACTCGCTCGCTCCGAGACTCGACCAGAGCCTGTCGGCGTTGCTTGAGGATCTGGCGGCGACGGGATTGTTGCAGGAGACAGTCGTGCTGGTGACCGGTGAGTTCGGCCGCACGCCGACGATCAACCCCAATCGCGGGCGCGATCATTGGCCCGATTGCTGGTCATTGCTGGTGGGCGGCGGCGGGATCCAGGGCGGGCACATCGTCGGCGCAAGCGATGAGCGCGGCGCATACGTGGCGGATCGTCCCATTTCCACCGGCGACCTCTACGCAACCATGTACAAGGCGATGGGAATCGATTGGACGAAGACCTACATGTCGCCCATCGGACGCCCCGTGTATATCGCGAATGGGTTCGAAGACAAGGCCGGCGAGCCGATCAAAGAGATCTGCTGACGTCCAGCCTTGCCACTACACAATCACCTTGCCGGCGGCGTCATCCCAGCGCACACGCTTGCCCGTTTTGCGTGAGATGTTGGCGAGTAGCGTGATCAGACACGCCTGAAATCCGATTCGCACCGGCGCGGTGGGCGTCTTCCGCGTGCGGATGCATTCGATGAAATTGCGGACATGCAGTTCGGTGGCGAACGAGAACCCACGTTCGGACCGTTTGGTGATGGCGGGCGTATCTTCAGAACCCTGCATGTGGACGCGGCATTCCTCGCGGCCGATGTCCATCCGGGCCTGGTCGCCATCGAGTTGCGTGAGTTGATCGTTGCGCATCTGATACTTCATGGCCGCGTAGTTGACGGTGAATGTTCCGGTGAACTCCTCCGGATACTCGGCGATGGTGACCATCGACTCAGGAAGATCGAATCCGCCCTTGGCCTGAATCTTGTTCCCGATGCCGGTCACGGCGAGGGGAAACGAGGCGTTCATCAACAGGTGGATGCCGTCGAAGGCGTGAGCGCCCTGGTCCGCCGCGATGCCGCCCGCGTAGTCAGCGAAGTAGCGCCAGTGACGAAAACGCGTGGCGTCCACTGGCACGCGATGCTTCACCGGGCCGAGCCACTGTTCCCAGTCGATCGGACCTTCGAGTTTGGGCGCCGGCGGTTGCTTCACATAGTTGTTCAGCCACCATGAGCGCACCATGCGGACGTTGCCGAGCGTGCCGGCCGCGACGATCTTGCGGCCTTCCAGATAAAGGTCGTAGCTGCGGCGCTGCATGCCCACCTGCACGATATTTTTCGACGCCTTCTCGGCGCGCATCAGGTCCACGCCCTGTTCGGGTGTCTGGCAGAGGGGCTTTTCGACGTAGACATCCTTGCCCGCGGCCAACGCGTCGAGCACCATGCGGTGGTGCCAGTGTTCAGGAGTGGCGATGAGCACTGCCAGCACGCTCTTGTCTTCGAGAAGCTGGCGGTAGTTGCGAATCGCCCGCGGCGACTCGCCTCCCTGCGCCTTGGCCGCTACCGAGAGGGCGCGTTCGAGGTTCGGCTCATAGACGTCACAGATGGACGCGACCCGAACCGAAGGGTCCTTGAGAAAGGTCCCCATTACCGACGTCCCGCGGCCGCCGCTGCCGATCACTCCGAGACGAACCCGGTCAGACGGCGGCGTCTGCGCCACGGCCATGGCACTGCCCGCCAGCAAGAACGTTCTGCGTGTATTGTGCATTTTTCCTTCCTAATCCTATCGAGTTTCCAAGCCGCCGCCGTCGCGGGCTCCTGCGAACCCAGGTCCCCCCGCCGCGACATAACCACCGCTCGCTCCCGACGTTTCGCGACTGACCCAGAACGAGAACAAGTCCCCATGGGAGACGTGAAAGCGGAATCGGACGCGGCGCCCGGCGAGCCCGTTCAACGCGGCCTTGTCCTTCCACCGCACGCGCGCCATCGTCGCGTCGCCTCGTACGGGAATACAGCGCTCTTTCGAATAGCCCGCCAAGGTGCGGCCATTCTCATCGAGCGCTTCAACGCGAATCTCTCCCCGTGGAGCGGACGCGTTCACGAACAGATGGCGACCCGTGAAGGTGAGAGGCCGCGTGGTTAGAACTCCCGGCGAGCCGGATGCGCGCATCGACGCAAATCCGTCGCGCCGCAGCGTGGCCAGCCCGGTGCTACAAACCCCGGAAGAACCGTTCGCCGCGGCACCCGCGCGCCCGCTTACGTAGAAGTAGAGTTTGTCGCCGGCGACCAGCAGCACGCCACCGGCGGACTGAACGTTTCCCCAGTTCCAGTCGCCGCGGCGCTCGCTCGGCGCGAGGAACGGAGTCCGGTCCGGACGCTGCCAGTGAAAGCCGTCGCGGCTGTATCCGACATGCAGCTCGTTGGGCTTGGGGCGGTTGTTCGGCTGGCCGCGCCAGATGGCGAAAAGGCCGAGCAGGATGCTCTCATATGGAGTCGCGTCGAGGTTATACAACTGAGGCGTGACCGCCAGATCGGCGCGCGGTGGGTCCAGGCGGTCAGCGCCGGCCCACGGAACCGGCTGATCTTTGCTCCAACTCGCACCGGCCACCACGTCACTCGATTCGCGGTACTGCCGCGCTCGCGCGCCCGCAACACGCGTCTTGATGCTGAACACCCATACGTGGCGAAACGGATTGTAGAAAAAGGTGCTGCGGTCTCCGCTCATTCCATCACCCTTCACCGGGCTGCTCCAGTGAATGCCGTCTCGCGAGAAGCGCAAGATCTGATTCTCGTTGTCACCGCCGGACGGAGTGAGAAACTTGAAGCGGCGATCCGGATCCTTCTCATCATGGTCGAGCCAAACCGTAGTGGACCCGCGGGGATCGCCGATAACGACGTTGGTCCCGCGCCGGACATCGAGGTCCGGCTTGGACCACTTCACGCCGTCACGAGACTCGGCGTAGCAGGTGGCGCCGCCGTAACCGCACATGTACCAGAGTTTGAACAACCCGTCTTTCGGGTCGAACCAGACGCCGTCGCTGTAAGGCATCGCGGTGGCGCCCGCGCCCTGTTCCGGCGTCTCACTCTCCCACGGCCGATCGGGCCGAAGTATCGGATTCGCGGGATGGTACTCGGGCTTGTGGAAGACGCGTGAGAGGTTCGTCTGCTCGATCAAAAAGTCGTCCACGAACAACTGCCGCCCCACGTCGATCGGGATCGTTCTTGGCGGGGTTGCGAGGCACGGAGGTAACTTCGTTGCGTCCGGCAGCGCTGCTCCGCGGGGAGGCCACGGCGTTTCAACCACGACCCCGTTGTGAAGCACCTCGGCTGCGAGCGGCAACAGCGCGTGCAGCAGTAACCAGGCGTGTTTCATCTCGCGCCCTACAACAGTCTATCAAAAACCGAACGGCGGCCGGTAGCTCTTGGTCAGCAGCGCGTTTGCCTGAGCATCGTCCCGAACTGTCTCCGTCGCCGGATCGAAGTGCAGCACGCGGCCAACGCGGTAGGCGATCTCGCCCAGATGCACCAGCGCGCAGGAACGGTGCGCCACTTCGGCGTTGGCGATGGGCTGTTGACGCGACCGCACGCAGTCAAGGAAATTTGCGAAGTGCCCCGGATGCCCGGAGCCGCCTTGCATCCCCGGGCCCTTCTCTTCTTTGCGGCCCAGGTACACCTGAAGATACCCGCGCCGCGAAAAAACCATGAAGCCCTCGGTGCCGTAGAATGCATTGCCGCTGTCGAAGCCATACTGGCCGTAGGGCGTCCAGTTGCGCTCCTCGTAGAGCAGGACCTTGCCCTCTTCGAAGTGATACGACACCGTCATGTTGTCCGGATACTCGCCGATGGGACCGGCTACCGTACTGCCGTGCGCCGTGATACGCACCGGATGCGTCTTCGGATCGAGCCCGAAGCGCGCCATGTCGAGATCGTGGATTCCATCGTCGCCGATGCTGCCGTTTCCGTAATCGCGCCACGTGGTCCAGTTGCTCGAGTGGTTGTATCGCGCAGGGTTGAAGCCCCGCTTCGGCGCGGGACCGAGCCACAGGTCGTAGTCGACGCCGGGGGGCGGTGCGGAATCGGGGACTTTGGCCGGGTTGCTGAGCTTCTGCTGATTCCACGCCTTGGACATCTTCACGGCGCCAATGATGCCGGAGTCCAGCAGTTCGCGTGCCTTGGCAGTCACCTCGCTCGAACGCATCTGCGTTCCGTGCTGGAAAACGCGCTTGTACTGCCGCGCCGTGTCGATCAGCACCCGGCCTTCGCGGAAGACGTGACTCGCTGGCTTCTCCACATAAACGTCCTTGCCCGCCTTCATCGCGGCCACCGCCACCGGGGCATGCCAGTGATGCGGCGTGGCGATAATGAAGGCGTCGATCGACTTGTCATCGAGCAGGCGCCGAAAATCGCTAACGGTACGCGGGGCTTTGCCCGTAGCATCGTAGACGATCTTCCCGGCGCGTTCGGCATTGTTCGAATCGACGTCGCACACCGCCGTCACTTGAGCGGTCTTCAAGTCGAGGGTGCGTTTGACGTGCGCGGTTCCCATTCCGCCAGTTCCGACGAAGGCGAGCGATACCTGATCGTTTGCCCCGGCGGCGAATGCCGCCGTCAAGCTTCCGGCAAAAGTCCGCCTGGCGATTTTCCGCATGTCTACAAAGATATCCTAAGTTGGCCCGGCGCGCGTTCCTTATCGCACGAACCAGCGGATGGCGTATTTGGCCTCCGTGTCACGAAACGCCAGAGTGCGCGGGTCAACCAGCCTGCGCACAACGCGTCCATCGCTGCGAACGATCAACCAACCGAAATCCCAGTTCCTACTGGCGTAGCGCATGGGCACGGCTGCTCGCACGCGGGCCAGCGGGTGTGTCCCCGCGATGAACAGCTTCTGCTCCGTGTAGTAGTAGCAGGAACCGGTCTGGATCATCACTTCGTGGCCGGGTCCGTCTCCCAGGTCGGAACAAAGCCCCCGCACGGCGACCTTGACGTCGCAGCCCTCGTCGAAGGCACGACCCAAACTGTCGATCGAGCCCGACACCACCGCTCCCGAAGGTCCGTGCGACAGCACCTGCGTCCAGTTATCGCGTACGAAGTAGCGAAACCGGTCGAAGTCATAGATGAAATTGCTACTCGGCGCGTTGGTGGCGGCGTCCCAGCTGTCCTCCTGATGGTACTTGGGCATCTTGGAGTGGTCATCCAATGGCGACGGCCCAGGGGCGCCCTTCGCGGCAACGCCATCCAGATAGGGACGGGCGATGGCCTGCTTGCCGTCCTGGTTGTAGAGGAAGAACGACATCGACGGGCGTGGCCCAAAGGCGTCCGGCAGGCTGACCGGCTGGCGCAGGGTCATGATGCCAGCCACCCACCTGTCGTCAACCAAATAGGTTGCGCGGAACTCGGCGGTCTCGAGGATCAGTTCGGAGTTTTTCGAACCGGGCTCGATATGCTCGTTGTGGCGAAACGAAGTGGCGATTCTCAGATCGGCGCCGCGCCGGATGGCGTCCGCCAGGGAGCGCGCGCTGCCTTCAATCGCCTGCCGGCGGCTGTCGAGCGTGTATACGCACTTCCAGGCAGGCGTGCGTTTGGCTGCCGAACCTCGCGTTGCCGCGACGGCGCCGGCGGCGAGCAATTTTCTACGATTCATTCGATGCCTTCCTCTCTCCGCCGAACCACCGTCGATCATATCCGAGCGCCAGACTATTTGCGAGTAGATATCGACCGGAATTTCCATTTTGGGTTTCCCGGAATCCAACAGTCTACACCCGACGCCTCACTCCCGTGCCGGAGTTGATCAGAATCCCCATTCCGAGGGCGGGCCAGTGCCTTGCCGATGGCTTCTTCGGACCATCGCACAAAAACGAAAACCGAGAACGTG